>CAYOZW010000060.1:0-15246 GCA_964408495.1 uncultured Eubacteriales bacterium
CCGCGTCGGAGAAGATGGTTTTCTCGTAGCCTTTTTCTGCTCCGATGATCATCAACTCGGGAAGATCCCCCTCATGGACGAAAAGGGAGCAGTACAAGTCGACCTCGGCGATGATAGGGTAGGCCTCTCGGAATATCTTGGCCCGCTCGATTTGATGCTGGACCTGCTCCTGGTCTTCGGCCATAGTCTGAGCGGAAGCCGGCCCGAAGACTATCGCCAGCGCCATAACCAAGAAAAATCCGAGAAGAATCCTCATGTTGGGAGTGTTTTTCATTTCTGGCTCCTTTGCCTCACGGCCGTCCTGTCAGTATTTTCATTATAAGCAGCCCTTTTTGGACTGTCAATAAATAAATTTGGACTTGACAGCCCTGGCTCATACCGTTAACATAAAAGTCAGCAGTCTCAATGATTTAGTCGCATAAGGGACGAGGAGGTTCGAAATGAACAAGAAAGAAACCATCACCCGGATGTCCAAGGACGCAGGAATTACTGCCCTCCAGGCAGCCAAAGCGTTCTCCTCTATCATGGAGGGGATCAAGAGCACCCTGAAGCAGGGAGGCAAGGTGACCTTTTCGGGGTTCGGAAGTTTTGAGATCAAGGAGAGAAAGGCCCGCAAAGGCCGGAATCCCAAGACCGGCGCCGAAGTCGCTATTCCGCCGAAAAAGAGGATCAAGTTCAACCCGAGCAAGAGTCTCAAGAACGCTCTCTAGTCCGCCCTCTATTTATTGGACAAGCGGACATCGATTCTTTAGAATACCGTCTTTCTAAAACCGTTGAAACGCCACAAGGTCAAGATCGCCCTGCTTTTCGGCGGCCGCTCGGCTGAACACGAAGTCTCGCTGTCTTCGGCCGCAGCTATCTTTCGGAATATCGACAAGTCCAAGTTTCAGGTGAATTCCATATTCATCGACAGAGAGGGACGATGGAGACGGGTCGCCTCGCCGCTGCTCCCCCCGGAACGGCTGGCCGGGGGTCTGACGCATTCGTTCCTTCCCTGGGCCGACTTTTCTTCACTCCCCGAAAAGGTCGGGGCCGACATTTATTTTCCCGTCCTCCATGGGCCCTTCGGTGAGGACGGAACGATCCAGGGGATTTTTGAAATGGCCGACGTCCCCTATGTGGGAGCCGGCGTCCTCGCTTCGGCGGCCGGAATGGATAAGGCGGTGATGAAGGCCCTCTTCGCCGACCGGGGCCTTCCGATCGTGAGATACCGGACCTATCGGCAATCCGATTGGGAAAAACGGAAGAAAGCCATCCTCAACCGGATCGGGCGAGAGTTCGGTCTTCCCTTCTTCGTCAAACCGGCCAACTTGGGGTCGAGCGTCGGTATCAGCAAAGTGAAAACCCGCGGCGAGACGGAGCGCGCCCTCATCCTTGGTTTCCGTCACGACCGCAAGGTCCTGATCGAGGAAGGGATCAAGGGCCGGGAGGTCGAATGCAGCGTGCTCGGGAACGACGAGCCGCGCGCTTCCCTCCCGGGCGAAGTCATCCCGCACCGGGAATTCTATGACTACAGGGACAAATACATAGAAGGCAAGACGCGGTTCCGCATCCCGGCCCAACTCCCCCGGCCGATCATCAGGAAGGTCCAGCGGCTGGCGGTCGAAGCCTTCCAGGCGGTGGAATGCTCGGGGATGGCCAGGCTCGATTTCTTTCTTGAGGACGGCACGGGCAAGCTCTATATCAACGAGATCAACACCATTCCCGGTTTCACCGAAATCTCGATGTATCCAAAGCTCTGGGAGGTGAGCGGCCTGCCTTTCGGCCGGCTGCTCGAGGAGCTCATCCGTCTGGGGCTGGAAAAGCACCGCCGCAAAAAGCGCTGTCTGGGAAGGCTGGCCTGATGAGAATCCTGGGGATCGACTTCGGTGATGTCCATATCGGCCTGGCCTTGAGCGATCCCCTGGAGCTCACCGCCCAACCCCTGGGCCAGTACCGTCTTCGCGGCGACGCCGAGGACGACGCTTTCTTCCGCGATCTTGTCCACCGACACGAGGTCGGGGAGATTGTCATCGGATTCCCCCTGCGCATGGACGGAAGCTCGGGCACACAAGCTGACAAGACGCGCCGATTCGCCTCGCATCTGGAGAAGACCTCCGGGATCACGGCCGTTCTCTGGGACGAGCGCCTGACCACCCGCCAGGCCGCCGGCATTATGCATGAGCAAAAGATCAAAACCAAGAAGAAACATCAGGTCGAACACCAGATTTCAGCCGTTCTTATCCTTCAGGCCTATCTCGATTCCCGCCGCTTCAACAGCCATGCTCCCCAAGATCGCTAGGACCGGATTTGCCCTCGCTTCGCTCGTCCTTTTCGCTCTGTTCATTTGGCTCGCCGTTTCGCTCTACTGCCTCCGCACCTTTGACCCGGAGGAGGTCCGTGTCGAGATCGAGAAAGGGATGGGGGCGAATTCCGTCGCCCGCCTCCTTGAAGAAAAGGGGATTATCGGCGCCCGGCTGCCCTTTATCGTCAGCTACCGCCTCTTTTTTTACCCCCGAAAAATTAAAGCTGGTGAATATGTCCTGACCTCGCCTCTCCGGGCTAAAGAGGTTCTCGATATCTTGGTCAAAGGGAGGGCCTTCCTTCATCCTGTGACCGTCCCGGAGGGATTAACGGCTGAGGAGATCGCTCCGCTTATGGCGCCCCTGATCGCCGAGGGAAAAGAAGGTTTTCTGGCAGCTTTTCAGGACCCCGGCCCCATCCTCTCCCTGGACCCGGAAGCCGAAAACCTGGAGGGATATCTTTTCCCCGAGACCTACTCTTTTCCCAAGAACATCGCATCGGCGGAAGCTGTCCAGGCCATGGTCGGCCAGTTCCGGGCGGTGTTCTCCGACGTCTGGAAGGAGCGGGGGGATTCCCTGAAGATGAAGCCCCGACAGATCGTGATCTTGGCTTCGCTCATCGAAAAAGAGACCTCTGTCCCCGAGGAAAAAAGGCTGGTCTCGGCCGTCTTCCACAACCGGCTCCGGATCGGCATGAAGCTCGACTGCGATCCGACCATCATCTACGCCCTCAAGCAAGAGGGTCTTTTCCATGGAAACCTGACCAAAAGAGATCTGGCCCTCGATTCACCCTACAACACCTATCGTTATTCCGGACTGCCGCCCGGGCCGATCTGCAATCCCGGAAAAGAGGCCCTGGAGGCGGTCATCCACCCGGCCCCGGAAGAGTACCTCTATTTCGTCTCCCGGAACGACGGCCGTCATCATTTCAGCCGGACCTTCGCCGAGCACCAGAACGCCGTCCGCCGCTACCAGAAGAAGCGCTAAGGCGGCCCGGATTCCCCCTCCAAGAAGCCGATGTGGGAAGCGAGCGGGCTGACGAGCCTCCAGCTTAGACCGAGGCGAGGGGTATGGGCGAGAAGGTCATCCGGAGGCGAGCGGGCAGGGTTCCGCGAAGCGGAGAGCGAGCCGAGGAAATAAGCGAATTTCCCTCGCCGGGGGAAATTCGCGGGCCTTCGAGCCCATACCCTGAGCCTTCTTGCAAAATATTTCAATTCTGCTATATTAATTCTTTGTTTTTCTCGTAAAGATTGGCATCTTTCTTGCATGTGTTTTTAAGGAAACTGAGAACGCGTTTTCCAGAGGAGGAACAATGAACGCGAAAGGATTCATCGTCCCTGTTCTTTTCATCGCCCTGTCGGTCAGCCTGTTGACCGGAGTGAGTCCTGCGGCTCAGGAGGCCGGTCAAAAAAGCAAGGGACAAGTTTTTATCCCCCCGCAAGTGAAAGCGGATATCCAGGAAGGCTTGGCTTCCCGGCAGGGACGGCAGGATTTCCCATTCGTTATTTTCCACAGCCTCTATTTTCCCGCCCGGGACAACAGTTTTCACACCCTCTTCTTCCTGAAAATCAAGAATTCCGACCTGGACTATAAACCGGTCGCCGCGCCCTCAGCTGAAACTGAGCCGGGTCAGAAGGGCCCTCAAGAGACTCCCGTCCAGGAAGCTCCAGCGGAGCTCCAGGCGGATTTCAACGTATTCCTGCAATTCAACCGTTTGGACAAAAACGGCGTGCCCGAGGTCTTTAGAGAAGCTTGGGTGCCCGCTGCTTTCAAGCTGCCGGCGGCTGATTTGGACCCGGAAAAAGAGGGCGTTTACAGCGTCGGCTACCCTCTGCCCGCCGGAGATTTCGTCGTCGCCGTCGCGGTGACCTCTGTCGACCTCCAGAAGGTCGGAATCGCCTACTACGAAATCAGCCTCCCCGACATCAGCAAACTCGGCAAAACGCTAGACACGACTCCCCTCTTTTTCGCCAAGCAGATGGACCAGATGGAAGGCGCGGAGGATCGGACCGTTTTCCACAAGGATTGTTTCACCTATTCCTACCTCAAGGTCGTCCCCAACCTCGACAGGACTTTCTCTCAGGGAGATAACCTGGACATCTTTTTCTTCGTTTTCGGCGCCCAGCCGAATCCGGCCGGAAAGCACGAAATCGAGATCGACTTCGAGGTCAAGAAGGGAGAGGAGATGCAGATCAAATTCACTCCTCAGACTTATGACTCCTTCGTGATCAGCCAGCCTTTGCCCATGAAGCAGACGGTCAAGATCAAAAAGGGGGAGGAGGAACGGATCGAGCAGCGCGACCTGCCGGCCGGGAATTACACCCTGGCGATCTCCATAGTCGACAAGGTTTCCCAGAAGTCGGTGGTCAAGACCATCGACTTTGAGGTGAAGTAGAAGCCGGCTCTCCATTGAGCCCGGTTAGATTCCGGCTCCTCATTTCTTGAGATAATCGAGGAGCTGTTTGGCCACCCCGGCCTTCTCATGGCCGGGTGCCAATTCTAAAAACCTTTCCAGGTTCTCCACCGCATCCTGGGTCTTATTCTGCCCGATATAAAGCGTGCCTCGCTGATAATAAGCGTCCGCATATTCCGGCTTGAGCAAGATGCACTGGGAAAACGAATCCAGCGCCGCTTCGCTTTCTCCCGTGCTGACCTCGCAGAGACCGAGGTTGTAAAAGACGTCGGGGTCGTCGGCGCTGATCTCCAGGGCCTTCCGGTAAAGCATTTTCGCCTCTTGGTAATTCCCAGCCTTGGCCAGGCTCTCGGCCAGCTCCTTGGTCACACTGAATGAACCCGGGTTAAGCTCCAGGGCCCGGGAAAAGGCGGCCCTCGCTTCTTCACTCTTATCCATTTTCTTGTAGGCCAGGCCGAGATTGAAATGGTAGGCCCATTGGCTCTGACTGAGCCTGATAGCCTCCTCATAGGAAGCCACGGCCTCGGGGAATTTGTTTTCGTTATAGAGCTTATTTCCCTTGAGGAAGAGCTTGTCCGATTCCGATATCGTCCGTTCCACTTCGGCGGCGGCGGTCTCCAACTTGACCTCGAACTTGGCCGCTTCGGCGATGTTGACCTTGACCTCGACCGCCCGCGGCGTAAACCCCGCTTTCTTGAAGTTGAGCATATAAAAACCGGGCGACAGGCCGATCTGGGTGAACCGGCCTCCCTGGTCGGTCTTCAGGTCGAATTTCTGGGACCCCAGTTTTGTGGAGATGATCGTTACCTCCACCTCGTCCAGGGGATTTCCGGCGTTGTCTGTGACTTTCCCCTCGATTCGGCCTTGATACTGGGCGCGGGCGGAAACGGCCATCAGCAGGGCGATGAATACAATGACCATCTTTTTTGGCGCCATTTCGGCACTCCTTTCTATCCATCAGAATTTATAGCAAAATCTATGCCAAAGAACAAAGTGGGGGCGGTACAATTTATTTCACCCTCTCCCAAACCCTCCCCCATCAAGGGGGAGGGATTTCCAAAAAAGCAGGACCAGTCCCATTTTTGAAAAATAGTAGGACCCTCAATATTTTTGAAAAAAGTAGGACCGTCCCCATTTTTTTAAGGACAGGGAGGCTGTTTGATCGCTTCCCGGGCTTTTTCGGCCATGGCCTTAACGGCCGATTGCTCCGGGTCGATCTCGAGGGATCGTTGGAAAAGAGACAGCGCCTGGCCGGGCCGCCCCAGGTTGAGATGGCACTCTCCGGCCAAGTTCAAAACACTCAATTCAGTTGCCTGGGCGAGAAGCTTTTCAAGATAGACCAAGGCCGAGGACCAATCCTTGAGCGCGGCGTAATCGGCAGCAGTGACCTTGGCGGCCTCACTTGATAGTTCGGCTGCCTCGAGGGGCTTGAGGGCGGCTAGCGAATCCTGATGGCGGCCGAGCGCATACAGAACCTTGGCGAGAAGAAGCCGTGCGGCCGGTTCGTCCTTGAGCTCGAGCGTCTGCTCGGCCAGAGTCAAGGCCTTATCGTACTGCCGGGTCAAGAAATATTCGGTCGCCAGCGTGGCCAGGTCCTGGGGGTTTGGAAAAGCTGGATTTCCCCTGGCATAAACCCAGGGAAGAACGGGTACGGCCTGAGAAAGCAAGATGAAATTCTCCTTGGCCGTAAAGATTTTGCGGCCGTTCTCCTCAACCAGGGAAATCTCAGCCCCATAATAGCCGGGCTTGAGGGCTGCCAGGGAGATCAATCCAGTGTCCAGTCCTTCCCCGTCCTCGGTTAAAACTTCGGAAACGGCTTTTTTTTGACTCAGGAGGCTCACTTCGCTATCGGCCGCTCTGATGTCGAGGAGGACCGCCGATTTATCTGGAGGCCTTATTTCCCCGGACCCGGTCAGCTGAAGATAGATGCCCATCTCTGACCGGGGCGGGAATTCATTCCGGGCGTTGACGAGATAATGAGTCCCACCGAAGGTGAAGGCACTCAAGGCCCGGGGCCAGCGCTCACCCAGTCTCTCCCGGCTGTGATAGAGGACCAACGAGCCGGGCCGAAGTCCGGCTTCTTTTTCGGGCACCACGATCGCGGCGCCGAAGGATGTGAAGTCCCGGGCGGACTTGTTCTTGAGCAATCCGAAGAGCCGGAAGCGGCCGGGGATGACCGGCAGGATGTCCTGGAAAGCAAAGATCTGGCGCTCATGAGCCTTGTACTGTTCGGGGGTGACGGTCAGAGGGATCTCCTCGATCTTCTCAAGGATCGGGTTGCCCTCCCCGTCTTCCAGCCTGAGGACAAGCTCAAAGGACGCTTGGTAACGACCGCCGCGATCGACGAAGTTGATCTTTTTCGGCTCCAGGGCCCAATGGATGAAGGGCTGTCCGCCGTGCCGGAAGACTTCGGCCATGAAGCTGTTGTCGATAAAGCTGTCGGAATATTCGGTCTCCACATAATCCTTGTAGCTAAGATAAGTCCGGGCGTAGGCGTCGGAATACTTCTTTTCCGGCAGGCTCCTGACGCTGGCCAGGATGCTGGTCGAAGAGAAGGCACCGGCCTGCAGGTGCTGCTCGCCGGGAAGGTAGCTCAGAGAGGCCCCGGCCAGCTCGGCCGAGACATCCTTGATGACCTGGTAGGCCCGGTCGCGGGTGAGGACCCGGGCCGTCATGCTCGGAATGACCAGCGTTTCCGGACCTTCTACTCCGGGCGAATAGAGGCGATAATCGCCCAGTCCCTGGGGTTGATAGAAGAGGAGATAAAAATAGGGCGGAAGGCCATATTCGACGGCTCCCTTATAGTACCAGAGTTCTATCGGCCAAACTTGGGAAAACGTAGTGAAGAACTGTCTTTCCAGGGGTTTCCCGAGGAGAAGATAAAAATATCCTCTTTCCGTTTGGCTTCCCCGCTTCGATGATTCCCGGCCGAAATTCTGGTCGGCAAAGCGGATCCTTTCCATGTATTCCTTGGTGAATTCGTTTTCCGCGGTGTCAGGGTAAGGATCGCGCTGGCGCCAGAAGAAGCGGACGAATTTGTCCCGGTCGGCGTCGGTCCGGAGCCGCTTGAAGACCTCCTGTTCCGTTTTGGTAATGATGGGCGAGACGTCTTCGAGCCACTCGCGGAAGCGAGGAGCGAGATCCTTCTGAGAATAAGAAAAGGGCGCGGATAGGAGGATGAAAGCCGCCGGGAGAACCGTCTTCTTCATCAGCATCTTCATATCTTCAAATTAGCACAAGGGCGGTTTCGTTTCAAATTCCCCACCGCGCCCTTGAGTTTGAGGTCCGGTTTCACTATATTGCCGACTTCATTTTCAGGAAGGATTTCAAAAGAAATAGTCACGGCTTTCGACACAGCCATTCATCCCATGATATTCAAATGAAAATGAGCGGAAATGATTTTATATCTTCGCGTAAAGATACTTTACTCGTTGGGCGCAAAGTTTCTTTTCCCGGGTAAGACAGAGGGGGATTATCAGAGTTTAACGCTATGGGGAAAATAAAAAAGAAGAGCAGAGGCCGCACTCTGATTCCCCTGGATGGCACGAAAAATGCTGAATACGGTTATGTCTAACATGAGGTTACAGGAGGTGCGAATAGGTGACGATCAAAGGAGAGACGCTCAAAGGAAATGGGGATAGGTTTTCCAACTCCGCAAGAATAAGGAGGTATTCATGAAGAAGCGGATACTATTTGCCTTTCTCGCTTTCGTTCTCATCTTCCCTTCTTTGGCCCTTTCTCAATCCAGAGAAACCGGAGCCGTTCTGGGCCAGGTCATCGACGGGCAGGGAGCCGCCCTTCCCGGCGTAACCGTCACGGTTTCCGGTCCCAATCTGATGGGCACCCGCTCCACGGTCACCGATGCCGAGGGATCCTACCGGTTTCCGGCGCTTCCGCCCGGAACCTACATGGTCAAGGCGGAACTGGACGGTTTCAAGACGGTCGTTCGTGAAAACATCAGGTTGACCACGACCACCCGGCTGAGCGTCGACATTATCCTGGAGCAGGCGGCCGTCCAGGAAGAGGTGACCGTCGTCGCCCAGGCGCCCACGGTCGACGTCAAATCGACCGAATCCGCCTCGGTCACTCTCTCCAGTGAGATCCTGCGGAACATCCCCTACAGTCAGTTCACCGCCGATATCGTCCAACTGGCACCGGGAGTCACCACCGATGATGTGGCCTACGGAGCCTCTTCGAGCACCGGCATCGCCTACACCATGGACGGCGTCAACGTCGCCGACCCGGAAGCCGGTTCCGCCTGGGTCTTCCTGGACCACAACATCATCGAGGAAGCCAAAGTCATGGGGGTCGGACTGCCGGCGGAATACGGAAACTTCACCGGTGTTATCTTCAACATCATCACCAAGTCCGGCGGCAATAGCCTTTCGGGACATTTTGAGGCGGATTACCAGGGCAAATCGAAGTTCTTTGTGAAAGAAAACAACCAAGCTTATATCGAAGACTTCCCGGAGCTGACCGCGCCGAAGCTGGAACTCATGGATTTCAGCGGTCATCTCGGCGGCCCGATCAAGAAGGATAAACTCTGGTTCTATGTCGGCCTCCAGTACTATAGAACAAAGGATTACCCGACGGGCTTTTCCGAAGCCTCCGACTACAAGCAGCCGCACTCCTTCTTCAAGTTGACCTCGCAGATCTCGCCGAGCACGAACCTGATGGCCTCCGTGCAGGTCGACACCTATAACGGGACCAACCGGGCCCCCTTCGGGTTCGAACACACCCAGCTCAGCCCGGACACCACCCTGACCCAGAAATCGCCTGAAGTCGTCGGCAACTTCAGCCTGACGAGTATTATCAGCTCCAAGTCCTTCTTCGACATCAAGGGGGCCTTCTTCTGGGGTTATTATTACCTCGACCCCGTGAACGGCATGGACATCCCCGCCCACTATCTCGAGGATCAGGATAAATGGGTTGACAACGCCTATCATTTCGGCTACTACGACCGCAGCCGTTTCCAGGTCAACGCCAGCTACACCCAATACGTCGAGGATTTCATCGCCGGGGACCATGACTTCAAGTTCGGCGTCGAAGCGGAGCGCTCCTTCGTGAGGAACCGATTCGGGTACACCGGCCCCAACTACACGTATTATTACGACTATGCCCAGGGAGAGCCCTACCTTGCCTATCAGTATGAAGGCTATGACCTCAACACCTATTACACTCGCCTGGAAGGATTCGTCCAGGACTCCTGGCAGATCACCCCGCGGCTGAACGTCAACGTCGGCCTCCGCCTCAGCCAGAACTGGGGCACGGTCAAGGACGTAGACAGTGTTGTTTACAACACCTTCCGCCTGGCCCCGCGTGTCGGCTTCACCTTCGATGTCTTCGGCGACAAGACGACTGTCCTCAAGGCCCACTACGGCCAGTTCACCGAAGCGATGCTGTCCAGCTACCACGACCGGATGAATCCCGCCTCGGCGATCAGCGATTGGATCTCCTACGTCTGGGACGGCCAGCAGTACGTTGAAGACTACAGGATCGTCTTCGAAAACCTCTACAAGATGAGTGACGACATCAAGCACCCCTACATGAACCAGTACGTCGTCTCCCTGGAAAGAGAGCTGTTCAAGGACGCCTCGGTCAGCGTTTCCTACATCAACCGGGACTGGAAAAACATCATCGGGCAGTACGACCTTTTGGCCGATTACAATCCCGTCGATGTCTATGTCTCCGATTTGGACAAAACCTTCACCATCTACGAGCGAACGGACGAGACCACGGGCAATTACGAGTACATCATCGACAACATCGAGAAGGGCCAGCCCTGGATTTCTCTCGATCCCTACAGGAAATACTGGGGATTGGAATTCCTGTTCAACAAGCGCTTCTCGAACAGGTGGCAGCTGCTCCTCTCCTATGTCTATTCCAAGGCCTACGGGACGATCGACAACGGGTTTGCCGACGACATCGGCTACGGCGACCGGGACGGGCTGAAGACCGCCGACCCCAACTTCTGGATCAACGCCGACGGCAACTCCACCAACGACCCCACCCACATGCTCAAGGTCCAGGGGACCTACATCATGCCGCTCGACATCAGCTTCAACGCCTACTTCCGGGCCATCACCGGCAACGCCTGGACCACCCGGTACAGGACTTCCTACTACAACCAGGGACGGGTGACCTTCTACACCGAAGAGCGGGGTTCCAACCACTATCAGGTGCTGAGTCTCCTCGACCTCCGGCTGGAGAAGATCTTCACCCTGGCCCAGAACTACCGGCTGGGCGTGATCTTCGACATCTTCAACGTCCTCAACGAGGACACGATCACGAACTGGGCGACCAGGATCGGCTACGACTGGACCCCGGGGGATTATCCTTCGGCTGACGGACACCAGGTCTACGACATCGCTTCGCCGCGCCAATTCCGACTCGGCCTCCGGTTGATGTTCTAACAGAAGCCCCTGCAGTCGCACAGGGGACGGTTCCCGACCGGGACCGTCCCCCTTTTTTTCCCCTCCGTCCCCGCCAACTCCGGCGGGCTGATTTATGTTAAAATAGCCTTTCATGCATAAGAATAAAAAACGCCTCGTCCTCTGGAGCGGCCTTGCCATCATCCTGATCGCCGCCACGCTGACCATCCTTTTTGTCCGGCAGACGCGCCCGGGCTTCTCCGCTCTCAGGGGCGAACAGGATTTCAACGTCATTCTCATCACCCTGGACACCACCCGGGCCGACCGTCTCGGCTGCTACGGCTTCTCCCGGGTCGAGACCCCCACGATCGATAGCTGGGCCGCCCGGGGCGTCAAGTTCGACAACTGCATCACCCCGACGCCCCTCACCCTTCCTTCCCATTCCTCGATTTTCACCGGGACACTGCCCCTTTTTCACGGCGTCCGGGACAACGGGGGATTTATCCTGCCCGAGGAGCTCACCACGATGGCCGAGGTCTTCAAGGGCCGGGGATACGCCACGGGCGCCTTTATCGCCGCCTATGTCCTCGACTCCAAGTGGGGTCTCAGCCAGGGCTTCGACACCTACTTCGACCGCTTCGACCTGGGCAAGTTCGAAAAGATCTCGCTGGGAACGGTCCAACGGCCGGCTAACGATGTCATGGATGAGGCGCTGAAGTGGCTGGAGAAAAACAAGGGCGCGAAGTTTTTCAGCTGGATCCATCTCTACGACCCGCACACTCCCTATGAGCCGCCGCCCTCCTTCGCCGAAAAATACAACAGGAACCCTTACGTGGGGGAGATCGCTTTCGTCGATTCCCAGCTGGCCAGGCTCGAGCAATTTCTCGAGGAGAACGGTCTTGCCGAGCGTTCCTTCCTCGTCATCGCCGGCGACCACGGAGAAAGCCTGGGAGAGCACCAGGAATCCACCCACGGCTTTTTCATCTATCAGGAGGCAACTCACGTTCCACTCATCTTCGTCACGCCCTTCGCCAGGGTCCAGGGCCTTTCCGTCCCGGCCGTCGCCTCCCTTGTCGACGTCATGCCGACGGTGCTGGAGATGGCCGGTCTTCCCGTCCCCAGCGAGGTCCAGGGAGAAAGCCTAGTCCCCTTCTTTTTCCAACCGGGGAAGAGCGCCAAGCGTTATGTCTATTCGGAGACATACTATCCCCGCTTCCACTACGGCTGGTCGGAGCTGCGCGGCTTCCAGGACAGACAGCACAAGCTGATCATCGCCCCCGAAATAGAACTCTATGACCTGTCTGCCGACGCCGAAGAGACGAGAAACCTAGCCTCAACCGAGACCCGACTCCGTGCCGAACTCGAGACCGCCGCGACGAGCTTTGTCGAAAAGCACAGCCGGAACGCCTACGAGATGGACATCCGGAAGGTCGATCCGGAGACGCGCGAGAGGTTGGCCGCCCTCGGTTACGTCGGATCTTTCACCGATTCCTCCAAACTCGAAGGGAAAGTACTCGGCAACCCGAAGGAGAAGATTGTCGTTTTCAACGAGCTCTCCCGGGCCCGGGAAATGGGGATGAGCGGGAAACCCGACGAGGCCATATCCATAATCCAGCGGATCATCTCCAGCGACCCGGAAATTGGCGATGCCTACTTTTCCATCGGCAACATCTACTTCAAGGCGCGCAAGTTTTCTGAGGCCATCCCCTATTTCGAGAAGGCCCTGGAGTTGAAGCCCGATGACGCCTTCTGCGTCATCAATATCGCCAACTCTTACTTGAACTTGGGTCGGGCTCCGGACGGGGAGAATTTCGTCATCGAGTATTTGAAAAAAGGATTTTCCGACCCCCAGCTTTACTACCAGTTGGGAACGTTGGCGTTCGTCCAGAAAAAATACGACGAGGCTCTTAAGTATTATGACGAATGCCTATCCTATAATAGCGATTCGGCGGCTTCCCATAATGCCATGGCCGCCATCTATCTCATCCAGGAGGACCTCGCCCAGGCCGAAAGCCACATCGCCTCGGCGATGGCCATCGACGCGACCCTTTCCAACCTCAACTACAACCGGGCCGAGCTCCTGGAAAAACAGGGCCGGTCCCAGGAAGCGGCTGAGGCCTACCAGGAGGAAATCAAGAACTCGCCCCATCACTTCAAGGCCAGCTTTAATCTCTCGCGCCTCTACCGAATGATGGGGCGGGAAGACGAGGAGGAGAAATATCTCCGCCTGACCATGGAGATCAGCCCGGAATTCCCGTTGAGTTACTTCTACCTGGCACGGATCTATCTCAACCGCGGCGCAGACTACGAGGAGGCGATCCGGCTCGCCAAGCGAGGGATCGAGCTCGGCCCCGACCCCAAGAATCTGCCTCTTGGATACTTCCTTCTCGCTGACCTCTACGGCCGTTTGGGGGACACGGAACACGCTTCCGAGTACGCGCGCAAGGGCCAGGAACTCTCCCGCAGCCAATAGTCTCAACTCTCCACCAAACATCGGCGCATTGCCGGTCAGTCACCTGGGAACGGACAGGCGACCTCGAAGGTTCAGGACAGCGGCATCGAAAGCGAGCCCGTTTTCTCCCTTCGCCTTTTTGGGGGGAAATTCGCGGGCCTTCGAGCTTATACTCCGAGCCTCAACGGCGTTAAAAACCTGAGCAGGAGCAATGATGTTCCCAGGTGGCTGGCCATATTATGCAAGGAAGTAAAAAAATCACCCTTGCATTCTCTTCCTCCATTCATTACACTCAACCCTTCTTCATCATGCGATTCACCGCCGACCTTCACATACATTCCAAGTTCAGCCGGGCGACGTCGCGCGACATGACCTTAGATAACATCGCCCACTGGGCCAAGATCAAAGGCCTCTCGCTCGTCGCCAGCGGCGATTTCACCCACCCGGAGTGGTTTTTCCTGATCAAGGAGAAATTGGAGCCGGAGGGAAACGGGTTCTTCCGCTTGAAAAGTATCCTGCCTGCCAACAACGGCTATCTCAAGGGCATGTCCTGCCGGCCGGATGAGGTCCATTTCGTGCTCTCCACCGAAATCAGCTTCATCTATTCAAAGAAGGGCCGGGTCAGGAAGGTCCATCTCCTGCTTCTCGCCCCTGACTTCGAATCCGTCGAGAAGATCAACAGCCGGCTCTCCGGTCTGGGCAACCTGCGTTCGGACGGCCGTCCTATCCTCGGACTGGACGCCAAACATTTCGTTCGCATCGTTGCCGAGATTTGCCCCCGCTGCGTCGTTATCCCTTCCCATATCTGGACGCCCTGGTTCTCGCTCTTCGGCTCCAACTCGGGATTCGACACGATCGAGGAATGCTTCGAGGAGATGACGCCGTTCATCTTCGCCCTGGAAACAGGGCTGTCTTCCGACCCGCCGATGAATTGGCGGCTCTCCGCCCTCGACAGATACGCCCTTGTTTCCAATTCGGATGCCCATTCTCCCTCCCGGCTCGGCCGCGAGGCCAACGTCTTCGACACCGACTTCAGCTTCAGGGGGTTGGTCGAGGCCCTGCGCAGCCGGGACCCGGACAAGTTCCTTTACACCGTCGAGTTTTTCCCGGCGGAGGGAAAATATCATTACGACGGCCACCGCAAGTGCGGCGTTCTCTTCTCTCCCAAGGAATCCCTCCTGCACAAGGACATCTGCCCCAAGTGCGGGAAGAAGCTGACCATCGGAGTCATGCACCGGGTCGAGGAGCTCGCCGACCGGGAGGAAGGAACGCGTCCGCCCTTCAAAACCGCTTACCGAAGCCTCATCCCGCTGAATGAGATCATCGCCGAAGCCATCGAGAAGACCTCCGAATGCCAAAGCGTCTGGGACATCTATTTCAGGCTGATCCGAGAGTTCGGCGACGAGCACAGGATCTTGACTGAGATTCCTATCCAGGAACTTGTTCGATTTCAGCCGGAACGTATCGGACAGGCGGTCGACCGGATGAGGAGGGGTGCCGTCAAGATCGTACCCGGTCATGACGGCAACTACGGCAGGATCAGCCTCTTTGGGGAGGAGTTGCCGGAGGAAAAGTCCGGCGGCCAGCTCGCCCTCTTTTAAGTTCCAAACCGACGGCCCCACACCCCACACTTCCAGGAACCATCCATAAATCCTAACCATGCCCTCTTTTCCCAAGGCGAGGGGTATGGGCGAGAAGGTCATCCGGAGGCGAGCGGGCAGGGATCCG
>CAYOZW010000061.1:0-15238 GCA_964408495.1 uncultured Eubacteriales bacterium
AACCCGAAGAGGGCCACGAGTTCGAGACCTTGGAAGCCGGGAACATCGTCACCGGCGAGGGGCTGGGCTTTATCCGCACGGCCATCATCGACCAACATTTTGTGACCAGAAAACGACATAACCGGTTGATCAGCCTGGTGGCTGAAAAGCCCTCTCTTCTGGGGATCGGGATCGACGAGGAAACGGCCATCATCGTCGGCCCCGACGAAACCTTCGAGGTCGTGGGCCGGAGAAGTGTCGTCGTCTATGACGGGTCCCGGGCGGACACGGAGGTCACGCCATCCGGGCTCATCGCTATCCGGGGCGCGGCCGTGCATGTGCTGATCGAGGGCGACCGGTTTGACCTCAGGACTAGAGAAGCGGTACGCTGATGCGCTTCCGGAAGATCAAGTTGCCCCATACGCTGGTCCTGATCTATGCGATGGTGATGCTCACCGTCGTGGCCACTTGGGTCGTCCCCGGCGGCCAGTACCAGAAGGCGGAAAAGGACGGCCGGACCGTGCCGGTAGCGGGCACCTTCGCTCAGACCGCCCGAAACCCCCAGGGATTGGGCGCACTGTTTGTGTCTCCGGTCAGAGGATTCATCGAAGCCGCCGCCATCATCGCCGTCGTCTTCGCGGTCGGGGGAGCCTTCGCGGTCATCCAGAAAACGGGCGCTATCATGGCCTTCATCCATAACTTGGCTTTGCGGTTCGGCCGGAACAAAGCCCTTCGGATCCTGCTTATCCCCGTGATCATGACCATCTTTTCGCTGGGAGGGGCGGTCTTTGGGATGTGCGAAGAAACCATGCCCTTCGTCCTGATCTTTATACCTCTGGCGCTCTCGCTCGGTTATGACTCGATCGTCGGTGTCGCACTCCCCTTTGTCGGCGCGGCGGCCGGGTTTGCGGGCGCCTTTTTCAATCCCTTCACCGTCGGGATCGCCCAGGGGATCGCGGGTCTTCCCGTCTACTCGGGGATGGGCTACCGGATCCTCATCTGGGCGGGGGGCACGACGATCGCGATCGCCGTCGTGATGCGCTACGCGGCCAGGGTGCACAAGAATCCCCGCTTGAGCCCTGTTTATGAAGACGACCGGGCGCGTCGGGATAAGCTCCGCCTCGACCTTCCGCCGGCGGAAAAGGTCGAGCTCACCGGTGCACATAGACGCGTCCTCTACCTATTCCTTGCCGGCATGGCTCTCCTCGTCTTCGGTATCCTGAAATACCGATGGTATATCAACGAGATGGCCGGCCTTTTCCTGGCCCTGGGAATGCTCTCCGGTGTCGTCGGGCGATTGAAGGGGGAAGACATCGCCCGGTCATTCGTCGAGGGAGCCAAGGATATGGTCAACGCCGCCCTGATCATCGGCTGCGCCCGGGCCATCCTCGTCGTCGCCACCGACGGAAGAATCCTCGATACGACACTGCATTTTATGTCGCAGACGATCGCCCGTTTTCATCCTGTCGTCTCCGCCCAGATGATGTTCATTTCGCAGTGTGTCATCAACTTCTTCGTCCATTCGGGAACTGCCCAAGCGGCCCTGACCATGCCCATCATGGCGCCGCTGGGCGAGCTCGTGGGCATCACCCGTCAGACCTCGGTCTTTGCCTTCCAGCTGGCCGAATATATCAACCCCATCCTCCCGACCTCCGGCGTGACCATGGGCATACTGGGGCTGGCGCAGTTGCGCTGGGAGAAATGGGCCAAATGGCTCCTTCCCCTGGTCATTATCTGGGTTGTCTTCGGGTTGATCACCCTCATTCCGCCCGTCCTGATGCGCTGGGGGCCGTTTTAAAAGAGACTCTCCGCGGGTCCCCGGGCCGCCCCAAGCCCTTCTCTTGTCCAGAACGCGTCTGAAGGCAACCTTTTGGCCCGCTCAATCATCTTAACCTAGTGAGGAAAGAGATGGATGCCCTTAACCTGACAGCGGCTCTTGCCACGGCCCCCCGATTAGGCGATAATGGCGGCCGGATTGCTCAGGTCTATCCCCCAAGCGCATTTCCTCTCATGACTGCCGATAAAAGAGACAAAGACTCCGTTTCCATCTTCGGTCCTCTCGTCTCCCTCTCCTCGCTGATCATGCGCAGCCAGCAGGGCGATGAGCGAGCCATGGAGGAGATCTACAACCGATACAAGAGGCCTCTCTTCAACCTGGCCTACCGCTACACCTTCGACCGCGTCACCGCCGAGGACCTCCTCCAGGATATCTTCATAAAGATCTTCACTCATATGAAAGATGTTCAGAAGGATGAAACTTTCGTGGCCTGGATGTACCGGATCGCCGTCAACACCTGCTATTCCTTCCTGCGTCGCCGGCAGAGCCGGGGCGGTCGGATGATCGCCCTCAGCGAAGTTGAAGGGAAAAAAGAGGAAGCCGTCTACGACGAGCACGAAGACAGCCTTGCCGCTCCGCTCGACCGGGCGCTCCAGGAGCTGCCGGAACGCCTCAGGGCTGTTTTCCTGCTCCATGATGTCCAGGGATACAAACATGGCGAGATCGGCCGGATGCTCGGTGTTTCCGTCGGGACCTCGAAATCCCAGCTTTTCAAGGCCCGGATGAGAATCCGGGAATGGCTGAAAGAAAAGAAGGCTTTGTAGGGAGAACGATGATGAAGTGTGCGGACGCCCAAGAATGGATCAGCGAATCCCTGGATGGGGAACTCGGGGCCAAGCGACAGGCAGATCTCAAAGTCCACCTCGAGTCCTGTCCAGAGTGCCGGTCGGTCGCCGATGATTTTGCGGAGATCGTCCAGCAGGCCGGGAACCTGAACTCGCCCGAACCTTCCCCGTCCGTTTGGCCCAGGGTCGCCGCTGCGGTCAGAGAGTCTTTCGAGGAAGCTCCGGCGGCCGGCACGAGGAGGAAAAGCGGCTGGGGCCTGCTGTGGAACATCAATCGTTGGCGATTCGCCGCCGCGGCCGCCCTGGCTTTGGTGGTTGTCGGCGCGGTGGTCGTCCGCCAAGCTCCCTGGCGGTCCGAACCCGACCCGGTGCAGAGAAATTCCGCCGAGTACACCCTGGCCAAGCTCCGGGAAGCCCAAGGCTATTATGAAAAGGCCATCCTGTCCTTGAGCGAAGCCGTCATCTCCCGAGACAGCCGCCTGCCCCCCGAAATCACCGAGATTTTCAAGGGTAACCTGGCGGCGATGGATGAGACCATCCAGGCCTGCCGGCAGATCATCGAGGGAGATCCCGGCAACTTGACTGCTCGGGCCTACCTTCTAACGGCCTATCGGGAAAAGGTGGATACCCTCGAGGAAATGATCGGGCTGGAACGATCGGCCGCCCCTGAAAAGGCGGAGACAGCCCTTTGAGTCTGATAAATACAAGGAGGTCGAAAATGAAGGATTGGCGTAAGAAAAGGACACTCTGGCTCGTGCTCTCGCTGCTGCTTGTCTTCTCTTTTGCCATGGCCAAAGAGAAGTACGAAGAGAAGTTCGAGAAGACGATGGCCCTTGCCAAGGACGGCAAGGTGGACATCAACAACATCTCGGGTAGCATCGTGGCCATGAGTTGGAACCAGGACCAGGTAAAGGTCGAGGCCCTCAAGATCTCGAAAGCCGATTCTCTGGAAAAGGCCAAGGAGAATGCGGCCAAGGTGAAGATTGAGATCACCCAGGAAGGCACTATGGTCAAGATCGAGACAAAATATCCCAAAGGAGAAAAGTTTGGACGCGAAGAGTCACTCAATGTCTCGGTGGACTATAAACTCTGGATCCCCGCGAAGGCGTCCCTCAAGGCCCACAGCATCAGCGGTGATGTTACCGCGGATACGATCGGCGGAACGGCCGACCTCAAAGCCATCAGCGGCAGCGTCCAGCTCACCAAGGCCGGCGGCGCCGTCAACTGCGAGTCGATCAGCGGGGAGGTCGAGGTCTCCGACGTGACCGGCAACGCTTACCTCAAGTCCATCTCCGGCGGGATCAAAGCCACCACGATCAAGGGTTCGGTCGAGGCCGAGACCGTGAGCGGCGGCGTCGAACTCACCGGGATCTCCGAGGCTTCTTCCGTCCGGGCCAAGGCCTTGAGCGGGGGAGTTGTCTATCGCGGCCGCATCAACAAGCAGGGCAATTACAGTTTCAAATCGCACAGCGGCGGCGTCGAGCTTTATCTCCCCGCTGATTCGGCCTTCGATTTCGAAGCCGATACCTTCAGCGGCGATATCGAGACCGATTTCGAGGTCAAGGTCATGGGCAAGGTCTCTCGCAAGGAGTTGAGCGGGACGGTCAACGGCGGGGGGGCGACGCTCAAGGCGTCCTCGTTCAGCGGCGGCATCAAGCTGAAGAAAAGCTAGCCGAGACATCCTTAGGGCAACAGAAGGGGCGGTTCTCGTCCGGGAGCCGCCCTTTTTTTTTATCCGTTCGGATCCATTCCCGGGTATCTGTGTTTTCATGCTCTATTTCCCTGCTATAATATTGGCCAGCGATCATGATCTCGACGTCGGGCCGAAATTTCGATGTCATCCTTATCAGCGGCGAGCCCTACGTTGATCACCCCCTCTCGGCCGTCGGGATGATCGCCCGAGTCCTCGATGCCAATGGCTATAAGGTCGGAGTTATCGGGCGGCCGGACTGGAAGACCGACCGGGATTTCCTGATGCTCGGGCGGCCCCGCCTATTCTTCGGGGTCACCTCCGGCTCAATGGACAGCCTGCTGGTCAATTACACTTCGTTAAAAAGGGAGAGGGCCAAAGATCCTCTATTCCCCTATCATTCGGGGATTCCCGATCGAGCCGTCCTTGTCTATGCAAACGTGATCAGGCGGCTTTTCCCGGGTTCGCCGATCGTTATCGGGGGGATTGAAGCCTCCCTGCGGCGCCTGGCTCACTATGATTATTGGGATAGCCAGGTCCGGCGCAGCCTTCTCCTGGATTCGCGGGCGGATATCTTGGTGTACGGTCCCGGGGAAAAACAGGTTGTCGAGATCGCCTCGCGGCTGGAGCGGAAGCGGGACCTGGCCGGCATCCCGGGGACAGGCGTGATCAGGAAGGAGCTTCCGGCCGGGTTCGAACGGCTGCCTTCTTTCGAGGAGGTGAGCCAAGATCCGAAAAAGTTCGGCGAGGCCCAACGCCTCTTTTCTAACCGGCGCAGCCTTGCCCAGGCCCATGCCGGCCGGTTTGTCCTGCAGTATCCGATGCCCGAATACACGACCGCGGACCTGGATTGGACCTACGGATTGCCTTTTTCGCGTCGCCTGCCTTCTGATTTTCCCGAGTTCGCCATGGCCCAATTTTCTGTCATCACCCACCGTGGCTGTATCGGCGACTGTTCGTTCTGCTCCCTGACTCTCCACCAGGGCGACCGGATAATCTCCCGGAGCGAGGAGTCCATCCTGGAAGAGATCCGGCGGCTGACCCGGCATCCCGAGTTCAAGGGCTATATCGACGACTTGGGCGGTCCTACGGCGAACATGTACGGGATGGACTGCCCGACGCCGTGCCGGGACGGAAAATGCCTGCCCTGCGAGAGCCTCGACCTCAGCCACGGCCGGCTCATCCGGTTGATGAAGCGGGCTCGGGCCATTCCCGGCGTCAAGAAGGTCTTTGTCCGCAGCGGCATTCGCTACGACCTGGCCATGGAGAGCCGGGAGTATCTCCGGGAGTTGTGCAGCCACCACATCAGCGGGCGGCTCAAGATCGCGCCCGAGCACGTCTCGCCGCGCGTCCTTCGCCTAATGAACAAGGGCCGTGGCCGGCTCGATGAGTTTCGCCGGGTCTTTAAAGAGCTTAGCCGGGGACGACTTCAGCACCTCAAGTCCTACTTCATGGTCGGCCATCCCGGGACCGCCGAGAAGGAGGCGCGAGACCTGGCCCGGCAAATACGAAAAATGGAGCGGGAGGGGGAGAGGCCGGTCGAGGGAGTTCAGATTTTCACACCGACGCCGATGACCCGATCGACGTGCATGTACCACACCGGGATCGATCCAGTCACGGGTGAGCCGGTCTATGCTCCCCGCACTTTCGCCGAAAAGAAAGCGCAAAAACGCCTGCTCGAGAAGACGGGATCAGGAATCGTCTAGAATCCCTTTTCCTTCTGGCCTGTTTTCCGGATGTTCCTCCCTGCTATGGCAGGGATCTATCGCCCCCGGCATCCGGAGCGCCTCTCCCTCCCAGGAAGATTTCATGGCCGCCGAGGCCTCGGCCGAATATTTTTCCTAATCTCCTCTCACCCCGGGCGGAGAGGTCTTTCGGATTTCGGGCTCCTCTTGCCCCGCGGCCGTTTTCACCGACATATCCGTGCTCTCCAAAGCCTTTCTTGACAGTGTTTGATGTCTTGATCTATGCTTCCTCACGATGGTTGGAGGGGAAATCCGGCACAATGACCCACGTTCTGCCATTGCAGGAAAAAACGAAATAAAAGGTAGACTCGGACTACTTCTCGGAGGAATAGGACTGCTTAACAAGCCATCGGAGGCGATTATCATCCCCCGCGGCCCGCGATATATTACCGGCATGGTGAGGATGGTAGATTCATCGACCGGAGCGGGAATTCAACTCGCTCGAAAAAGCAAATTCTTATATTTACAGCAAGGTGATCTGCGCGTTTGGGTGAAGGCTGACCCCAAGCGCCCCGGCTTGCCAGGCGAGAGGCTTTAACGCAAGTATAACGCCAATCCCACGCTGGCATAGCTGCGGGCGTTGTCGTTGAGGGCGATGCCGAACTCGGCCAGGAAATCGAGGTCGTTGCTGATGCGGTACTCGAGCCCCGGCACGAGATGCGCCCGGGTGAAGTTCTGATCCGAGTTTTTGACTGAATCGAAGGCGAGCTTGAGGCCCCCGTAGATCTCCAGACGGTCCGCGGGCCTGGTGCTGAACAGGAGTGAGGTGTCGATGCCGGAGCTGTCCGCTCCCGGCCGCGAGTCCGTCAGGTGTGCACCCAGCGCCACCGAGACGTTGGCATTCCGCCCGCGGACGAGCCAATACTCGGCTTCGACTCCGAAGTAGTTGAGGCCTTTGAAGATTGCGGCCTTGGCCTCAATGTCGAAGCGCGGTGTGAGCCCGTATCCGGCCCGCCCGGCCACACCCCATAGGGAGTCGCCGCCGTTTTTGCCGAAAAGCACCGTCGGGAAAAGGGCCAGCTTGAAGTTGCCCTGGTTGATGGTCTCGGCCGAGTTCATCAGCACGTCCTGTGCGGAGACCTCGGCAACAGCGGCGACGAGAAACACCGTCGCGGCCAGAATAATCACAATTGTTTTAAGCATGTAACACTTCCCTCCATAATGCACCAAAGGTACTATTTCTCTTTCTTTTTACTGAGTCATAATCAAGAAACAAGATATTGTCAAATGTTCCTCGTCCCTCTCCTCGCGTCTGCTGGGAGTCCAGCCGCTGCCTTGACTAAGCACGCCCTGATCCGGCCTCCCCCTGGCCCTTGACATCAACGGGGACATGGGGAATAGATAGACGCGCCCTCATGGTCAAACCAACAAAGCGGAGAAAACCCTGGCGGTGGCTGTTTCTGATCGCCGTCCTGACGCCCGTCGCAGTGACGGCCTACATCCTCCTGACCCTCCCCGATGTCTCCGGCCTCAGGACAAAGAACCCGTCTTCAACGGCCTTCATGAGATCTCGCCAGGAAGAAGCCCGCAGGAAGGGCCGGACCATCGCCATCCGAAAGGAATGGGTGGATTTTGTGAGGATCCCGGCGCTCCTCAAGGAGGCCGTCCGGATCACGGAAGACGCCTCGTTCTATTGGCACAAGGGGATCGACTTCGAGGAGATCAAGGAATCCGTCAAGCGCGATCTCCGCGAGAAACGGTTCGCCCGGGGCGGGAGCACCATCACCCAGCAGCTCGCCAAGAATCTTTTTCTGTCCCCGAGAAAGAATCCCCTGCGCAAAGTCCGGGAATATTTCATCGCTCGACGCTTGGAAAAAGCGCTGAGCAAGGACCGGATCTTCACCCTCTACCTCAATCTCATCGAGCTCGGCTCGGGGATTTTCGGAGTCCAAGCCGCCTCTCGCCATTATTTCGGCAGGGATGTTTTCGAGCTTTCCCTGGAGGAGATCGTACGCCTGACGGCTGTCATTCCACGCCCCGTCACGACCGACCCGCGCGAATCCAAGCGGTGGCTCAACTGGCGGTGCCGCATGATCCTGGAAAAGCTCAGGTTCTATAAGAAAATCCGCGAGGACGAGTATCAATCCTTGGTCGGAAAATTCCAGTAACTCCATATGCTCTTCGGGCTCCGCTATTCAGGGCGATTGACAGCGCCGCGCGTCGAAAAGAAGGCCCAGAAACGGCTGCTCGAGAAGGGGCGATCAGAAATCGGCTAGAGCGCTTTGACCTTCTCCTCCGGAACGAGACCTGCCGGCGTCCAACCAAAGTGAGCGTAATAGGCGTCGAGAATCCGGCGATAATATTCGGGATCGACGGCCCGGCCCTTGTGTGCCCCGGCCGTGAGCGGGACGGTCAGCTTGGGCGGGATGTAAGCGTCGTAGGAACGGTCGCGGCCCTGGATGTTGTTGAAGCGGCGTTCGATGTTCCAGATCCTCTCGCCGCAGGCATTCAATGACTCCGCTGTGTATTCAATCCCCGTCAGTGCCTTGTAGAGTCCGAGAAAGAGTTCCGAAGTGATGGACTCGGGGAAGAAATCACACAATCCCAGGGAATCGACCAGCGCCTTGCCGGCTTGCCCCACGGCTACGTAAGCGGCGAGTTTCTCTGCGCCTTCCAGTCCGCTCTCCTCCGCTTGGATCGTCCAGGCGTAGGTGTGATCACCCCGTCCGCGGTTGGATGTTCCGTAGGCTGTGAACATCCCGGGGAACGCTTTGGGTTCGATACCCGCATAGCCGAGCCCTCCGTAGGCCGTGACGACACAGCGGGCGATAGCCTCGAGGTCGGCGGCCGTCGCTCCGGCCCCAAGCTCAGCGATAATGGCGTCGGAGTGGCGGGAAAAAAGGCGGCCTGTGTCGGCTCTCTGGTAGGCGATGTCTTCGAGAAACCGGATCATGCCCGGGGCGTCGCCGAATTTCGGCGCTCCGGCATATTTTTTCAGGAGTCCCTTCTCTTCGAGGTCCATGGCCCCGGATGTCACCCCCCCGAAAGTCATCGTGTCCACGCCCAGCTCATTGCAGAGGCGGTTGAGGTGGAAAATGGCTTCGCTGTCGGTGATGCAACAGTTGATCCAGAGGGCGATCGTTTCGAACTCGGGCCGGACTCCTTCGCCCGCGTACGGACCCGATTCCACCTTGGCCGAGCGTGTGCACATGACGTGCCGGCAGCGGTTGCATACCTTGGGCTTTCCGGCGATCGCCAGGAAGGCATCGGTGCCGACCCTGGCATAGTCGGCCGGGTCGAACCAGCCTTCATCGAAGTTGTGCCAGGGGAGGTAGCCGCCCTGCTTGCCTAGGTAGCGTCCGTTGAAGGCCCGGTCGAGCCACCACGTCGTCCCGGTGGAAGGTCGGAAGGAGGCCGTCCATTCCGGGTCGCCGACATGCGCCCTGATCAGTTCATCGAGCTCCTTGCTCAGCCTCTTGAAACCGTCGGCATCGGCATAGGTTGTCTGGCGCTGTCCCAGCGCGGTGACGGCGACCAGGTTCTTCGAGCCCATAACCGCGCCCGCGCCGCCTCGTCCGAAATTGCGATGGCGGTCGCCGGTCAGACAGGCGAAAGCGACTCCGTTCCAGCCTGCCGGCCCCAGGCACATCGTCGAGGAACGGGGATACTTCGCCGTCAGAAAGTCGGTAATGGCCGAGGCGGGCCGAACGGTTTTTCGGCCGTCCACTGTTTCGAAGAGTTCGTCCTCGGCCTCGACGATCCGCACTCCGTCCTCCGCTACAAATATGCGGACGGGTCGGTCGGCCCGGCCGTCGATGATCAACTGGTCGAAGCCGGCCCTCTTCAACATGTTGGGGAAAAGTCCGCCGGCGCTCGAATGCGTCAGAAGGCCGTAGACAGGCTTGTGCCCCGGGATCCAGGGCGCGAGCTCGGGCGAACGGGTCATCGGGCTGATAAAAGAGCAGGAGCCGCGTCCGGCCGTGGGGATGAAAGTGTCGTTGGGAGCCGCCGTGCCGATGATGAGCCTATTCTCCGGGGAGAGCGGGTCGCGGAGCGGAGCCTTTGATTTGAGGTGCTCAAAGATCAGCTTGGCCTGGACGCCCCGGCCGCCGACGTAATCACGGCAGATGTCCGGGTCGGCCGGTTCCATCCGAACCGTTCTGTTGGTTAGGTCGACAAAAGCCCAGCGGCCCGTGTATCCGAAGAATTGGCTGCTCGAGGGGCTCATACCGCCTCCTTGGTCAGAGTTTCTGATGATAGTTTGGATAGGCCGGTTTCTTGTGCTTGGGAGGCGGGTTCTTGGCCAGAAGTTCGAGGCAGACCTGGACGGCTTTTTCGAGCTGCGGGTCCCGCCCGGCCTTGAGGGAAGCCGGATCATTCTCCACTTCCACATCCGGGTCGACGCCGTGGTTCTCGACGTCCCAGGTTCCGTTCGGGTTCCAGAACCCGCTCTGCGGTGCTCCCGTGAAACCGCCGTCCATGAGGGCAGCCGCACCGGCCATCCCCACCAGGCCGCCCCAGGTCCGCTTGCCAATGAGCGGTCCTATCCCGGCGGCGCGGAATAGCCAGGGCATCATGTCGCCGCCAGAACCGGCGTATTCATTGATGATCATCACCTTGGAGCCGAAGATGGAGCCAACCGGGATGGTGTAATCGGCCCCGTCGCGCGCCGCGAAGTAGCCCATCAGCGGCCGCCGCATGTAATCGATGATATAGTCGGCGATCAGGCCGCCGCCGTTGTAACGTTCGTCGATGACGGCGCCCTCCTTCCCGATCTGGGCGAAATAGTAGCGGTTGAAGTTCGTGAAACCGCCCTGAGCTGTGTCGGGCAGATAGACATAGGCCAGCCGGCCGTTGCTCATTTTGTCCACCTTGCGGCGGTTGCCTTCGATCCAAGCCAAATGGCGGAGCCCGGACTCGTCTCCAACAGGGATAACGATGACTTCGCGGGCATCCTTTCCATCCGGGTTCGGGCCTACCTTGAGCGTAACCTGCCGTCCGGCCGTCGCCTCAAAAAACTTGTAAATCTCATCCGGAGGCTTCACCTCCCGACTGTTGACGGCGATCAGGTATTCGCCCGCCTTGACATCGACTCCCGGCTGGGTCAAAGGGGCCCGGAGCCGCGGGTTCCAGTTCTCGCCGTTGAAGACGCGGGCGAACCGGTAGCGGCCGTTCTCGATGGCGTAATCGGCCCCAAGCAATCCGACCCGAACGGGCTTCACTTCCGGCAGATCCCCGCCTCCGACGAAGACATGGCCGCAGGTCAGCTCCCCGAGCATCTCCTCGAAGAGGTAGTTCAGGTCCTGGCGGCTGGCCAGTCCATCGAGGTAGACGGAATATTCTTTCTCGGCGGCTTTGAGGTCCAGTCCGTGGGTGTTGGGATCATAGAAGAAATCGCGCTCGAGCCGCCAGACCTCGTGGTACATCTGCCTCCATTCCACCCGGGGCTCGATATAAACCTCCATCTCGGCGGTGCGGAGAAGGCCCTTGCCCGGCTCGGCTTTCCCGGCGGTCGGGGCGATCGTCCAGTTATCGCCCGAGAAATACAGGATTTTCTCCCCGTCGGAGGACAGGACAAAGCCGTTCACATTGTCCAGGAACTTCTCGAATTTCCGTTCGGCGAGGTCGAATTTGTGGAGAGTCATCCCCTCACGCCGGGAATAGCGGTACTGGGGAGCTTCCAGGATAAAAAGCATTCCCTCCTTTCCGGCCTCCATTTTGCCGAAGTTCTTGGCGGGGATGGGGAGGGCCAGGATCCTCTGGCCGATGTTGTCGAAATCGATGCCCACCTTCTCAGGTTCCTTGGACTTTTCCTTGTCTTCGGCCTTGGCTTTTTCGTCTCCTTTGTTTTCTCCGGCCTCCTTCTCGTCTTTTTTGTCCGATTTTTCTTCCTCTTTGTCCTTCTCTTCGTCACTTTCCGGCGCCAACGGCGAGGGCAGGTCCTTCCGAAGGACCATGACATAGACGCTCCGGGTGACCGGGCGGTCCAGACTGGACATGTCGAGCCAGCCGGGCGTCAGGCCGACATCTGTGCTGGCCGTGAAGAAAATATACTTTCCGCTTTTGTCGAAAACCGGGAACTTGACATCGCTCAGGCCGTCCGTGACCTGGGTCGCCTTTCCCGTCTCGAGCGAGTACACCATGATGACGTTTATATGGCTGGGGATCTCCTTGGAGTAGGTCAGCCAGCGGCTGTCGGGAGACCAGACGAAATCCCAGACGAAGGGGGGGCTGTAATAGTATGTCGTATCGACTTTGACCGGGGCCGCCTTTTCGATATCCACGTACCAGAAGGTGAGATGCTTGTCGCGATAGGCAATCTTCTTGCTATCTGGCGACCACACCGGCCGGTAGTAGAAGGAGGGCTGCTCGGCCAGGGCGATCTTCTTCACGGTTTCCTTGCCCGCCTGATCAACGATGTGGAGAGCATACTCCCCGGATTCGTCTGAGAAGTAGGCGATCCATTTCCCGTCCGGAGACCAGGAGGGATCCCGCTCCATGACCCCGGTCGTCCGGGTGAGGTTCCGGATGTCGCCCTTCTCAGCCGGCACGGTCATGATCTCGCCCCGCGCCTCGAAAACGGCCCGGACTCCGGTCGGCGAGATATTGGCGTTGTCGATCTTCTGCCCGACCTTGACATAGCGGGGACGAACCTCCGGAAAATCCCCCTTGAGGGTAACGGGAAGCTTTCGGGCCGTTCCGGCGGCCAGGTCGTAGAGGTTGAGCGAGCCGAACTGCTCATAGACGATCGCCCCGGGCCCGGCCGAAGCGGCCTTGAAGTCGAGGCCGTCGTTTGGGATCACCTGGTCGACTTTCTTCGACTTGGTGTCGTAGGCAAAAAGCGTCACGGGGCCGTTCCGGTCGGAGAGGAAATAGACTTTATCCCCAACCCACATCGGGGTGGAATCGTTGGAATTGTCACGCGGCACTTTCTCCACCTTGAGGTCGGAGAGGTCGACCAGCCAGATGGGAGTGGTCTGCCCGCCGCGGTAGCGTTTCCAGGCCTTCTGCCATTGAAACGTCGGGACGTAGGCGAGGCGCATCCCGTCGGGGGAGAATGACGCCTGAACACCCTCCGGCACGGGAAGTTCCTCGGGATATCCGCCTTGCGGGCCGACGGCGTAAAAACGGCTGATGCCGATTCCGACGCTATCATGCCGGGGTGAGCGGAAAACGACCTGTTTGCCGTCGGGGGTCCAGGAAACGACTTCGTCCGGGCCCGGATGATAGGTCAGCCGCTTGGGAACTCCTCCGGCTGAGGGGACAAGATAGACATCGATATTTCCGTCATATTCGCCGGTGAAGGCGACTAGTGTCCCGTCAGGGGAGAAAACGGGATCTCTTTCTATCCCGATTCCCGTGGTCAGCTGCCGCGCCTCGCCGCCCTCCCTGGAGACCGTCCAGAGGTCACCGGCAAAGGCGAAAACAACTCTAGACTGGCTCAGCGCCGGCTGCTGAAAGAGAAGCGGCGTCTCGGCTGCAGCCGGCAGGCCAATTCCCGCAGCCAGAAAAATAAAAAAAGCAAAAAGGGCTCTCCGGATCATCATCGCATACTCTCCTTTCTCGGCTGGAGCGATTTTTTTCTAACACTTCCCCCAGACATGCCGAGGGTGCTTCTTCTCGTATTCTTTGGCGGATTGCCTGGTGATCTTGTGCCAGGGGACGCCTTTCTTGGCGCCGACGATCCCGGCCAGGGCGCAGCGGCAGAGAGTCGGGTCGACCTTCTTCCTCAGCTCATCGAAGACCTTATAAGGATCGCGTTTGAGGAACTCCTTCTTGGAGGTGATCCCGATTTGGCCGAGCTTCGCGGCCGTGGTCGAACCGATATTGGGAAGCGATCTCAATGAGTCATCGGTCTTTGGAGACCCTTTCTTTTGTGGTTTCGACATCTCTTAGACCTCGTCCTTTTATTTGGCGTTTATACGGATTAGCGTTCAAGAAGATTCTAGAAAAACGACGAACCTCTGTCAATTTGCAAATTCCGACAGGGACGCACTGGTCCGAGCGCTAACGGACGAAAGATCAAACGACTGGACAAGAGCGGATGTTGAGTCTTAGGATAAGCGGGAATACAATGGAGGACCGATGAAATTCCTGGCGGCCATCTTCGACCTCGACGGGACACTCCTGGATACGCTCGCGGACATCGCTGACGCGATGAACGCCGTCCTGGATAAGATGGGCTTCCCGGGCCAAGAGACCAACTCCTATAAATACCTGACCGGGGACGGAGTGCGCGCTCTGGCCGAGAGGTCACTCCCTGAATCGGCAAGAGATGAAGCGACGGTCGCGACGTGTATCCGGGAACTCCGGATAGAGTACGCAAGCCGCTGGGGGAAAAAGACGCGGCCTTATCCTGGGATTCCTGAATTCCTCTCCGCCATCGCCCAACGCAAGGTCCGGATGAACATCCTGTCGAACAAGCTCGATGAGTTCACCAAGCGGGCGGCGGAGGATTTTCTTTCGGGGTTCGAATTTGACTTCGTTATCGGCGCGAGACCTGACCTTCCCCAAAAACCCGATCCTTCCGGAGCACTCCTCATCGCCGGACATCTTGGGATCGAGCCGGCCCGGTTCCTTTTTCTTGGCGATACCGGGGTGGACATGCTGACGGCGGCCCGCGCGGGCATGTTTCCGGTGGGGGCATTGTGGGGATTCCGCGACGAAAAGGAGCTCCGGGAGAACGGGGCCAAAGCCGTCATTCAATCGCCGCAGGAGCTTCTCGAGTTTTTTGACTGAGCCGCGGATCTAGAGCCGCGGTCGTCCCGAGACGGGGAGTCAATCGTCAAGCTGCCGGATGAATTCCTTGGCCTTGTCGACGAGCTCGCGGTTGCCAACGAAGATAGGAGTGCGTTGGTGGAGCGATTTTGGCGGAATGTCCAGGATTCTCTGCCGGCCGTCTGAAGAGGCGCCTCCCGCCTGCTCGGCGATGAAAGAAAGCGGAGCGCATTCATATAGAAGGCGAAGTTTTCCATGGGGTTTCTTCGGATCCTTGGTGTCGGCGGGGTAGTAGAAGACGCCGCCCGCCAACAGGTTCCGGTGGAAATCAGAAACGAGCGTCCCGATATAACGCAAAGAAAGCCCTTTGATTCCCCCTTCCCGTCCTTGCAGGTATTGGGTGTAGCGCTGGATGCCCTGGCTCCAATACATCTGATAGCCCAGGTTGACGCTGAAGTATTTCGGCGCGGGAATCTTGATGCGCGGATGGGAGAGGAGGAATTCGCCGACCGACGGGTCAAGGGTGAAGCCATGGACGCCATGG
>CAYOZW010000062.1:0-7837 GCA_964408495.1 uncultured Eubacteriales bacterium
GGCGTGGTCTACGCCTTCGGACAAGGCATGATGCCCTGGGAGAAGGAAAGCGCCGCCAGGCACCTACCCACCTACCTCGCCGGGATGATCTATCATGGCGGGATCTTCGCCGCCATTTTCTCCGTTCTCCTCCTGGCTGCGGGAATCCCCCCGCCGCGGGCAATCGTCACGGTCCTCCGAATTCTTCTTGCCGGCGGATTTCTCTCGGGTACGGGACTGCTGCTCAAAAGATTCATCCATCCCAAGATGCGATCCATCAGTTGTCCCGACGACTATGTTTCCAATTTGCTCGTCGACGGTTTTGTATTTCTCGGCCTCCTCTCCTCATGGCTCACCGCCGCAGAGCCTGCTTTCTTCATCGTGGCCATATTGGCCTTTCTTTATATGCCGCTCGGAAAAATCCGCCATTGCTTCTTTTTTTTCTACAGCCGGATTCTTTTCGGCTCCTATTTCGGAAGACGTGGAGTGCTGCCTCGAAGGAGGCCGGCCAAGGCCTGAGGTCTCATCATGGGACAACCCGCGCCTCCCTCCAACCCTCTCCATGAAAAGATCCAAGCCCTAAGGGAAGAGGACGTCGAAAAAATCCTGGGCGTTTTCCGGGAAAAACTGGACGCCGCGGCCGCCGCCTACCTGAATTCCTGCGTTCACTGCGGTCTTTGCGCCGATTCCTGCCATTACTACCTGGTCACCGGAGACCGGAAGGCCATGCCGGCGGCCAAGCTCGACCTGGTGAACCAGGTCTTCAAGAATTATTTCTCTTTTTATGGAAAAAAGCTCCCCCGACTTGCCGGGGCCAGGGCCATGAACAAAAAAATGGTCGAGGAGTGGGTGGATTCGTTGTTCGGACGCTGCACTTTGTGCGGCCGCTGTTCCTTGAGCTGCACCATGGGAATCAATATTTTTGCCCTCATCCGGGCCGCCCGGTCCGCTCTCGCCGCCGTCGGGCTCGTCCCTCCCGGCCTTCAGTCGACGGTGGACACGGCGATCCGGACCGGAAACAACATGGGGATCTCAAAGGAGAATTGGCTGGAAACGGTGGCCTGGCTGGAGGAAGAGCTGCAGACCGAGGTGGGCGACCCGGGGGCCCGTCTGCCTGTCGACCGCAAGGGCGCCAAGATCCTCTACACCATCAATCCACGGGAGGCGATGTTCTTCCCCCTGTCGATCTCCGCGGCCGGCAAGATCTTCTACGCCGCCGGCGAGGATTGGACCTTTTCGAGCGTAAATTTCGACGTCACCAACTACGGTCTCTATAATGGAGATGACGAGGCGGCAGGGGTCATGTCCGATCGCCTTCTCCAGGCGGCCAACGAGCTCGGCTGCCGCGAACTCATCCTGGCCGAGTGCGGCCACGGGTTCAACTCCAACCGCTGGGAGGCCCCGGAATGGCTGAGCCGTGAAGCCGGCATTCCGGTTCGCAGCATTCTCCAGCTGGTCGCCGAATACATCCGGGAAGGACGAATCCGGCTCGATCCTTCCAAAAACACGAAGGCGGTCACCCTCCACGACCCCTGTAACCTCGTGCGACTGGGCGGCGTTGTCGAGGAGCAGCGGGAGATCCTCAAACACACCGTCCTGCATTTCGTCGAGATGCATCCCAACCGCGAGAAAAACTACTGCTGCGGCGGAGGGGGCGGCCAACTGGCCATGACCAATTTCGCCAAGCGCCGGCTCGAGGCGGGAAAGATCAAGGCGGACCAGATCAGAGCGACCAGCGCCCAGGTCGTCGCCACACCCTGTCACAACTGCATCGACCAGATCATGGAGCTTAAGAAACACTACCAGCTGCCGATCGAGATCAAGACCGTCTGCGAGATCGCGGCCGACGCCCTGGTCATCGAAGCGAATGAACGGAAAACGCCGAACCCTATCCCCTAAAAGGATGATCCAGGGCCCATCATGACCTTGATTTTGATGCCAGCCTAAGGAAGGAAGGTGCGCCGCTATTCCCGATGCCGAGGCCGGTGGATTCCCCTCCCGGGACCGCCGGGGTTTATGGAAATTATTCTACTCAAAAAAAATAGCGGACCCGCAGCTCCAGCCGGAAGCGGTTCGGCTTCTCATGGAACTCTTCCCTTTTCTTGCCCGTCAGGATGGCGGCTTTCAGCCGCAGCTCGAGATTGGTGAAGCCATTGTACAACACTTCAGGCGCCCAGGAGGCGCTTCCGTCCGAGAGGTTGACGATGACCGTCGCGGCCGGATTCAGATAGAGGATTCTCCAGGGGTCCTTTTGCATGACCCTCAGAAAGAGATAATCCGTCATCGGAGTGAAGCCGCTGTAAGATTCGAGTCCGGCTGCCGCTTTCAACTGGGCATCGTCTCCAGCGACGAGATATTCTTCATAAGCGCCGTCCACAAAAGAGTAGAAATCCTCCATCCCGAGGGAATCAAAACCGGCACCGTTGTGATAGAACTCCAGGATTGTGGTCGTTTCAGCCTCAGAAAGGTAACGGAAGCCCAGGAGGTATCTTGTCGCATCCCATCTTTCACTATGGATATTGCCGTCATCGCCGACATGGTTTCGCTCCAGGTCCTTGAGAACGGCGAGCTCGCCGTGGATCTCCCAGTTGGAGCGGAGATTCCGGGAAATATCCAGGCCGAATCGGGTGGCTTGGCTTTTTCCGGCAAGGACGACCAGATCAATGTCCGTATCCAAGAATAGGAAGTAGATTTTCCCGGCGATATTCAGCCCATCCCGCGGGCTGAAGGCTGCGTTCAGGGACCGGCTGACCGGAACGAGGACGGGCGTGAAAGACAATGTCTTGAGCACACCCTGAAAGCTCTTGGTGTACTCGGCCGTTATCATCCAGTATCCTTCGCGTGCCAGGTCCGGTTCGTTGGGATTTTTCTGGCGCTCGACCAAAGCCGTGGGGCTCCAGGCATAGCCTTTCCCCCAACGCAATGTCCTTTTTCCTCCTTGAATGGAGAAAGAAACCGAGGGTTTCCAGGCCAGATACCCCTGAAAAAGGTTGGCCGATGCCTTGTCCTCGAGGGCAGACGCTGTATAGTCCAGGCATGGCTCAATCAGAGCCTCGATAACTCCTTTCCGGTACGCCAGGTTAGCCAGCCAGGCAGCGTACCCTTCCCCTGTCGTCTTTCGATCATTCCGATCATAGTACCTCAGCTTATAAAAAGAGGAGTCTTGGCGGAGCCAAAAAAGGGCCGGACGGAATTCCAGATATCCGTCCAGAGAAATGGTTTTCCTTGTGAACTTATCGATATCGAATTCGTATTCCGGCTCCTGGCCGGACACCGTGACACCTGACAGGAACAGGCTGAGAATGACAAGCCCTGAAAACCACAGCCAATAATTTTTCTTCCTCTCCATCGGATTTCCGGCCGATTCAGCCATGGGGTGTTTTTTCCCCTTAAGGACTTATCTGCGCAGGGAGTCGAGCCCCGGGAGAAAGGTCAAGGTGAAAACCTCATCTTCAAACTCCCGCGCCTTAATATCGGCAAAAATCATCACCGACTTGTATCCTGTGTAAAGAGGGCTTTCTGTCTCGATGACCGAGGGGCGGACAATGCCTCCGCCGAAATCCTTGACTTCTTTAAAAAAAAGCGTCTTGATGAGCATCCCGGCCTCGGTCAGACAATCGATCCGGACCGGCAGGAGCCGTCTCCGTTCCATTTGGATTTTCAAGCGGTCATAGGCGACTGATTTCGTCCCGGCCTTGCAGTGGAGAATGACGTCTCCGCCGGATTCCTCTATTTTTTCGACGGCATATTCTACGGCGTAATCCAGCCGCAGGATATCGGCATTATTGAACACACCGCCGACCACTGACTGGAGGCTGGTGATCCGGATCGGCTTGGCCACATTGGGGATGTAGAGCCACATGTTATCCCCGAGCCTGAGCGTGCTCCTCCCCTTTTCACTGGCCGGAGAAAGGAACAAACCGGCGACCTTGTCCGCCCCTTTCTTGACCGTATAAAGAACAAACTCCTTTTTTCTTCCGTTGGGCTCAATATTAATGAGCTTCCTGTAGGCTTCATAGGATTCGGGATTGAGGTTGCGGTCCATCCTTTCAAGGAGGGTGTTTCCGTCGACCGCCTGAACCGGCCGGAGGGGGGCCAAACCGAGTGTTAGAAAGACGGTTGAGGAGACAAGAAGAATCCTGAACACCATTGGATTCCTGTTCCTCATGACATATTCTTCTCTATCACTAAGACATTCGGTGACAACAGCCACGTCATCCATTTCTTCTTGACTTTCATTTTCTTTAAATATGACGCAACGCCTTGATCGGGTCGAGCCGTGAGGCCTGAAAGGCCGGCCGGAAACCGGCCAACACGGCCACCCCCACGACAATGAGGGCGATGGTCAATATATCCGAGGGATGAATGCTCGAGGAAAGGATCAGCCCTTCCTGTCTGCCGAAATTAAACCTGATCTTGACGGCATTCAGGACGGCGACGGCCAGGCCGCCCAGTGCGGTACCCGAGGCCGCCCCGAACAGCCCCAGGCTTAGGCCTTCGATCACGAACATGGAAAGGATCCGGCCCGGAAGAGTGCCGATGGCGGCGATCGTTCCGATCTCTCGCGTCCGTTCGTAGACAGCCATGATCATCACGTTCATGATGCTGATCAGCACGATGGCGATCAGCATGAGCTTGATGAAAAAAGTCATGACATCAATCATCCGGACAATGTTAAAAAAGGGAGTCAACTCCCTCCATGTATGGATCTCGAAGACGGGCTTTCCCTGGGCGTTCACCTCTTTCCCCAGCGCTTCCTCCAGGCGGAACGCCACCTGATCGAGGAGATCGATTTTTTTCAGGCGGATGGCTAATTCCGAGATCTCCGGCTCCTCCAGACGCAGGATTTGCCGCCCATCGTCAATGTGGATGTAGCCATCGCGGCCGCCGGGCCCGGTGACGCTTCGCATGACGCCGCCCACCGTGAACTGGTAACCGTTCACCGAACCGTCCTCATTGGTGGCGATGACGACCGCTGTGTCTCCCACTCCCATCTTCATGCCTTTGGCCAGGAGCTCGGGAACGAGGATCTCGCCCGGCCTGATCGTCCCGCCGCCTTGGGTGATCCGCGCAGCAAGAAGGGGGACGGTGGCCAGCTCTTTCTCCGGATCGACGGCATTGAGCCGGATGTTCGTTGACTCGGCGAAATTGCTGAAAACACCGCCGAATTTGATACGCGGCGAGAAGGCCTCGACTTCCGGAATTTGCGCCAGAATCTCTTCTATCTTCTGAAAAGCTCTGGGTTTGAGGTTGAGGTTGAGGGGGAGGTTGTCTAGGGAAGCGACATATCCCTTTCGGTGCACTTGAACGTGCCCCAGCATCGAATCGGTAATCTCGCCGACCATCATGGCCTTAAAGGAGGCCGTGACACTGACGAAGACAAGGACAAAGGCGACACCGATCGTGATCAAAGACATGGTCAGGAGCGTCCGCCGTTTGTACCGGAGAAGATTGCGGAGAGAGATCTTGGCGAGTCTAAACATTCGCCCCTCCCTTCCTCCCGGCGCTTTTTTGCATCGTCTCGGCGAGCCGTCCGTCCCGGAGCGTGTGGACGACCTCGGCCTCGTCCACGATCCTCAGGTCATGCGTGGAGAAGATGAATGTCGTTCCCAGATCGTCCCTCATTTTTCTCATCAGGCCGATGATCACAGCGGCCGTGTGACTGTCCAGGTTGGCGGTCGGCTCGTCGGCCAGGACAAGCTTGGGATGGGTAATCAGCGCCCGGGCAATGGCCACCCTTTGCTTCTGGCCTCCGGAAAGCTGATCAGGATATTTGCCCTGTTCGGCTCCGATTCCGACATTCTCGATGAGCTCCATCACTCTTTTCGTGCGGCCCGTGCCATCGACACCACGGACCATGACCAGCGGATACTCGACGTTTTCGTAGACGGTCAGGACAGGGATCAGGTTAAAATCCTGAAAGATGAACCCGATATTTTGCCCCCGGAAGAGGGCGCCGCTCCGCCTGCCGAGACGCGCGACATCGGTCCCGGCGACCTCGAGTCTTCCCCGGGTCGGGCGGTCCAGGCAGCCGATCAAGTTGAGGAGCGTCGTTTTCCCGCTTCCGGACGGACCGACGAAAGAGACGAAGGAGCCCTCCGGGATAAGGAAACTCACCTCCTCAAGGGCGCGGACCATGACCTTCCCGGCAACGTAGTCCTTGGTTACATTTTCAGCGGTGACCAAATCCATTTGTTCATCTTCCTCTGCTTTGGTCTTCTATCTTAACACATCCGGCTAAAATCACGTTCATTCTCGAAAAGCCTGAAAAAGCACTTCCAATAGCAAAGCCGGCTTAAAAAAGAACAGCCGCCTCAGAACGAAAAATCAAACCCGGCATAGAAAGACCGGGGTTTGGCCGGCCCATAGACGTAGCCTGAATCTCTGTCAATCCCTTTGTCCAAGTCCTTTTGATAGGAATTGGGGAGATTATATCCGCCCATGAAAATATTAAAACCACAACTTTCAGAAACGCGAAAAGGCCTTTGCAGCTTGATACTCAACACCCAGAACGGGTCTGTGGTTTCCAACCTATCGACCTCGATATATCCGGAATAGTGAGGGGCTTTCATCGATCCCGTGTATTCGAGCGATAGATCAACACTGAACAGCCTCTCATTTTTATAACTCAGGCTGGTGAACCCATAAAAACGGGGCGTTCGGAAAAATTCGCGCGATTGGAAATTGGGCTCCGGCTCGTCGAGGACGCCGCGCTGCGCCGTCCAGCCCGAAGCGAGCGATATCTTCCTCCCCAGAATCAAGCCCAGCTCAACGGAAAATCCATAGACTTTTGCCCCCGATCCGTTGACTCTCTCTAGAATCCTGGCGTTTTCGATGCGGCTGATTTCATGCAGGATAAAGGTATTGGTCAACCGGGTGAAAAAGCCCTCCAGGCTGAATTGAATGAGATTCCTGCCGATTTGCTTTCCGTAATCAAACCCCGTGCTGACGTTGGAGGCTCTCTCTTCTTTAAGACCAGAGGAGTTGATCACCATCATTCCCTCTCCGCCCACCTGGGTAATGTGCAGGTCTTCATCAAAGACCTGCGGAGCCCTGAACCCTGTCGAGAATGAAGTCCTGAAAGTCAGCTCCTTGCTGGCATTCAAGAGGAAGCTCAATCTGGGAGTGACGATGATCCTCTCCAGAGCCGTATGCTTGTTTATCCTCACTCCGGTCAAAAGAGTGAAGCCCTTGCTGATCTTGAAATCGTCCTGAAGAAAAAAGCCCGTTTCCTCGTAGGTTTCTTCGATGATCCGGTTGTAGCCGGTGGCGATATCTTTAATTTTATCCCTTTTGTACTGAATCCCGAGGGAAAAAACGTGGCCTCCGGCTTGATAATTGACCTGTCCATTGGCAAACAACAAAGGATTTTTGGTGGTCCCGTAGGCATTCGGGTCCTGATGGCTTCCATAATAGGTGTTTCTTTTGGCGTCCACAAGAGAAAAAGACAAGATGTAGTGGACCCTTTCCGAAAGAGAGTGATTCCACTCCGAACTCAAGCCCAGTTGCTCGGTCTTGATCCATTCGGCGGTGTTGGCTTCATGAGGCGGCTGATCGAAGAGATCGCCGCCTCTTCTTTCTTCAAAGATCCTAAAGAATCCCAGTTTGATCTTTCCGTTCAGCGTCTCGAAATAATTATAAAAATTCAGCCCGAAGGAGGTGTTGGAAATCGTCCCCATTTCAGAAAAGCTGTCGCTGTTGAGATCCACGGGATCTCTTTTCTGGTAGCTGGCAAAGAGGAAGGCCTTTGTATTCAAATCGTTGGAAACGTGACTCGAATGGAAACTCAGGTTTGTGTAAGGTTTTCGGGAGATAGATTCCTGAAGGAGCTTCAGAGTGCTCTTGGTCTCCTGCGGTT
>CAYOZW010000062.1:7847-15155 GCA_964408495.1 uncultured Eubacteriales bacterium
TTGGTGATCACATTGATAACGCCGGCCACCGCATTTCCTCCGTAAAGAGCGGATCCCCCCCCCTTGACAATTTCAATCCGGTCCAGCATTTCTACCGGAATCTGTTCCAGACCGTAGACACCCGTCATGGCGCTGACCAGCGGCGAACTATCGATGAGAATCTGCGTGTATTTCCCCTCCATGCCGTTGATCCGGACCTGGGTGAAATTGCAGTTTTGACAATCGTTTTCCACCCTGACCCCGGTCGTCTGGGTGAGAGCTTCGGCCAGATTGACGGCCGCCCGCTTTTGAAGATCGGTCGTGGTGATCACTTCCGTTTTGACGGGCGTTTCGGCATAGAGTTTCGGTGTCCTTGTGGCCGTGACAACGATTTCCTCCTCGATCTTCTTGATCAGAATGATCGTCTGGCTTGCCCGATCGTGATCAAAATCCATTGGGTCAGAAACGTAATCCATATAACCGTCGGCGTAGACCTCCAGGTGGAATCTTCCGGATGGAATCTGATTAATTTCATAGCCGCCCGACTCATCGGTTTCGACAGAGATCCCCAGCTCGGGTATGAGCACGACCGCTTTTTTGACCGGCTCTCCCTGCCAACCTTCCACCCTCCCGTGAAGCGAAAAAAACTGGGCCTGACCATGGCGCTGCCTTTGGCGCTGTTGCTGCATCTCCAGCGCTCCGCTGAGCGGGCCGGCGATAAACACCATGAAGATAAGAAAGAGATATGGCTTTCCTTTCATTTGCCCCTCCCCTAGCCTATGATTCCCCCCGGAAACGGACTTGTTTGCTTCCGAGGACCGAAAAAAAGACTATTTCAGGTTGAAGAGCCGGTCAGACCTGAGGCGGGGCGCGGGAAGAGGGATAAAAAATAAAGGTATATATATAGTCGGAGCTTTCTTCAATCTGGAGGATTTCAAGAAATGTGGGCAAGGGGAGATGGAAAAAATGGATCTGGCTGGTGGCCTGCGTCGATTTCAGCAGATTGCAGGCCGGGCATTGATCGCTTTCAACGGGACCTTTTTCTGTGTGAAAGAAATTGGCAGATGAAACGATGAGAACAAAGAAAAGGAGGAAGACCAGGTTGAAAACCTGCTTCTTTCGGCTGATCATTTTATTTTATCGTAACATACGAAATGATCAATTTCAACATTTTCCGCAGGGGCAGGACAAGCCTTTTTCCAGGGGCGTTTAACGCCTTCCCAATTTTCTTGTGTAAAATGTCTGATTTTTGTATTTCGCCTCAACCAGCTTGCCTTCCTTCACCAGTCTCTTGGCAGTGCTCGGGTCGGCATTGGCTTTTTTCAGAAATTCATAAACCGCATCTTCTCTCATGGGATGCACGGACATAATACTCAGAAGGTCCTCCTCCACGTTTCCTGTGAAGGCAAAGGCGTTTCCTTCATATCCAATCAGGTACTCTGTATCGATCAGCTTTTCTCTAAAAGCTTGATAGGCCATGTTGATGGAATATTCCTCAGGACATTGGACCCATTCCTCTGCCGGCGGCCTGATCGGAATGCTCAGATAGCTCTTCTTCGGTTTTATCCCGGCGATGAATGCGGCGATTTTGTGGATTTCCTCAGCCTGGTCATTCAGCCCTTTGATAAGCATTGTCTCCGTGACCAATTCTCCTCCAAAAGCGCGGGCGAATTCAGAGAGGCCTTCTCCTATCCGATCCCGGCTCAAGCCGCCATGAGGCCGGTCGATTTTCTTCCAGATATCAGGGCTGACGGCATCGACCTTGAGCGAAACCCAATCGGCCAGCAGAAGATCTTCCCTGACGTCTGTTCGCCAGAGGAGAGACGAATTGGTGATCACCGCGATTTTCAACCCGAGCATCCTGAGTCGCCTGATCTCTTCGCCGAGATGAAGATCAAGGGTAGTCTCGCCATCGGGGACAAAGGTGAGATAGTCGATCGATTCCCCTTTGCGGCGGGCCAGCCGGATCTTATCTTCAACATCCCCGAGGATCTTGTCCGGCTCATAAAACGTGCCTCTTTCGAGACGCAGTTTTGAAGTCCTGCCTAACTGGCAGTAAACACAGGAATACGAGCACGTCTTCGGTGGGATATTATTGATCCCCAGACTTCGGCCCAGTCGCCGGGATGGGACCGGACCAAAAGCCGTTTTTTCGATGTCACCGTCCATGAACCACCAAACGGAAGCCTCGAGATGGGCGGTTAAGAGGATGCTGCCGCTGGCTGGGGTTTATATTCATACCATTTCTTTATAGCATCGACCGTGGCGCTGATCACGGGATAGACAACAGGAGAAGCGGTCAGCAACGGATGCGTTCCGATTTGGAGATTATCGATGTCCATATCCGTCATTCTGTTGAGAATCATGACAGAAAAGAGATTTACCAGTTCGCCCACGGAATCGCCTCCGGTCATCTGGGCTCCCAGGAGGGTATGCGAATGCCTGGCGAAGACGAGCTTGAGATACACTTTAGATGCACCCGGCAATTTCCCCGGGTGCCGGTCAACCGTTGTGGCTTCGCCGGTCACATAGTCCAATTTCATCTTTTGGGCATTCTCCTCGGTCAGTCCGCTCGTTCCAAACGCCGTTTGGCCGATCTTGGTCGAAAAAGACCCCAGGACACCGATGAACTTGCGAATCGCCTTGATCTCGAACAGGTTTGTCCCCACAAGGCGGCCTTCCGACATCGCCGTGGAGGCCAGCATCACGGTGGAAAACTCGCCCGTAAAAAAATCAAATTTGGCGGCACAATCTCCGATGGCAAAAATATCTTTATCCACGGTCCTCAGGTATTCATTGACCCAGATCCCGTGCTTGGGATGAGCCGCCAACCCAAACGCATTGGCCAGCTTCAGGTTGGGTTTTGCACCCACCGAGACGATGGCCATGTCGGCGTCGATTTTCTCTCCGCTTGCCAGGGTCACTCCTTTGATCGAAGAATCTCCCAGAACGGCGTCCACTTTTGCTCCGGTGATCACCTTCACCCCGGAAGCGGCCAGGATTTCTTCCGCTCTTTTCCCGAATTCACGATCCATAGTCGCCGGAAGAAGCCGGTCCATCATTTCTACAAGGGTCACCGATTTGCCGGCCTTGATGAGTTCATCGGCCATTTCGACGCCGATGTAGCCGCCTCCGATGATCAGAATCCTCTCTGATTTTTCGGCATATTCTTTCATGGAGGCGAGATAATCCCGGTCTTTCCTGACAACGAAAACCCCTTCTTTTTCGATGCCTTGGATCGGCGGCAAGAGGGGACTGGATCCGACAGCCAGAACCAGTTTTTCATAGGAGATCTCTTCTCCGCTTCCCAATTTCAGGACCTTGCCGTCCTTGCCCGTCACTTCGTCGATAATCAGGTCCGTTCCGCTGTTTTTGACCAATTCATCCGGAAGGATATTTTGGTCAACGGTCTGAAGGGATTGCATGATATAGGGAATGCCGCAGGGAATCATGGCGACCCTTTCCTTGCGGACAAGCGCGATGCGCTTGTCAGGGTACGTATTTCTCGCCGAGATGACACAGGTCACTCCCGCGGGTCCGCCGCCGATGACAACAACATCATAATTCTTCATTGGAACTCCTTTTACAATCAGAAAGCGAATTGCTCAATTTGGCCGCAATGAAGTGTAATAGACAATTTGGCATTGGTTCCATCACGCCTCGCCGGCCGTTATCACAATGGCTTCCTATTCTCATATTTGACTATGATTTTTATGCTATACTGCATCCAGAAATTTCTGTCTCCCCTTTCTCCAGAATAGGGAGGCAATCCTCGAATTCACAGTGAATAAAAGCTTTCCCATCTAATTCCAGCCTCTTATTTGAATATTTTCCTCTCTTTCTCATCCTTATATATTCGCTTTTTTTTACAGCCAAAATGCCTCCAGGAATAAGCTGTCCTCGACCCGAGCAGGGTAATGCAGATATCAATCCGAAGGGATTTTACAGGTGGGGCAGACCCCACTTTCGCATTCAGAACTGCTTGCACCTGAAGACATGAACACTGAGAACAGCTTCATTGGATTTGAAGCACCACATTTTGGACAACTCACTCCTTCGTTAGTGGCACCCACCGTCTGGAGGAGCTCAAATTTTGTGTCACATTTTCGGCACTTGTATTCATAAATAGGCATCTCAAACCTCCTTTTAATATTTCCTCATTCAGAAAGTGGCTCTATTTTTGATCCTGCTCTTCTGAATTGGCTATAATGTTTTTAATGTTTTAATCCTTCTATTTTGTTATCATCGTCAATCCCTAGCTGTGTTGGCAGCTCCCTCAGCCTTTTGTCCATATAAACTTGATATCTCTCTCCGACTTATAATTTTCCATCATAAATCCTTCCTAAAATTCAGTATGTATCCCTCATTGTAATAATCATCGTGAATAAGCCGTTTAGGAACTTTATTTTGCAAAGAAAGCCCTGCGTCTTCGACTTCTTTTATGATATCCTCCAATTTCATATGCGCGAATTCCATTAAAGGTTGGTCGTTTTTGTGATGCTTAGGATAGAGAGATAAAACACCTTTTAGTCTCAATATTCTGTAAAATTCACTATAGATAATCGCCCTATCTTTTAAATAATGGACAACATCGTAACAAAGAATGAAATCCACAGAATTATTTTCTAGGGAAGTTTCTGATTCTTTTTTTATAACTTCTATATTTTTTACATTGTTCTTTTTTATTAGCTTTATCATTTGATTGAAGGCCTGTTTATCTTTATCCAAGGCATATATTTTGCCCTTTTCTCCTACAACTTTTGCCGCTGGGATTGAGTAATGACCCTCTCCGCAACCAAAATCTAATACAATATGACCCGTCTTAACGCCGACGGCCTTCAAAAATTCTTCGCCATCTTTTTCTAGCCACATTTCAACATCGCTTTTCACGGCTTCACCGGCTATGCCTTTGGGTCTATATTTATAAATTGAAGCCATTCTTCTGCATACATCTCTCCATATTTTCAGGTAATATATTCCTCATGATAAACGTTCATAATCTCCCTCCTCTGTGCCTTCTTCTCTGCCTTCGAGGTTTTTCCAAGATGCTTTTTCTGTTCATCCCAAATGAGGAATCAACTTTAAAAAACTTGTCCATCGCCTTTTTAAATATATCTAAGAACATCCCGCCTCTTTCAGCTGCCGGTTGTTTCCTCCCACTGTTCAAAGATGTTCGTCTGACCTGAGGAACGGTTCGATTTAAAGGTGAATATATCGAGTTCCTCATCTCCTTCCATTTTCCCTTTTTTTAACCTCTTTTTGAATTTTGGAAATTATCCAACACATCTTGCAAATATATTGAAAGTTTTTTTATGGTCTCTCGAGTCATGCCCGCGTAGCCGAATCGGAGACATCCGGGCGCGCCAAAAACAGAGGCGGGAATGGCGCTGAATTTTTCGAGTTCCATGGCTTTTTCAACAAAGGCCTTATCATCAACCTTGATCCATTCGGGTAATCTCACCAGAACGCTGATAGCTCCTGAAGGAAAATCCTTATCTCTGCCGGCCAGAGCAAATCCCTTGTCCTTGAGGATGGAGATAATGAGGCGGCAACGCTCTCTGAGCTCTTTTTTGACTTCGGTGATGATCCTGGGCGCACGGCCGTTTTCGAAATCGCTCACCTCTTCCCTCAAGAAATCAATCAGCACACGCTGGCCCAGAACATTAGGCGATGACGAGAAGGATCGAATCATTTTGGGCATCCAGGAACTCGCGAACGTTTCATCGGCACATAAAACGTAGCCCACTCTGGCCCCGGGAATGAGATATTCTTTTGAGGCCGAGCTGACCACCACCGTCCTCTCCGGCGCGAACGCCAGCATGGACTGGGGCTCACCTTTGTAACGGATAAAATTGTAGACTTCGTCAGAAACGATAACGAGATCCAATTTCTCGGCCAGCTCAGCCAGCCCGGACATTTCCTTTTCGCTGAGGACATCTCCCGAAGGGTTGTTGGGAAAGTTGATGAGGAGGGAGGTGATTTCCTTTTCTTTAATGATTCGTTCAACTTTTTTGAAATTGATTTTATAATCCGCATCGAACAGTGCGACGACGACGGGATTTCCCCCCGCATTCCTGATGATTCCCTTGTAGTTGCTCCAATAAAGAGACATCAGGCCGACATTCTGTTGGAAGGCGATGAGATGCATGACAATGGCCAGCCCCTCAGTCGCACCGGAGACGATGGCGACATGTCTCTTATCCAGTCCATGCGGAGGGAGCCCCGGCCTTCCCTTGAGCCTGTAAGCATTGGTCCAGAAGCGGGCGACCAAGTCCCTCAGCTCCTCCAGACCAGCGGATGGTCCGTAGAAAATTTCCTTCTCCGGAAAAATTCCCACCACCTGCCCCTGGTCGCTTCTAATGAAATCTGGATTTGAAGCGGCAATCGTTTTAGCCCTGGCAGCGATGGCCGGGATGATCGGCTCCGAAGTGACTGTCTGGCGGATTCCCTCGGGCATCAAAGACCAGGCTTTTTTCAGGAGAGGAGACTTAAATTCGGGATTTTCCTTCATGCGATCCTCCTAATCATGGCTTGAGAATCATTGGATTTTTATCTTTTTTCCGACTCCAATCTCAACATAATCATCTTTGTATTCTTCATAAAAAAGTGCCCTCGCCTCGTCTCCCGAGCAATGTCCGAGGCCGAGCTTTTTAATCCCTGAATCCCGGAATCCGCGGATAATCTCCTTTATTTCTTTTTTCTCAAAACCGGCCAGATGAAAACCCCCCAGGGCCATGAAGATGTCTTTTTTAAACATGTCTCGGACTCTGGAGATGATATGGAGAATCCTCGGATGGGCGCAGCCGGTCATAAGGACAAGTCCCTTGTCCGTATCCAGGACCAAAGACTGCTCTTTGATCCAGCCTTCAATCACTCCGGAAGTATGAGCGCCTTGACAAATTTTTTGGGATGTCGTCACTTCGACAACTTTGGCCCCCTTTTTTCTAACTTGGTCTTTGAAATCAGAGGCAAAAAACTGGGGTAACCAGACTTCGATATTAGGATTTAGGACAAGGAGATCTTCCAGTCCCCCAGTGTGATCTCTATGGGCATGAGAAAGGACAACCCCGTCGATTCTGGAGGGCTGGATTCCGAGCTTCTCCAGATTGGAGAGCAGAATTTGACCATTGGCTCCGCTATCGAAAAGAACCCTTTTTTCCAGCCCTTCTACAAAACAAGAAAATCCCCAGTCGGTTTTGAGCCTTTCGTCATAGGGATTGTTGTCATAAACGACGGACAGCTGAATGATCGGATGGTTCTTCATCGAAGCCGCTCCGGTCGGAGATGCCGGCTAAGTTCTTGTGCGGGAGGATGGAGATTCATCATCTT
>CAYOZW010000063.1:0-14887 GCA_964408495.1 uncultured Eubacteriales bacterium
TGCCCCCTACGTATTACCGCGGCTGCTGGCACGTAGTTAGCCGGGGCTTCCTTTGAGGTTACCGTCAAACCCTTGCGGGCATTCTTCACCTCTGACAGGAGTTTACAACCCGAAGGCCGTCGTCCTCCACGCGGCGTCGCTGCGTCAGGCTTTCGCCCATTGCGCAAAATTCCTCACTGCTGCCTCCCGTAGGAGTCTGGGCCGTGTCTCAGTCCCAGTGTGGCCGATCACCCTCTCAGGCCGGCTACCCATCATAGCCTTGGTAGGCCGTTACCCTACCAACTAGCTAATAGGCCGCAAGCTCATCCTCAAGCGCCTCCTAAGAGGCTTTAACTCTGAAAACTTATGTTCCAGAGCATCATGCGGTATTAGCCCCGCTTTCGCGGGGTTATTCCTCACTCAAGGGCAGATTGCTTACGTGTTACTCACCCGTTCGCCACTTTCCCCAAGCAGCAAGCTGCTCGGTTCTCGTTCGACTTGCATGTGTTAGGCACGCCGCCAACGTTCACTCTGAGCCAGGATCAAACTCTCCAGTTATAAAAGAACTCTTGCGAGTTCTTTTCGTTCTGAAGTCTTGGCAAATCAGATCAATCAAAGTCGCTCCGCTTTTGTTTCAAAGATCAGGTTCTTTCTAACCCGAGAAAGAACATAGTCAAATAAAAGATCAAAGGATTCGGCCGTCTAGGCCGCTTTGATACTTCTGACGTTATTGCCAGAAGGCGCGTATAATATAAGCCGTTTCCCCGAAATTGTCAAGAGCGGGAAGAAAATATTTTAGTCATCAACGCCTGTTGACGGACTGACGACACTTCCTGCCAGATTCTCCTACCAGAGTTGACGCCCGCAAGGTAAAGAAGACCACCCCGCCCCTGAATACGCCTCCACTCCCTCCTGGCACGTCTCTGGCAAATAAAAGCATCCGATGCGCCGAATAAAAGAAACTCGGGGGTTCAGCCTGATCGAGCTACTGATCGCCTCCTCGCTCATCCTTATTCTTATAACGGGGACGGCGCAGCTCCTCATCTTTTCGCTCGCGGCAAAGAGGACGGCCGACGCCCATTTCACGGCCGTCCGGCGGGCGTCTTCCCGGTTGGAGGAGCTCAAATCCCTACCCTTCGATGACGAAAGCCTCAAAGCCGGGCCGCACGACGAGGAGATCACCGATCCTGCATCTCCGGAGAAATTCATGCTTCACTGGCGGGTTGAAGACGTTGACGAGAACCTGAAGAAGATCGTCCTCACGATTCATCCTCAAGATAAGCCGCAGAGGAGGACGGCCTTTTGCCTCCTCCTCTGCCGGGAGTTGGAGTTCTGAGCGGATGAGAAAGAAGGGATTCTCGCTGCTCGAGACTCTGATCGCCCTAGGTTTGTCTCTTTTCGTTCTACTGGCGGCTTTCGAATTTTTCGGGATTACCCGCAGCCTCTTCCTCAAGCTCAAAGATGCCCAGGAGAAGAACGAGGCCGTCCAGGCCACGCTCGTCAAACTGCGAATCGACCTGCTGCGGGCCGGTTTTGGCCTGGAGGGGCCGCTCCGGACGGGCGCTGTCGAGGGAATCGAGATTGTCGGAACCTCGCTGAGCATCCTCAGCCGGGACGAGGCTTTTGCCCTCTCTGCGGACGTTTCTTCTGGAGAGCAAAGAATCTGCCTCGAGAAGGTTTCCGGGCTAAGCCCAGGAAGGCGGGTCTGTCTGGCAGAAGAAGATATGACAGAGATTCACGTCATCGCATCGCTCGACGGCAAAACAGTCGTTCTCTCAGCGCCTCTCGAAGCATCCTATCCGGCCGCGACCGCGCAGCTTCTCCTTATCGAAGAGGTCAGCTATTTTCTCGATGTCAGAAGCGGCATCCTGCGGAGAAAGGTCAACGCCAGCCCCGCCCAGCCTCTGTTCGACGACGCCGGCCTTTTTGTGCCCGTCTATCGGCGGGAGGACAACCTGGTCAGGGTGACCCTGGCCGACAAAAAAAAGATGGAGAGGACGTATGAACTATCGGTTTTCCCCAAAAACCTCGGGCTCGTTCATCCTTGAACGTACACCTCAAAAGACCGGGAGCATCCTCATCGTAACGGCCTTTCTTTTCCTGGCCTTCGGCACACTTGCCCTCGGCTTGATCTTCCTCTCCCGGGTCCATCTCAAGATTGGCGGGTATGAAAGACACTCCCGCCTTCTGGACTATGCCTCCGAAAACGGGATCAAGGATGGGTTCCATTATCTCGTCTCGGCCATCGCAAAAGCTCCTTTGCCGGCCATCATCACCGAAGAGAGATATGCCGAGTTGAGGGACGACGCAAGGAGCTCGGGGATTATTCTCGCCGAGGAAGCGGCCGGCCTTCGCTTCCCGGTTCAACAGCAAGCGCAGGAGGAGAGGATGGTCTGGCGCAGCCGGACCGAATGCCGGCTTCAGAACATCGCCGACGGAGAGGGATTTGTCCTGGCCCGGTTCGCCCTGCCCGTACAATCGGAAGGGCGGCTTAGAAGCATTCCCTTCAGCCGGTCATCCTCCCTCGATGTCAAAATCACGGTCCTGGCCGGCCATGTTCCACTCTCGGCAATCCCCTTTCTTCTCGACAAGAATCTCGCGCCGGAAGAGCGGGAAGGTTTCAAGGAAGAGAACGATATCACTTTCCTCCCCTCCTCCCGTGAGATCCTCCCACCGCGGATGATTTTCTCGGACACATCACTCATCCCCCAGGACGCCGCTCCCCTGCTCGAAAAAGCCCTCGCTATCGAGATCTTCCGGCCTCAGGACATCTCGGCCGCCAGGCTTCGCTCGGTCCTCGGCTTAGAAGAATCCCAGGAGCCCGTCCCTGAAGGCGTCTATCTCATCCGGAACGACCTGGGTCTGGGCGGAGTCTATATCCAAGGGGATGTCCAGGAGATGGTCGCCGCTATCGAAGGCGGCTTCCAGGTCGTCTCGTTCCGAACGGAAAATGGGGTATGGACCCTGAAGTACAGCCCGTCACAAAACCATACGGTTTTCCTGTCTCCGGAAGGCGAAGAGGCTTTCGATTTGGTTCCCCTAGGCCTAATCATCATCGACGGCAAGGTCCTGTCTTTAGGAGGCGGACAAGTCGATGGAAACGGGGATGTCCGTCTTATTGCAGATCAGGAGGTTCCTTCCCTTCTTCCCGGAATCAACCTCTCGCTGGTCGCCTCGGGGGAGATCACTATCACCTCGCATCTCCTCCAGCAGGGAATCACTTGGCAGGATGGCATTCCATACGTAAAAAGCGAGCAGACACAACTGATCATCTACTCTACCGGCCAAGATCTCTGGTCAGACGAAGCCCGGGAGGGCGGGATTGTCATTTCCCAGGACGCCCCGCAAGACCTCAAGGTTCAAGCGGACCTCACCGCCGGCGGCGAAGGGCTCAGGGTCGAGGGAACAGACAAGATGCTTCGGCTCCTGGGAAGCATTCAGACCGCCGAATACGTTTCCTCCGGACGCCGGCTTGAATTAACACCGTGGCTTCCGAGAGCGGATGGAAACGGCCGGCCGACCTACGGGCCGCAATCAACCCGTCCCGTTCTTTTTATCAGTCAGTTCAGTGCTGCTGCCTGGAAGGAGTATTGATGGATAGAGGCTATTCCCTGATCGATGCAGTTGCCGCCCTCGCCGTGGCCGCCCTGGTCATCTACGGCTCCGCGGGCGTCTTCCTTGGCCGTTCGCCAGAATACCGGCTTAAAAAAGCGGCCTGGGAGGTCCAAACGCGATTGAACTACGCCCGGCACAAAGCGGTCTTCGAAGGCCGTCCCGTCCGGGTCAAATTCTGGCCGACGGGATACACCATCGAAAAATTCAACACTTCGCTCAACCTCTGGCAGCAGGAAGCCGGAGGTTCATGTGAGGGGGTCACCATCGAGGCCAATAACACCCCGACCTTTCATCCGGAGGGGACCGTCTCCAACCTAGCGACGATCACCCTTTCTAATGCGGCGGGAAAATGCCGGATCACTCTGGCTATCTCGGGCAGGATCAGGGTTGTGATGCTGTGAGGGGGAGCGGCGACTACTCTCCGGCCGTTTCCTTAATTCTGCGCAGAACGTCACCGATGTCCGAAGCCGAAGAGAGATAATCCCGGGCACCCCAGCGGGCAACGGCTGATTCGAGGGCTTCTATATTCGACTGGGGGGAAAAGATGATTACCGGGACGTCCCTGGTCCCCTCTGACCTAACGAGCTCGCCAAAGACCGTAGCCACATGCTTTTCCGGAAGCGAGATGTCCAGGAATATGGCATCCGGCTTTTCATTGGCCAGACTGCCCACGGCGCTCTTGGCGCCGGCAAAAGAATTCACTTGATAGCCCTGCCTGACCAGCCTCATCTCGATCATCGTCGCCAACCGGGAAGCGCCGGCGATCAGCATGATCCGGGCAACCCGTCGTTCCGGCTTGCCGACTATCTTCTCCACGCTCTCCAGCAATATCTTGGGGTTATACGGCTTTTTGATATAGCCGATGATCCCCGCCCGGTAGCACTCCTGGACGAACTTCGGGGAACTCATGATCGTCAGGGCCATGATCGGGATTTCTGTGGTCAAAGGATCTTCTTTCAGCTTTATGGTGGCCTCCAGGCCGTGCATCCCCGGCATGATCATGTCCATCAGGATCAGGTCCGGCCTGTCATCCTGGGCATGTTTGATCCCCTCCTGCCCGTTTTTGGCAACGATGACGATATGCCCCTGCGGTTCGAGGTGTTTCTTGATCAGCTCGATCTGGATCGCATCATCCTCGACCAGCAATATTTTGGCCATCTTTCGCCTCGCCGTCCTCCCTTATATTATTAGCAATTCTTGATTTTGTGCAAGCTTTAAGTTCGGGAGGCCGCCCCCTTGTCAAAGACGACTTGCCCGTCAACGACCGTATAAACGACCTCGGCCTGGAGAATCTCATCGGCCGGAATTGCCAGGAGGTCGCGGTCGAAGACCGTGATATCCGCCAGCTTCCCAACCTCGAGCGAGCCCCGGGTATCCCCCTCGAAGCAGGCCTGGGCGTTGTTGATCGTATAGGCGCGGATGGCTTCCTCGACGGAAACCCGCTGCTCGGGGAACCAGCCCTGCGGCGGCGTACCCTTGAGCGTTTTGCGGGTGACCGCCGAGTAGATCAGGTATTTGGGGTGCATATGATAATAGGCGGCGCTCGTTCCGGGCCAATCCGAGCCGAAGCACAAGGTGGCGCCGTTATCAAGAAGCGAGCGGAAGGCGTAGGCGCCCCGGCACCGTTCGTGCCCGATCCTCTCCTCCATCCAGCGCATGTCATCCGAGAGATGGTAAGGATTGACCTCGGCGATAACCCCGAGGGCCCGGAACCTGGGGAAATCCTGTGGCCGGATGACCTGGGCATGGATCACCCGGAAACCCCGGAGGTCGACCCCCAGCTCGCTCTTCAGCCGTTCATAAAGATTGAGCATTTCGGCGACACCGCGGTCTCCGATGGCATGGACATTGGGGACGAAACCGGCCTCCAGCCCCGCTTTTATCAGACCGTACATCTTGTCCATATTGCCAACTCTGAGTTCGGGGTCATCGGAGGTGTGGTGGCGCCAGTGACCATAGTTCTGCGGCTCATCCGAATAGGGCTCGAAAAAAAGCGCCCCGTGCGTCCCCATGATGCCGTCGATGTAGCCCTTCAAGGCGCCGTAGCGGAGCCAGCCATCCTTCTGCGCAGTCTTGGGATGGAGACCCATCGTGAATCCCTTGGATCCAAGCTCAGCGCCGCGGGAAAGGTCCGGCCGCAGCCAAACCCGGCAGGTCAGCTCCCCCTTTTCCTGGAGCTCGATGAACCGGTCGGTCTGGTCGGGAACCTCGATGTCGTGGACCTCGACGATCCCGGCCTCCCGGAGCGCCTTCAAAGCGGCCCGGTTCTCATCCAACAGCCGCAGGCGGGACTTCGGTTTGACGGCCTGGGAGACGGCCGTGAAAGCGGCGGAAGGCCGGAAGACGATGCCGGTCGGTTTCCCATCCCGTCCCCGCTCCAGCCCTTCGATTCCTTTGTCTTTTATCCCGGCGGTTTCGAGGGCGGCCGTATTGGCCAGCCACTCCTTATAATCATAGCGGCAGAGGAAGCAGGGGTTGGCAGAGGTCAGGTCGTCGATCATGGCCCTGTCCGGCCGCCAGGCTGTCTTTTCCCGGCGCTCTCCTTGTCCGGCGTCCCCCAGGTCCCACTGCTCATACGCGCCCCAAAGACCTTCCGTGATCCATTCGCCGTCATCCAGGAGGTTAACCATGCGGCCGATCTCGCTACGCAGGCCCTCCTCGTCGGATACGGTCATCAAATTGGCATCGTTGATCAGGGCGCCGGCCCGGTTGAAGTGGACGTGGGCATCGATGATGCCCGGCAGGACGAATTTCCCGGCGAGGTCGATCACCCGCGTCGCCGGCCCGATGTATCTTGCGGCCTCGCTGTCTTTCTCGCCGACGGCGACAATCGTGTTCCCCCTGACGGCCAAATATCCAGCGTGCGGAGCGGCCGGGTTGACGGTATAGATATGGCCGTTCAGAAGAACCAGGTCGGCCGGCTCAATGCTCCGGCGGCAAACACCGGTGACCAAGATGAAAACAGCAAACGCAAGAATGGGAACTGACGCTAAAACGTTCCGGCTAGCCCGGTGCATCTTCCCTCCTTGATTTCAAGTATTTTCTCTTTATCTGATCTCCCTATCTTTCGGGATTATATTTTTATCGCTTGGACCTGTCAAAAGAAAATGACTCAGATTGAAAAGACGGCTCTTTTCCGATATAAAACCCTGGTGGACTTTTAACAAGGAGGGAGATCGTGAAGACAAAAGCATTTGTTCTGTTGCTGGCGATCTTGCTTATCGGCATCTTTTCTTCCGGGCAGGAGCCATATAAGCTGCCGCCCCAGGAGGTCATCGATATCCTGGACGCCCCGCCACCGCCGCTGGTCTCTATGAGCCCCGGCGGCGACATCATGGCCCTCATCGAAAGACAGGCCATGCCGTCCATCGCTGAGGTCTCCCAGCCGATCCTGAGAATCGCGGGCATCCGTATCACGCCCGCGACCAACAGCCGCCAGACCCTCTTTTTCAACACAGGAATCAGCCTGAAAGACATGAAGACAGGCGCGGCTCAGGAGATCGCCTTCCCTGAAGGGATGAAATTCACCTTCCCATCCTGGGCTCCCAACGGCAAGTCCATGGCTTTGCTGCGCTACCTGGATGAGGGCGTCGAACTCTGGGTGATCGACGTCAAGACCGGCGCGGCCAAAGCGCTTACTCCGGCTATTGTCAATGCCATCACCTCCTCTTTCGGCTGGCTGCCGGACAGCCTGCGGCTGTACGTGTCCCTTGTCCCCAAGGATCGCGGACCGGCGCCCGAGCCGCCGCGCGTCCCCATCGGACCCAATATCCAGGAAACCTCCGGCCAATTCACCAAGGCGGCCACCTACCAGGACCTCCTGAAGACGGCCTTCGATGAAACTTTGTTCGACTATTACGCCACCGCCCAGCTGGCCATGGTGGACATCGCCGGCGGTCCCATTCAGGATGTCGGCCGGCCCGGCATCTTTGCCGATGTTTCTTTCTCGTCGGACCTAAGCTACATCCTGGTCAATCGTCTAAAACGCCCCTACTCCTATTCTGTCCCTCTCTATGGCTTTGCCCGCAGTTACGAGGTCTGGGACATGGACGGTGCCCTGGTTCATCTGCTGGCCGACCTCCCTCCCGCAGAAAACGTCCCCATCAACGGTGTCCCTACGGGCCCTCGCGACGTGGAGTGGATGTGCCACAAGCCCTCCACCTTGATATGGGTTGAGGCCCTCGATGAAGGCGACCCGGAAAAAGAGGTCCCCTTCCGCGATCAATATCTGAGGCTTTCAGCCCCCTTTAAAGACACCCCCAAGCCGGTCCTCCAACTCAAGGAGCGTGCTTCAGGACTGGGCTACTATAGAGGCTCGGGCTTGACCTATTTCGCGACGCCAGGGCTGGCCCTAGCCTCCGAATATACCTGGAAAAAGAGGTGGCGGACGACCTACCTTGTCGACCTGGATCATCCAGAAATCGCTCCAAAAAAATGGTTCGATCTCAGCACCCAAGACCGCTACAACAATCCCGGTACACCCGTCGTGACGACCCTTAAGAACGGGGAAAGCATCATTCTCCAGGACAAGGACTGGATCTATCTGGAGGGCTCGGGTTCCTCCCCCCAGGGAGATCATCCCTTCCTGGACCGGATGAACATCAAGACTCTGAAAAAGGAACGCCTCTTCCACTGCCAGGACCCTGCCTACGAGACTTTTGTTGACTTTCTCGGGGACTCGCGATCCAAAATCATCACGAGCTACCAAACTCAGACAGACCCGCCCAACTACTATATCTATGACCTGAACAGCAATAAAAGGAAGGCCCTGACAGAGTTCAAGGACCCGGCTCCCCAGCTCACCGGCATAAAAAAAGAGCGCATCAAGTATAAGAGGGACGACGGCGTCGAGCTATCCGGCACGCTGTACGTGCCAGCCAGCCGCCAGCCCGGCGAGCGCTTGCCGGTAGTCGTCTGGGCCTACCCGATCGAATACACCGACCCCTCGATAGCCGGCCAAGTCCGCGGCTCTGTCAACCGCTTCACCTACTACCGCGGCTCATCTCACTTGTTCTTCATCACTCAGGGCTACGCCATCCTGGACGGCGCTGAGATGCCGATCATCGGCGATCCCAAGACGGTCAACGACACCTTCGTCAGACAACTCGTCGCCAACGGCGAAGCGGCCATCGAGAAACTTGACGAGCTGGGAGTCGGCGATCCCCGCCGGGTCGGGATCGGCGGCCACAGCTATGGAGCTTTTATGACGGCGAACGTCCTGGCCCATTGCGATCTATTCGCCGCCGGAATCGCCCGGAGCGGCGCCTACAACAGGACCCTGACGCCCTTCGGCTTCCAGAGCGAGAGGCGGACTCTCTGGGAAGCCACGGAAACCTACATCAAGATGTCTCCGTTCATGCATGCCGATAAAATCAACGAGCCGATCCTGCTTATCCACGGAGAAGCCGACAACAACTCGGGGACATTCCCCATCCAGTCGGAGCGACTTTACGCGGCCCTCAAGGGATTCGGGACGACGGCCCGGCTGGTCATGCTGCCTAACGAAAGCCACGGCTACATGGCCAGAGAGAGCATTCTTCATGTCCTGGCCGAGATGTTCGAGTGGTTCGACAAATACGTGAAGAACCGGAAGTAGCTGCGACAAATTTAAAGCCGCAGGAGGCCTCTATGATCAGCATTCGCGCGTTTCTGTCCCGGCGCATCCTCGTCATCGCCCTGGCTATCGCCTTTGCGGTTCCAGTCCAGGGTGCCCGCTCTGTCCAGCGACCATTCCGCATCCTGATCTCCAACGATGACGGGGTTCAGGCCCCGGGTATCAGAGCTCTCTTCGACAGGCTCAAGGAGCTGGGCGAAGTGACGGTCGCGGCGCCGTCGGCCAACCAGAGCGGCGTTGGGCATGCCCTCACTTTCGGCGGACCGATCGCCGTCGAATCCTGGGAGAGCGAAGGCTTACGCTGGTTCTCCATCACCGCTTCTCCGGCGACCTGTGTCCGCCTGGCCTTGACCTCTCTTCTTCCTCAGCTTCCTGATATCGTCGTATCCGGGATCAACAAAGGGGAGAATGCCGGCGTCATCGCATTCTCCTCCGGCACAGTGGCCTGCGCGAGGGAGGCCGCCTACCGGGGCATCCCGGCCCTGGCTGTATCCCTGGAGGAAGGAGCTCAGATGGATTACGCCGGCGCGGCCGATTTCACCGCCCGGCTCATTCTCGAGATAAAGGGAAAGGGCTTGCCCCCGGGAACGTTTTTCAATGTCAATTTACCCGGCCGTCCGTCCGACCAAATCAAGGGAGTGCTCGTGACCCGACAGGACAGGCGCCCGCCAGATGAGCATTACGCCCGGAAGGCCGCCCAGGAGCGGAAGATCGAATACTGGTCGGTCTTCAGGCCCCTCACGGGCGGGACCAAGGACAGCGACATCTGGGCGCTGTCGCAGGGCTATATTTCCATAACGCCCATGACCATCGATCAAACTCGCTCCGCCGGATTCGAGAGCCTGAGAGCCTGGGACATTTTGAAGCCGGAGGATCAGGTCCCATAGGCGGAGGTTGATTTTTATCTTGATCATGCTAAAATTCGGCCGGGAGCAGGTTTGAAATCCCCCGGGGAGGTTAAGCCCATGAAAAAGAAAGCTTTAATCATCATTCTGACACTTATCTGTGGCCTATCGACGCTTGCTTTGGCCTGTGGACCGGACCAAGTCCAGAGCGGCTCCATCAGCATCCAGACGTCCGAGGCTTTCGCTTTTGTCTGTCTAGAGGAAAAGGGGGCCTTCGACAGGATCCAGGAATCCATCGGCCGCCTGGTCCAGGAGATGCAGGCCCAGAACATCGTCCCGGCCGGCCCTCTGCTGGGCGTCTATTACAACAGTCCGGACCAGGTGAGCGCCCAAGACCTGCAATGGGAGGTGGGATTCCCGGTCACCGCCCAAGCCTTGATCCAGCCCCCGCTTATGAAGAAGGAATGGAGCTACACCCAGTCTGCCGTCTGTCTGCACCAGGGGGCCTATGAAGAGACCGGCAAGACCATCGCTAAGATGCTCGACTGGATGGACGAAAACGGTTATGAGCCGGCAGGCCCGATCATGGAACGCTACCTAGATATGAATCCCGAGGAGCTGAGGCCGGAGCAGCGCAAGACCGAAGTCTGGATCCCCTGCAAAAAGAGGACCTAGCCTTCATCCCGCTCATATCCAGCCGGGATCGCTGAACTCGGTGAAGCCGGGGTGATAGATTCCCACAGCAGAAGAAGAGCAGTACGCCCAACAGAAAACCCAATAGGAAAAATAGACGACCTGATAGAGGGCCGTTCCTTCCCAGCTTTAGATGAGCCTGTCGATGGAGTCGACCGCAGGACTGCGATAGATGCCAATCGGCCTGCTTTCACCCCTGAAATTTGTAACCCGACCAGGGGACCGTCAGAAGATACCGGGGATGGGCAGGGTCATCCTCGATCTTTTTCCGAAGATTATGGATAAAGGTGTCGACCGTCCTGGTCGTGGGATACTTATCGTATCCCCAGACCTCGTTAAGAATAACATTCCGGTTGATCACTTCCCCCGCATGTGAGACGAGCAGTCTCAGGAGGCCGAATTCCTTGGCCGTGAGGCGCAGCGGCGTATTCCCTTTAAGGGCCATCTGCGTCTTGAAATTGATCGCGACGTCTCCAAAGGTAACCTCCTCGGGTGCTGCGGGCTCAAGCCGGCTGCGGCGCAGAAGGGCTTTGACCCTGGCCAGGAACTCCCGCGGCCCAAAGGGCTTGATGAGGTAGTCGTCGGCCCCGAGCTCAAGCCCCAGGACCTTATCAATTTCCTCCTTTTTCTTGCCGGACAGCATGATAATCGGCGTCACGTTCTTTTTTGGCGGAGCTCCCGGCAAAACTCCAGGCCTCCGAGCGAAGGGAGCACCATATCGAGGGCGATAAGGTCTACCTTTTCTCTTTGAGCCAGATCCAGACCCTCCTGGCCGTCTCCGCTGGAAACGACCGTGAAACCTTCCTCTTCGAGAGCGATGACTAAGGTTTCGCGGAAGGCCACGTCATCTTCGACGAGCAGGATCTTTTTCATGTTCATTTATCCTTTGGGAAAGATTAGCCGGAACACGCTTCCTCCGCCGTTCCGGCCTTCGATGAGGATTTCGCCTCGGTGAGCGGCCATGATATGCCTGACGATCTTCAGCCCCAGGCCGACTCCTTGAGGATTGATCCGCGCCGCTTCGGGAACCCGATGGAATTTCTCGAAGATCAGATCCCGCTGTTCGGCGGGGACGCCGATGCCCCGGTCGCCCACCCGAATCTCGATATTTCCCGACTCCGTCACCACCTCGACTTCGATTTCTTTTTTCTTCGGCGAGTACTTGATGGCATTGTCCAGGAGGTTGAGCAAGACCTGCTTGACGGCGTCCCGGTCGGCCATCATCCAGACGGTGCCGGAACACCCGCACTGTTTCCTCGATGAGCGGCCGGACCTCTATTCTCTCGAGATGATACGTTTTCGTCTCCTGCTCGATCTTTCCGAAATCGAGGATATTGTGGATGAGCCTCGAGAGCCGGCCGCTTTCTGAGACCAGAATGTCAAGCGTCTCTTCTTTCCTAGCTTTTTCCCTGATTTTCCCCTCATGAAGAAGTTCGCTCAATCCCTGGATCGAACTCAGCGGCGTGCGCAATTCATGAGAGACAGAGGCAATGAACTCCGTTTTGAGACGGTTCAGTTCGTCCAGTTTTTCCTTAGAAGCCCGCTCGTCTATAACCTCCTCCTGAAGCCGGATCCGATCAAGATCCAGGGCAAGCTCTCCGGCCAGGGTTTTCAGGAGGTCGATATCGTCACGGCTGTATTTCTCGCCGGACCTCTTTTTCCCAAGCGCCAGAAATCCAATGAGACCGGGCGATTGAATGGGCAGGGGCAAGAGTATTTCCAGGCTGCTTCGGGAAAGAAGTTCATCCCGGGTAAAATCGACCCCCTCTTCCGTGCTGGTAGCGTCGCGGCGTGCCCAGAGGCGGCCGGACGGTTTGGCGGATAAAGCGGACAGGTCCTCACCCCCCTTTAAACCTCTGGAATGGAGGGTATGTGGTCCCTGGGGCGCAGGTTCGCCGACATACAAGGCCAGTCTCTCCAGGGGAATAACGGCCCTGACGCAACCGGCGAATTCATCGATCAAGACCTCTGCTCTCAACGGCTTCTGGCTTGTCTCGCTGAACTGGAGGATGGCCTTCCTGTAGTCATAGCTCTGGCGGAAAAACGCCCGGTCGACAAGCTCCTGGATCCTCCTCCTGGCCGGGTGGAAGGCCACAGCGGCCAGCAGCGCGCTTCCTATCGAGATCGCTGTCTCGCGGACGACGAAAACCCTGGCAAAGAGGCCTTCCAGGACGCGAACGGAAAAGAGGTAGAGGCTGACCGTAAAGATCGTCAGCAGTGAATAAACCAGACCGCGATTGATGACCAGGTCCACGTTCAGGAACCGAAAGCGAACGATGGAGAAAGCGAAAGCAAGCGGGACGAAAATAAAGAAAACCGAAGATAATTCTTCACTGAGGAGCGGCCGGACCTTGAGGACGATCGGAATCTGGAAGACGAAAATGAAAGGGCCGAGGCCGAGCAGGAGTCCAAGAAAGATCCATTTGATCGGAGTCCTGTTCTCATCCAGAACGGCTCGCCGAAAGACGAGGATAAAATGGAATACGGCCAGAAGTAGGAGGACGATCATATAGCACCGAAAGGCCTGGAAGACCGAGATGTAGAAACGGAAGACCGTGATCGAAGGCAAGATCGTGGCGATCATCACAGCCACGATGAAAAAGACGGCGAAGAGAAGCGACAAGAGATAGACAAGAAATCGCCCGGCTCGCCACCGCCGGGAGGCGAAGGATATAGAAAAATCAAAAAGAAGGGCGGGAGCGAGGGGATACATAAGATAGAAGAGGACAACGGGGACGTAGGAGAACCATCCATGGCCCAGGCAGTACGTTCCCCCGCTGACGATCAGAGAATAAGCAAAAACGATCGCCAGCCGATAGAGAATCCTTGCTCTGATATCCTCCCACCTTAAGAGGAAAACGGTGAATCCGATGAGATAGCAAAACAGGCCGATAAAAAGGTAAACCAGGGGAAAAGGAACCTTGCTGTAGAAGGCGATGGCCTGAGCGCGAAGAAATTCAATATTCCCTTCCCGGCGGATTTCGATGTCGAGCCAATCTCCGATGCGCTTCCGGGTCAGGATGAACTCGATGTCCTTCGGGATCTGGATTTCGACATCGTCGATCCGGACCAGTTCCTGGACACTGATCCCGTCAGGAAGCCCCGGCCGGGAGCGAAGCAGGATGAATCCATAGAGGCTGAAGCCTGCTAAGATCAGACCGGCGAGAAGGGAAAGAAGGAAAAATCTTTTTTTCGGGTCGGCCATGCCCCCATTCCTGGCCCGAATATAGCAAAAACACAGAAATCAAGTCAAACGACAATTCATTCTATAAGTCGTCGCGGGAGGGGCGGCAGGCTTTGACACAGACCCCGCAGATGAATTGTCCGACCACGCCCGAGCGGCGGAACTCCTTGAGCTTCTCGAAACAGGCGACGTGATCGAATTCCTCCCGGCTCGATTTAATCGCCCCGGCCGGACAACTCGCCAGGCAGCGGAAGCAGCTTCCGCAATCGCCGGCCGAAGGCTGATCCGGCTCGAGCGGCATATCGGTCAAGATGGTGACCAGGCGGAATTGAGCGCCGAATTTTGGATGGACCAGGAGGTTATTGCGACCGATCCAGCCCAATCCGGCCAGACGGCCGATCTTTTTGTGGGAGAGATGGGCTTGCTGCTTTTCCCAATCAAGGACTTGGGAGGCGGCAATCGGCAGAGAATTGAACTCCCGGTCCCTTATAAAAGTGGCTAAAAGGAAGGCGGCCCGATCGAGAAAAAAATTGAGTTGGCGGTAGTGATGGAAATAGAGGGGAGTGGGGCGGTCCTCGATATCGTCGAGAACAGACTCCAGCACCCTCTTCCCGAGCACGACTCCCCTGCGGAAAGACTCTCTGAGCTCCTCTTTGAACTTGAACTCTGAGCGGACTTCTGCGATGTCGGCGACACCGAAAAGATCGATCCCAATATCACGGGAGAACTCTTTCAGCAGTTTCTTGTTTTCCGCCTCTTTGGTCACGAGTCCATTCTAGAGGCCTACGGGCCAGGGTGTCAACGCCGGTTGACTCGGTCTCCGAAATAGGATATATGAAACCGTTCATCCTTGCTAGTAAGGAGCGATCATGAACGAGAGCACCCTGGCTATTATCAAACCGGACGCCGTAAAAAAGAAAGTTGCCGATAAAGAAATAGACCTGGCATTTTAAGATT
>CAYOZW010000064.1:0-9532 GCA_964408495.1 uncultured Eubacteriales bacterium
CAAACGCCAGCACCACAGAGGACATAACCTATTTCTACCAGACGGTGCCCGCCAACCAGCTGGCCCTGGCTCTTTGGCTCGAATCCGACCGGATGAAGACGCTGGAGATCGACGCGGCCAGGACAGAGCGTGCGAAACAGGCCGTTCTCGATGGAATCGTCCAGCGGAAGACGGCCGAGCCCTATCTGGAGAGTCTGATTGTTTTCGACGGTCTTCTCTATCCCGATTTCGTCCATGGACATAGCCTTCTTGGACGCGAGCAGGATATTTTCCGCTTGGATGTCGAGGATGCCCGGGCTTTCTACGAGACCTATTATGTTCCTAATAATGCCGTCCTCGTCATCGTCGGGAATATCAATTTTACCAAGACCAAGGAGATGGTGGAGAGATATTTTGGGACCATCGCTCCGGGCAAGAAGTTGCCCCTTTTTTTGCCACCCCGACCTCCTGAAAAAGAGGAAGTCGTTCAATCCTATGTCGAGCCCCTTGCTCCCTCGTCAGCCTTTCATCTGGGCTATCGGATCGCGCCGCCCTTTTCGCGAGACTACTATGTCGTGACCATTTTGGATTATCTGCTTTTTAAGGGCAAGAGCGCCCGCCTGCAAAAAAAACTTGTCAAGAAGGAAGGTGTGGCCCTTTACCTGACGGGCGGAGTCGAAAAACGGAAAGACGTTGCGGTGATGAAGCTTTTCGCTATAAGCAACAATAAGACAATGGTTAAACTCACCCAGAAGAGCATCTCATCCGAGTTCGGCAAGCTCCGCGTCGTTGATGTCTCTTCCGTAGAGCTGGCCAGGGCCAAGAATATGTTCAAGCGGGATTATGCTAACCGCCTTGCCTCTCCCCTGGACAGAGCTATGTTCCTGGCGGAAATGGCCTTTTCGCCGCCAGGTTTAGAGGGACTTGCCGAACAGTTGGCCAAGTATATGCGGATCAGCGCCTATGAAATCCGCAGGATCGTCAACCGCTATCTGGTCCCCGAGAACAGCATTGCCCTCGACGTGGAGCCAAGATGAAGAAGGCTTGGTGGATATGCATCTGCGCTCTCCTCCTGCTGGCCTCGGTCTCTGCTCAGGAGCGCTTCAGGAAATCGCCGCCGATTCCCGACCCGTTGTCCGAGCTCCGTCTCCCCAAGATCGAATCAATGACGCTGATGAACGGGCTGACGGTTGCCGTCGCTCCTCGAAACGACCAGCCGTTCTTCAGCCTTGAACTCGTCATCATGGCCGGTGAAAGCCAGTCTCCTGACGATATGCCCGGCCTGGCCTCCTTCACGGCCGAGATGTTGAGTCGGGGATCGGCGTTGATCTCGGCGGCGGACATGGAGGAACGGATCGAGGGCATCGGTGGGACTTTCAGCATCACGACAACGCCCGATTGCTCCCGTTTTTCCTTCCAATTTCTAGATGCTTATTTGGACCAGGCCTTAGAGATTTTAAGCTTGATGGTTCTCCAGCCGGATTTCAGCGAGCGCGAGATTGTCGCCCTCAGACGGACTCTCCTCTATGACCTTCGGCAGAAGCAGCGAGACCCCGAGTTCGTCGGTTGGCGACAGCTCCTCCGGATCCTGTTCGAAGAGCATTCTTATCTCAAATTTTGCTATGGCGAGGATGTCTTCAGAAGCATTGCCAGAAGAGATGTCCAATCCTTCTATGACCTCTACTATCGGCCCAATAACGCCGTTCTTGTCTTGACCGGAAACTTGAACCTGGCCGTTGCGGTACGCAAGGTCAGCCACTTCCTCAATACCTGGCCGAGGAGAGATGTGGAAAGACTGCCCCTCCCCTCTCCCGGCGTCAGGGATGAAGATAAGGTGTGCTTCGTGGATCTCCCCCGGGCAAGAGAGGCCACTCTGATCGTTGGAAACGTCATTTTTGCGTTGGGCAATCCCGACACCTTTCCCTTCGCCGTGCTCAATCAGTTGCTCGGGGGAACGCCATTCAGCCGTCTGTTCATGAATCTCCGCGAAACAAAGGAATTCGCCTATAATGCCTTCAGCGAGATGGACCTTTTCCGGGGCGGAGGAGCCTATGTGGTCACAGCCACGGTCATCCCCTCGGCGGCCTTCGCCTCCATCGGGGAAATCGTTGGGGAACTCGGCCGCGTCTCAAGAGAGAAGATTTCGACCTTTGAGCTCGAACAGGCGAAGTCCTATCTGATCGGTCATTTTCCTATCCAGATCAGTCGTCCGGCTGAATTCAGCCGGCGGGTCGCCGACCAGGTCACTTTTTCGCTCGGCGATGCTCACTGGAACAGGTTCTATGACAGCATCATGCAGGTCGATGTCGATCAGGTATTCGAGGTGGCTCAGAAATATTTCCGGCCGAAACCGGTCGTTGTTATCGTCGGAGACTTGGATGTCCTCCTCGACTACCTTCGTGAGATCGACCGGCTAGAAGTTTACGATTTGAAAGGCGTCCTTATTTACACCCTGATCAAAGGAGTCGAGGAATGAAGCTTGTCGAGTGCGTTCCCAATTTCAGCGAAGGTCGTGATCTGGATAAAATCAGGGCTATCACCCAGGAGATTGAGCGGACCTCCGAGGTCAAGCTCCTCGATGTCGACCCGGGGGAATCGACCAACCGGACGGTGGTGACATTGATCGGCTCGAGGGAAGGCGTTAAGGAAGCAGCTTATCGGGCGATCCGAAAAGCCGCCGAGTTGATAGATATGCGGCAGCACAAGGGAGCGCACAGCCGGATAGGGGCCACAGACGTCTGCCCTTTTGTCCCGGTTTCGGGAGTCACCATGGATGAGTGTGTCCAGCTTGCCAGGGAGCTTGCTGAACGGGTGGCCAATGAACTCGGGATTCCCATTTATCTTTACGAGGAGGCGGCGACGAAGCCGGAGCGCCGGAATCTGGCCAACATCCGTGCCGGTGAGTATGAAGGACTGGCCGAAAAAATCAAGGACCCCCAGTGGTCTCCTGACTATGGCGACCCCGTCTTCAATCCACGGGCCGGAGCGACCATCGTCGGTGCCCGCGAATTCCTCATCGCCTATAACATCAACCTGAATACCCGTGACCGCCGGCTGGCCCACGAGATTGCCCTCAACCTCCGGGAAAGCGGCAGGGCGCAGCGGGACGCCGAGGGCAACATCGTTCGGGATGCCCAAGGCAAGGCTATCACTGTTCCAGGCCGGTTCAAGCACGTCAAAGCAGTTGGCTGGTATATCGAGGACTATGGCGTCGCCCAAATCTCCATTAATTTCACCAACTACAAAGAGACACCTGTCCATCTTGTCTTTGACGAGGCGGTCAGAGAGGCCGAGAATCTTGGGCTGAGGGTAACCGGGAGCGAGCTTGTGGGGCTGATCCCCAGGGAAGCCTTGCTCATGGCTGGCCGCTACTATCTCGAGAAACAAGGAAAAAGCCCCGGAGTTCCCGCGGGCGAACTGATCCGGACGGCGGTCATCTCCCTCGGGCTCAACGACGTCTCTGCGTTCGACGCGGACAAGAAGATCATCGAAAACCAATTCAAGGAAGGTGGACCTTCCCTGCTTGGACTCAGCCTGAGGGAGTTCGCCGACGCCATCTCCCTGGACTCGCCGACGCCGGGCGGAGGGAGCGCAGCTGCCCTTTTTGCCTCCCTTTCAGCGGCCTTATCTTCGATGGTTGCCAACCTGACCGTTGGGAAAAAGGGCTATGAAGAAGCCTCGGAAGAAATGAAGGAAATCGCCTTGAGAGCCCAAGAGCTTAAGGACGGTCTTTTGCAGGCAGTGGACGATGACACCCGCGCTTTCAACATGGTCATGGAGGCATTCCGTCTTCCCAAAAGCAGCGAGGATCAGGCGAGAGCAAAAGAGGCGGCCGTTGAGACTGCCTCCCGGCAGGCGACACTCGTCCCCTTGAGTGTCTTGGAAAAATGCGGATCCCTCCTCGATCTGGCTAAGGCTGCCGCCCAAAAAGGGAACAGGAATTCCCTGAGTGACGCCGGAGTGGCCGCCGCCGCCGCAGAGGCGGCAGCCACTGGAGCGTTCTACAACGTCAGGATCAACTTGCCCGGAATCCAGGACGAAAACTTCAAGAGAGAGCTGTCTGAGAAAGCGGCTGAGCTGATGAAAAAAGTGATCCAGGCCGGAGCGGAGGCCCGGGCTCTGGTCGAAAAGGCCCTGGATAAAGGCTGAGCACCGATCCCTCACCTCCTGCGGTGAGCCCGGTCGCAACGAAATTCACCCCGGATTTCACCCGTTTCGGTTATTGTCCTCATTCGGTCTTTCCGGCAAGATTGAAGACGAGGAAGGAAAGACCAAAGTGAGTCCGCGGTTACCCCTTGTCACTCGAAGCCTGCGCACCCGGCTCTGGGCCATCATCATCCTGGCCGTGGGCTACCTTGTTTACACCTCCTTGGCAGATTTCGTGCCCCGGTACTGGGAGCAGATCGGCTTCCATCCGCTGAGCCGGTCCATCCTGAGGTTTGGCATGGTCATCATCCTGCTGATCTGTCTGAGCGGCCTGGCCATCAGCGAGAAAATGAATAGCCTGATCATCCGCGAAGGGCTGACCGGGCTCTTCAACAGGGCCTACATCCGCCAGAGGCTCGAGCAGGAATTCTACCGCGCCAAGCGCTATAGTCATGAACTGAGCCTGCTGATGATCGACTTGGACAATTTCAAGGATCTCAATGACCGCTATGGACACACCGCCGGCGACCACCTGCTCCGATATTTCAGCCAGTTGATCAGCGAGACCCTCCGCCCCTCGGACATCGCCGCCCGCTATGGCGGGGAAGAGTTCCTGGTCATCCTTCCTGAGACCAATAAAGGAGAAGCCGGTGCTCTGGCCGAGCGGCTCAGACTGCGAATTTCGCTCTACCCCTTCCGGGTGGATTCCCGCAAAGAGGACATCCTGTTTACGATCAGCATCGGAGTGACCTCGTACCCTGAGTTCGGACAGAGCTCGGATGAGTTGATCGCGCTGGCCGATGAGGCCCTTTACCAGGCCAAGAAGAACGGCAAGAACAAAGTGGCCGTCTATGCCGTCCACTAATCCGGCGCTCCTCTCGCCACACCCCTCTTTTCAGTCCCGCTAAAAAGCGTGTCCGAATCGGCGCCTTCTCAAGGAGTGGCTTTTTCGTTAGAATAAACACTATCCGGAGGACAAAACAGATGAGTGAAAAGCCACCGGCCGAACCAAGGATTAGGATTGTCGAAGGCAATATCGCCCTCCTCGATGTCGAAGCCGTAGTCAACGCCGCCAATACGCAGCTTAAACTCGGCGGAGGCGTCGCCGGCGCCATCCGAGCTCACGGAGGTCCTTCGATTCAGAGGGAGTGTGACCGGCTGGCGCCGATCGGCGTCGGCCAGGCGGTGATCACGGGAGGCGGAAACCTCAAAGCCAAGTTCGTAATTCATGCCGTCGGTCCCGTCAGTGGTGAAGGGGATGAAGAAGCTAAGCTGGCCCGGGCAACGGCCAGTTGCCTCCAAATCGCTAAAGACAGGAAGATCCGGACTCTCGCCTTGCCCGCGATAAGTACGGGCGTCTATGGCTTCCCCCTCCGGAAATGCGCTAAGATTATGCTCCGCCTCACCCGGGACTTCTTGCGGGAGAACGAATATCCCGGAGAGGTGATTTTTTGCCTTTACGGGGAAGACGCCTATTCCGTGTTTAAAAAAACGCTGGAATCTCTGCCTTCCTGAACCGGGTCAGACCGTTCTCCTCCTTCGCCGCACAAAAAAGACTATGAAGATAAAAAAAGACAGGAGGACGACTGTCGCCGACGCGGGGAGGTCGAGGTAGAAGGCAGCCAGCAGTCCGCCGACAACGGAGAGAAAAGCGACCAGGGATGAGAGGATGAGCGCCTGCTTGAAGCTCCTGGCCAGAAGAAGCGCCGCCGCAGCCGGGATAACGAGCAAAGCCGTGACCAGCAGGATGCCGACGACCTTCATCCCCAAGACGACCGTAACGGACGTCAATACGGTCAAGATAAGATTGAGACGGGCCGTCTTCACTCCCGAAGCCTTGGCCGATTCCCGGTCGAAAGTCAGGTACATCAACCGGTGGTAGTTGGCCAGGATAATGATGATGACCGCGGCGGCCAGGACCAGAGAGAGGACGACTTCAAGCCGGTCGATGGCCAGGATGTCGCCGAAGAGGTAGCTGAGCAGGTCGGCGTTAAAGCGGCCGGCGATCGTTGCCAAGGCAATCCCCAAGGCCATCCCCACGCTGCTGAAGATGCCGATGGCCGTATCGCCGTGCAGGCCGGCCCTCTCTTTGAGCTTCATGATCGCCCAAGACGCGAGGACGGCGACGACCAGGGCCGTCGCCAGAGGCAGGACGTTCAGGAACAGTCCGAGAGCGACTCCGCCGAAGGTGACATGGGCGAGGCCGTGCCCGATCATAGCGTCTTTGCGGAGAAGCAAGAAGAGTCCGAGGATCGCGCAGGCGAGGGCGACGAACAGGCCGGCAAGCAAGGCCCTTTGGAAGAAGCCGTAGTTGAAGAGCGCTTCCATCAGTCGTTGCCCGTCAATGGATATGGGAGACGAGGTGGCCGGCCGCCAGCATAGTCTTGAACTCCTCGGACCGGCAGAAGTCGGTATGCGTCCCGTGATAGACCAGCCTTTGATTGAGGCAGGCCACTTTGTTGACATGCTTGGTGACGATCCCGATGTCGTGCGTCACCAGGATAATGGTGATCATCTGGGCCTCGTTCAGATGATACAGCATTTCATAGAACAGCTCCTGGGTGGCCGCATCAACGCCGGCCGTGGGCTCATCCAGGAAAAGGAGCTCGGGGGCGTTCACGATCGCCCGGGCGATGATGACCCGCTGCTGCTGACCTCCGGAGAGATCGCCGATCGGCCGGTTCTTGAAAGCCGCCATCCCGACCCGTTCAAGGGCCAAAGTGATCGCCTGTTCTTCTTCCTTTTTCCTGTAACCCGCCGGTGGACGGCTGGAAAGGAGACCCATAGCCACGATCTCTCTCACCGTCGCCGGGAAGAAAGGATCGATATGGGAAGCTTTCTGGGGAACGTAGCCGATCTTGGACCAGGCTTTGAATTCCTCGACCGGCCGGCCCATGAGGTCGATCCGCCCCCGGGTCGGCCGGATGAGCCCTAAGACGATCTTGACCAGGGTTGTCTTTCCTGAACCGTTGGGCCCGAGGATGGCCAGAAAGTCGCCCTGGGCGATAGAAAAACTCACTTTGTCCAGGACAGGGAACGACCCGTATTGGAAGGATACACCGTCGAGGCGGATGAGTTCTCTGGCTTCAGTCACAGACGAGGCCTTTCTTGAGATTTAACAGGTTTTCTTCCATGATATCAAAAAATGTCCGGCCGGACTCCCATTCTTTCTTGTTCAGGTTCGCACCCGGGTGAAGTGACAAGACCTCGACCCGGAGCTCCTTGGCCAGCACCGCGGCCATCCGAGAACTGGTGTTGGCCTCCATAAAGACGGCCCGGCAGCGGCTCTTTTTTCCCCATTCGATGGCGGCCATCAGGCGGCTGGGCGTCGCCTCAGCATCGGGGCTGAGGCCAGAGAGCGAGATCTGTTTCAGTCCGTACCTTTTTGCCAGATAGCCGAAGGCGGCATGGCCGCCGATGAGGAGAGTCCGGCTCTGGCAGCTGTTCAGCCCGCGGACATAGGCGGCATCGAGCGCCCGGATCCTCGTCTTCAGCCGCTCCGCACGCTCCTGGAAAGCGGGAGCGCAGGCGGGATCGATGTCAGAGAGAAGGGCACCGATTTGATCGACGATGACAAGGTCCAGGCCGAAATCCAGCCAGACATGAGGGTCGTGATCTTTTCCCTCGTCTCCTTGTTCCATCTCCTCAAGAGGCAACGCATCTGCCAGAGCCAGAACCCTGAGCCCCGGTGCTGACAGGCTCTTGAGCAGGTCGGAGATCCAGGGCTCCAGCCCTGCCCCGATATAGATGAAGACGTCGGCCGAAGACAGTCGAAGGATATCGCTGGCCCGAGGTTGCCAGGTATGAACGCCGGCTCCCGGGGGAAGCAGCAAGCTGACTTCTGCCCTATCGGCGGCGATCTCTCCCGCGAATTCCCGCAGGGGAAAGACGCTGGTCACAATTTTCAGAGATTGAGGATTTTCGGCTGGCTGCCTTGGGGACATACCGAAACAGCCGCCCCATAACAACAGAAGCAACAATAATTTTGACAGCCGGTTCAGCAGATGCCCCATTCTTGATATCCGTTCAGGGGCTCTCCGCTCCATCGAGCCTGGATACACTGGCCCCCTCGCCGATGGTGACTTCATGAAACTCCGGCCTGGGAAACCTGCGCTCCGCCGCCGCGGCCAGCATCCCTTTTTGGAAGTCCCCCGTCGTTTGTTTTTTGAGGAGCGCAATCCCTGAGCCGCCAAAGCCGGCCCCGACAAGTCGCGCCCCTAAACATCCGGCGAAGTCTCTTCCGAAATCATGAAGGAGGTCGAGCTCCGGGCAGGAAACTTCATAGTCGTCCCTCAGGCTTTGGTGGGATTTGAACAAGAGATCTCCCAAGAGATAGAAGTCCTCTCGGCGGAGTGCTTCTACGGCCTGGCGAACGCGCCCGTTCTCGGTGATGACGTGTCTGGCTCTTTGAAAGGGCGTGTCGCCCATTCCTGGACGGGCTATTTCGAGCTGCTGCAAGGTCGCTTCCTTATAGGAGAGCACACCTTTTTCCCGGAGGACTTCAAGGGCCCGGGCGGCCTCCTGGCGCCTCCGGTTGTATTCCGATGAAGCCAGCTCACGGCGGACCTTGGTGTCGTAGACTATGATTTTGAGGCCTGCTTTTTCCAGGTGGAGGGGCAAATGGGTGAAGTCCAGGGTTTCGCAGTCGAGGAATACAGCGCTGTCCTTTTTCCCGAAGACGGAGATGAATTGGTCCATCAACCCGCAGCGGACGCCGACAAAATCGTTCTCGGCCTTCTGGGCCAGCTTGGCCATGGCCAGGCCGGGAAGGCCGATCTCGAAAAGCGAATCCAATCCCGTGATGACACTGACTTCCAGGGCGGCCGAGGAGCTGAGACCCGATTCGAGAGGGACCTCTCCCCAGACCATAGCGTCGACACCGCCCAGCCGATGGCCGTCCTTCTTCAAGACCCAAAAGATCCCCTTGATGTAATTTGCCCAGCGGAATTTTTCGGAGGGTGAAACGACGTCGAGATCGAATGTATCTTGCTGTTGGAAGTCATCGGCCCAGATTCGGACCTGCGTGTCCCGCCGCGGGGCTGCCAGGAAGGAGGTCCTCAAGTGGATGGCGGCCGGCAGGACATAGCCGCTGTTGTAGTCGGTGTGTTCACCGATGATGTTGATCCTTCCCGGCGCCGAGGACAGAAGTTGCGGGCGGGTGTTAAAAATCCCGGAGAAAAGCTCAAGCCTGGAATTATCCATGGAAAATTAGATGCATTCTATGGAATCAATTCTCAAAAGTCAATCCGGCCGGGTGTCCCTTCCCATCGTGAAGCTCATGGATTGAGAGATCTGTCCGGGGCCGGCCTGAAAAAGTTCGGCCGTGACCTCTCAACCATCGAAAAGGCCGCTTGAACTGGACCATTGTTTATGGCATGATTCAGTTTGGTCCCCCAGGGACCTATTC
>CAYOZW010000064.1:9542-10617 GCA_964408495.1 uncultured Eubacteriales bacterium
GGCCGACATTCTTGCCAATCTTAAGCCCATCTTGCTGTGGAAGCACTTCTCGGCGCTTCTGGGGATTCCCCACTGCTCAGGAAACGAACGTGCTTTGGGAGATTATATCATCACCGTAGCCAAGAAGCGCGGTTTCGCCTGGGACCGGGACCGCGTCGGCAACGTGGTTGTTTCCAAGCCGGCTACCGCCGGTCATGAGCGGTCCGCCGGAGTCATTCTCCAGGGACATCTTGACATGGTTTGCGAGAAGAATTCCGATGTCATTCATGATTTTTCAAAGGATCCCATTTGTCCTGAAATCAAAGGGGATTGGGTCGGGTCCAAGGGAACAACTCTGGGGTCCGATAACGGCATCGGCGTCGCCGCCGCCCTCGCAGTGATCGAAGATCAAACGCTGGCCCACGGCCCTCTTGAATTCCTGTTCACCGTGGATGAGGAAACGGGATTGACCGGAGCTAATCGCCTGGGGAAGGATTTTTTGAAGGGGACGCGGCTCCTCAACCTTGACAGCGAGGAGGAGGGGACGTTCACTATCGGCTGTTCGGGAGGCGGCGATTCGGAGATCCTCCTGCCGCTCCGGAGAAAACGCCGGCGCTTCAAGGAACTCTTGCGGCTCCGGGTATACGGTTTCCGCGGCGGACACTCCGGTCTGGATATCAATCAGGGGCGGGGGAATGCGCTCCGGCTACTAGCCCGCCTTCTTTTTGAGGCCGAGGAAAAGTTCAAGTTCGAACTCCTCAGTATGGAGGGCGGCAACAAGAGGAATGCCATTCCCCGGGAAGCTTGGGCGGATATATATATTGATGCTTCCGTGGCCACTAAGATGCGCTCCTTCTTCAAGGGGGCTTTCTCCAATATTCAGAACGAATTCAAGGTCGTCGAAACCGAAGCCCAATTCGGCTTCGAAAAGTCCGCCGATTCCAAGGATGATCCCATGAGCGGGGATTCTCAAAAGACCCTGATCAGGCTTGTCCTCACTCTTCCCCATGGGGTTATCAGTATGCACCCGGAGATTTCCGGTCTGGTCGAGACTTCGACCAATCTTGCGATCGTCCGTTGTGAAAAAGCCCGGGCG
>CAYOZW010000064.1:10627-14765 GCA_964408495.1 uncultured Eubacteriales bacterium
AAAAAAACCCCGACCACAGATAAAAACAAAAAACCCCACAAACTTACCCTACACGAAGCACTACCTAACAAAAAAAATCAGGGCCGCCTCCGAGCTGGCCGGCGCCCGGATCGTCCAAACCGGGGGCTATCCCGGCTGGGAGCCGAACCTGCAATCGGTTCTGTTGAAGAAACTCAGCGAGGTTTATAAGAAGGTCTTCGGTAAAGAGCCTGAGGTTAAAGCCGTTCATGCCGGCCTGGAGTGTGGGATCATCGGAGAAAAATACGTCGGCATGGACATGATCTCTTTCGGGCCGACCATCGAACACCCTCATTCTCCCGAGGAAAGGGTCCATGTCGGCTCCGTAGAAAAATTCTGGCATTTTTTGACGACCGCGCTCCGCGAGCTCGCCTGAGCTTCTCGTTCGCTCCACCGGCCTGTCTTCCTGCCGGGCTATTATCCTGTTTTCCGTCGATGGCTCTTGTCTTGCCATGGGGGGATGTTTTTTCATAGTATGGATGCCGAGAAAGGAGCGGACTATGAGGAATAGAAAGATCGTTCTCCCCTTGTTCGGACTGATCGTTTTGGGCCTGTTCGTCAGCGGCTGCAAGAGAAACCAGAAGCGGACCGTATCTGCAGAGAAGCCAGGTCAAATCGCCGCTTCCGGCGAACTGAACGTCCTCAGCGTGACTCCTCAGGGTATCGCCTCCGGCCGGGGTGATGTCGAGGCCGTGGTGGTCATGTTCGACCGGCCGATGGTGGCTCTCGAGGCCCTCCCGGACGGGAAAGGCATGCCGATCTTAAGATTCAACCCGACCTTCTCGGGAAAAACCCGCTGGCTGGGTTCTCGCATCCTGACGTTCACTCCCGACCGCCTCTTCCCTTTCTCCACCGAGATCGAGGTGACCGTTCCGGCAGGGACAGCCGCTCTTGACGGCTCGACCTTGAAGATGGATCATACCTGGAACTTCCAGACGCCCGCGCCCCGCCTCATCAGACATTATCCCCAGGACAAGCAGAAATGGCTGAAGCTCGATACTCGAGTTCTCCTGCTCTTCAATCAGGACATGGACAGGAAATCGGCCAAGGAGTTTATCTCTCTGGTTTCCGTCGACGAGCAGGGTTCGGAAAAACGGCAGGACTTCCGGCTTTCTTATCCTTCCGCTGAGAGACTCAAGGAAGAGGACCTCGAAATAAGGCCGGAAACGGCCCTCTTGCTCGAGCCTAAGGACCGGCTCTCTCCGGGTTTCAGATATCTCGTCGAGGTCCGCAAAGGGCTTCCCTCCAGAGAGGGGCCTGTCCTCATGGAAAAGAGCACCCTCTTCAGCTTTGCGACTTTCCGGAGATTTTTCTTTGAAGGCCTGGAGGGGAAAGATGTTCTCATGCCTTCCGAGCAGTTTCAGTTCAAGTTCAGCAACCCGGTCAGCTACAGGGGGCTTGTCCAACATCTCCGTTTCGAGCCGCCTCTCCAGATTCCCGAGTACTACGGTGAGTGGGACTATAGCAACGATGTCCTCTATCTATCGCTGCCTCTCGTTCCGGAAACACGATATACCGCCACGATCGATCCTGGGCTAAAGGATGACTTTGGCAACTCCATGGGCAACGAGGTCCGGGTCGAATTCTCCACTGCTTCTTTTGCTCCCTCCGTTTCTATGACCACAGGTTTCGGTGTCCTGGAAGCCTCCGGGGAAGCAAGATACCCGCTCTCTGTGCTGAATGTCGAGAGCGCTTTCTGCCAGGAGGCTCGGCTGAAGAAGGATGAGGTCATTCCCCTTCTCCTCCAGCCGAAAATCTTCTGGTCGGACCAAAAATTTTCGCCCCGTCCCGGGTTATTCCAATTTTAAAAAAGACTGCCTTTGAAGACCCCGAAGAATAAACGCCAGGTCGTTCCTGTCGATTTCAGCGATGCGCTGACGGAGAAACATGGGTTTATCTTTGTCCAGATCGACACCCTGCGGCCGGAGGACAAATGGGACCGCTACCTGAAAGCTTTCCTTCAGGTCACCGAGCTGGGGATCAGCGGAAAATTCTCGCCCGACAGCAACCTCATCTGGGTCACGGAGCTCGGCTCCGGCCTGTCCGTCTCAGAAGCAGAGGTGGAGATCCGCGATGACCTCAATCGAATAAAGTGGAAGGGCCGAACGGACAGGGAAGGAATCGCCCGAACGCCGGGCTGGAGAGAGCTGGGATTGACGAGCCGGGACTCCTGGAGCGAGCCGCGGCAATGGATCTTTGTGACCCGAGGACGGGACATCGCCCTCTCCTCCTCCGAATGGGGAACCGGGATAGATCCCTACCGTTTCCGTATCGCCTATGATTGGAATCCTCAGCCTCCTCTTTTCCAGGGGAGCGTGTTCACCGAGAGAGGGATCTACCGGGCGGGAGAGGATGTCCATGTTAAGGGAATCGTCCGGAAAAAAGAAAAGGGCGGCTGGGTCCTCCCCACCGCCAAAGAAGTGGAATGCGAAATTCTGGACCCATTTCAGAAGTCCGTTTTCAAGGGCACGTCGGCTCTTGACGAATTCGGCTCGTTTGCTATCGACTTCAGTTCCGGACAAGGATCCTCCCTGGGCCACTATCAGATTAAGGCCGCCGTCCCTCCTGAGCGACCGGGCGAAACACCCTCCTCTCTATCTGGATCTTTCCGTATCGAAGCGTTCCGTCCGGCCGAGTTTGAAGTTCACCTGAGGGCCGAGAAGGAGAGCAGTCTTTTCGGCCGGGAGTACGCGGCCGAAGTGAGATCCCGTTATCTTTTCGGCGGCGCGATGGCCGGGCAGCCCGTGGCTTGGCACCTCCGTTTGAACCGGACGCGTTTTTCCCCGCCTGGACACCGGGGCTATGTCTTCGGAAATGAGCTCGATTGGGGAGATGAGGAGGTCTCAGAGAGCAGCCGCCTGGCGGCTTCCGGCGAAGCCACTCTTGACTCTGAGGGGAAATTCAGGCTTCAACTGCACCTAAGCGCCGAAAGAGAAAAGGATTCCGTTTCGGCGACCCTTGAGGCGACGGTCGTCAATCCCAGCCGGCGTTCCATTACCAACCGGATTCAAACCCTTGTCCACCGGGGCGAGTATTACATCGGACTCCGGCCGGCGACGTCATTTTTGAAGAAAAGCGAGACGCAGAGGGTGGAAGTCATCGCCGTCCTCCCCGATGGAACCCGCGATCCCGGTAGAAAAATCGGAGTGAAGCTTTTCAAGCGAGAATGGCGGTCTGTTCGCCAGGCCGGGATCGGCGGGCGCTTACGCTGGCTCACCGAAAAGGAGGACTCTGAGGCCGCCGCCCAGGAAGTCCGCACAGAGAACAAAGCTGTCCAGGTGACCTTCTCTCCGGAGAAGACCGGTTTCTATTATCTCCTGGCCACGGGCACGGACAGACTGGGAAACGAGATCACTACGACAACGTCCTTTTATGTTACCGGGCCCGACTATGTCCCTTGGGAGAGACGGGATGATGATTCGATCGAATTGGTCACTGATGCCGATAACTATCAACCGGGTCAAATTGCCCGGATCCTGGTGAAATCGCCGTATGAAAGGACCAAGGCCCTGGTTACGGTTGAAAGAGAATTCATCCTGGATAGCCGGGTCCTGGATATCGATAGCACTTCATCCCAGATCGAGATTCCTATCCGTTCCGAATATATCCCCAATGTTTTCGTCAGTGTGCTGCTCGTCCAGGGACGGAAATCCGGCGGGGCCGTGGGTGAGAGCCAGGATCTCGGGAAACCGTCCTTCAAGATTGGTTATGTCAACCTGGGGGTTGACCCGACAGGGAAGCGATTGGCTGTGGAGATCCATAAGGACAAAGAAGAGTACAAGCCGAAAGAAGAGGTTTCTCTGAAGTTCCAAGTCCGTGATGCTGCCGGGACGCCGTGCCCGGCCTCCCTGACTGTGGCGATAGTGGACGTCGGGGTGCTCAATCTCATCGGCTACCAGACTCCCGACCCGTTCTCCGAGTTCTACGGCGAACGCCCCCTCTCTGTCCGGACCTCGGAGACGAGGATTCATGTGGTCGGCCAAAGGGAATACGGGGAGAAAGGCGAAGATGTTAGCGGCGGCGGGGGTGAAGGTCAGGCCGCAATCCTGGAAGGTGGGCTCGCCGAGGTCGAGCTCCGGGGAGATTTTCGGACCACGGCCTACTGGAATCCGTCGTTGAA
>CAYOZW010000065.1:0-581 GCA_964408495.1 uncultured Eubacteriales bacterium
CATCGACACGGTGAAACCAAACGGACGTTTGAACTCATGGCGAATGGTTCCGGATTCTGTCACGCTCTCCAGAATTCCTTCGCTCCAATCATCGCTGTAGGAAGTGGACTTATTTACAAAGGACCCGCTGATAATCCCCCCCATGAACGCTAAGCTAAATTTTGGAAAGATTCTCTTGGTCGTTTCTGGAGGCGCTTGTTCAATCTCAGGCGCTGCTTTTTTGATTTCTCTCTGAGATTTTGGCTCCTCGGGCTTTTCTTCAACCTTTCCGTGTTCAGTCTCTGCGCTTAAGATTTCCACAAACATCTCATGAATGTAAGCGGTAATCATGACGCCGACCTCGGTCCTGAGTTTGATTTCATACCAATCCCCCTCCTTCCCTTCGGCCTCGAAGATACTTCCGATAGGGGGAGTTTTGATGATCGCTCCCTGCAGGTCGGGCTTCACCCGGATGCTCGCGTTCTCCACGACCACTCTGATCTTTGTCTTCTCTGCATCAGCGCCGGCAACCAGCACTCCCGCAATCAGCAGAAAGGCACACAAGAAACCCATTCTCCCAAGACTTTTTTTCATGTTTCCTC
>CAYOZW010000065.1:591-14714 GCA_964408495.1 uncultured Eubacteriales bacterium
TTATGGCTGTTTTCCCGCCTCGATCCTGATGATCTGCCATCTCGAGTCCAGTTGGATCATTTCCCACACATAGCCCCCATCGAAGATCACCTCCCTTCTCCCGTCCCGGGCACGGACTCCCGTTGTCAGGTTGGCAAACCGGACTACGGGGTGATCGATCTCCTTGAGATCGAGAGCCACATTCGAGGCGACCGTCTGAAAACTCTCATAGAGACTCATGATAAGCTCGGCATCTTTCCTGTTTTTTTGATAGATCGCGGCTGAGCAATTCTCCCGATAAAAATCAGGCAGAGTTTTGCTGTTCCAAGCCGTAACGAAGCTGTCGATCAGGGTCTGAATCTGAGCGGCGGTCCGTTTCTCCTCCGCCTCTTGGGCTAATCTTGTCGCCTCATCATGGCCGGGGTTGAGATCCAGCACTCTCCGGGATTGGTCCAAGCCTTCCAGATAGTTCCCCTCCTTGAGGGCTTGTCTGGCAAGCTCAAGGCGCCTGTTTATTTCTTCTTTCTGCCGCTTGGTTTTTTCCCTTTTTCTGGCCTCCGCAAAATAATATTGGGCTGACCGATCATCTGGATTCCGGCTCAATACAGATTCCATATATTTTGCGGACTCGGCATATTTTTCCGCTTCGAAGGCTTGAATTCCCAGAGATAGCTCAGCTCTGACCTCCGGTCTCCCCTTGGCTTCAGCAGGCGATTTTTCCGGCTGCGCTGGCATCTCGGCCGGTTGTTTTGCCGGCAAGTTCGGGGGAGGTCCCGATTTTTCTTGAAACGGAGCTTGCCGGAAGAGCGGCCTTTCCTCTTGGTCCGATGAGGGCAGGGCGCGCGGCTTTTCCTGATGGCCCGGGCTGAGATATATTCGCCAGGCCGTTATCCCCAGAGCCGCAAGCGTAAAGATCAAAACCAGAGGAATGATGACCCTCCTTGGTTTGAAGGTCACTGTGATCTCTCTCGAGGCGGACCCCTTCGAGGTAGACGGCAGGCGCTCTGCAGTGGGGGCCGTCATTTTGATCGTGTTCAATTCCTGAACCAGCTCCTCCACCGTCTGGAACCTGTCTTTCCTTTCTTTGGCCATACATTTCAGAATCACCCGGCTGATTTCCTCAGGTATCTGCTCATTAAGGCTTCGGGGTTCGAGAGGCGCGGCCGTGACGTGTTTTAAGGCTACGCTCATGGGAGTATTGCCTTCGAAGGGAACCCGGCCTGTCACCATTTCATAGAGGATCGCTCCCAGAGAATAGATATCCGAGCGCGAATCCACTTCTTTGCCCTCAACCTGCTCAGGAGACATATATTCCGGAGTCCCGATGAGGCTTCCGGAATCAGTCATGCCCTTCGTCTCGATCGAGCGAGCGATGCCGAAATCCATAATCCGGGCATTTCCCTGTTTATCGATCATGATGTTTTGGGGTTTCAAGTCCCGGTGAACGACTCCTAGGCGGTGAGCCTCCGCCAATCCCTCACAGACCTGCCCCGCAATGAAGACGGCTTTCTCCACGCTGAGGACTCCCATCCTCCTCAATGAGCTCTTGAGGTCTTCTCCCGAAACATACTCCATGGTGATAAAGCAGGTCTCTCCCTCGCGGTTGAGGTCGAACATCCGACAGACATTTTTGTGGGAGATCTTTCGCGCAACCTTCAATTCATTCCGGAAGCGCCGGATGGTATTCTTATCCGCCGCGATCTCAGGCTTGATCAGCTTGAGCGCGACATACTCCTCCACCTCCCGGTCGAAGACACGGTAGACCCTTCCCATGCCTCCGCGGCCCAACTCTTCGATGATCCTGTATTTATGGGCAAAGACGGAGCCCGGGCTGAATTCATCACCGCTTGTTTCCAGGGTTTTAGTAAGGTCGATCTGATTCTCAGATCTCGAGGTCAGAGAGGCCGCGCATTCTTTGCAGAACTTCGAATCTGAAGGATTATCAGCTTGGCACTTAGGGCATCTCATATAATCCCCAGCCTTCGAATGAAGGGAAACCGGTCCGCAGGCTTCCCTTCAGGGGGGAGTCCGGCTCTTATCCTAGACTATCCACTTAGCTGGAATGTCAGAGAAGTGTAAAAGAATGTAAAAAAATGTTTATTCAGCCCGGCAGGATGAAGACCCCTGCCAATCCATTCTAGAACGGCATCTCACAAAATGACTTTCTGCTGGAAGTCCCCAAGCGCCTTGAACCTGCCCGGGGCGGTGAACGATGAGAAGCGTGAACAGGGGTCGCTAGTCTTTTCGGTCAAGTAGAGCCGTCAGCTTTTTCGCAGTCTCGTCCACGCCCAATTGATGGAAGATGTGGCCGCTGACCATGCCCGCATCATCCCTGATAAAACGAATCGAAGCCCCCCTGTCATGAGCGAAGAAAAACATGTCCTTGTCATAGGGCTCGATCGGAAATCGCTGACCTCCGGAGCGCTCGACGAACAAAGCCTGGCCCTGGCGGACAACCCGGCGGGAATTCTGGGCATCGATCCTGTAGGTGCCAACGTATTCGTCGAGGACTTCCGGGTTCAGGCGGATGATCTCCTGCGATTCGGGGAACTGGTATTCCCGATCGAAAAGGATCGCCGCCAGGCTTCGGCCGACCTCCCCTGTGGGGGTCCTCCCGTTGTTGCTGAGGACGACGACAAAAGTCCTTTCGCCCGGCCAGCGCTCGATCCAGGAACTGAAGCCCGGAGCCCCGCCGCCGTGCCCTATAGATACCCGTCCCCAGGCATTCATGATCAGCCACCCATATCCGTAATGGTCTTGGAAAGGCGTGAACATCTTTTTCAGGGAGCCTTGTGACAATAGCTTCGCTGAATCCAAGGCCTGGTCCCATTTAAGCAGGTCCTCGACGGTGGAATAGAAAGCCCCGGCAGAATAACCCAAAGAAGGATGGATGATCGGGGCCTTGACCAGACGACCGTCCCTCCCCTCTATATATCCAACGGCCAGCTCCGCGACATCGCGATCGGCTCCGCCGACTCCGCTGTCCTTCATCCCCAACGGCAAAAAGATCTTCTCGCGCACATAGTCATAATAGGATCTGCCAGAGGCGCATTCGATGATCTTCCCCAGGACGACATACCCGGAATTGCTGTAGCGGCACCCCGCTCCCGGCTCGAATTCCAGCGGCTTGTCCTTGAATAAGGCGATGAGCTCCTCGGGAGTTCTCGGTTTGGTCAGATCGCCAAGCGACCTCGGGTCAGCCGCGGCCTCGGGGATCCCTGAGGTATGAGAAAGGAGATGATGGATAGTGACCTTGGCAGCTGTTTCCGGCGGGTAGTCCTCCAGGTATTTGGCGATCGGGTCGCTCAACTTCAGGAGTCCCTCTTCTTCCAGGAGAAGCACGGCCGCTGCCGTAAACGTCTTGGTGATCGAAGCGATCAAATATTTCGTCGCCGGCGTGCTGGGAATTTTCTTCTCTGCGTCGGCCAACCCATAGCCCGCCTTGAAGACAACGCGCCCATCTTTGGCCGCCAGGACGGAGCCCTGGAAATTCCAGAATCGGACGGCGGCGTTCAAGTATTCCTGCATTCTTAGGGGGATATCCTTGTCTTGTCGCGAGCAAGAAAATAAAATCCCACCCGCACACAGGCAAATTAGAGGCAGTAGGATAATCTCTCTGCCTGGCCGCCGGACGGGAGCTTTTTTCATCGACCTTATTTCAGCCGACCTCTTTTCCTTTTTTTCTGACTAGCTTCTCTTTATTCCAGCTCAGCCTGAAGCCCAAGGTGGCCCCTCGAAATCGTCCCCGGCGGGCTACTCGACAAGCTGAGCTTGCATCCTGAGCTCAGGCCCCGTCAGCGCTTTCGAGACCGGGCAATTTTTCTTGGCCGCCTCCGCGTGCTTCTGCAAATCGGCTTCGGTCAGATTCGGAACCTCAGCTTTCGTGTCCAGTTCGATCAACGTGATTGTCGGCCCATCGCCCAGGTGCACCGTGGCATTTGTGGAGATGCGCACCGGCTTGAAACCCGCGCCCGTCAGCAGAGCCGCCAGGAACATCGAGAAGCAGCCGGCCTGGGCGGCGCCGATCAACTCTTCCGGGTTGGTCCCCGGGCCCGATTCAAAGCGCGAGGCATACGTGAAGGGCCCTTCGTAGCCGCTGCGGCCCAACTTCATCGTGCCCGAGCCTTCCTTCAAGGTGCCTTTCCATTCTGCGGATGAAGTTCGAATCGCCATGTTCTCCTCGCTTTCTCCGATATAGACTTTGTCGACCTCTCAGATTATACGCGACTCCGCGGCCGGATAACAGGCAGCTTGGTGTTTCTTAATCGGGGAGGACGGCGGCCCGCAGGCAATCTTCCAAATTCGCCTCATCCTTGAACGCCCTGGCCTTCCATCCCGGCGACAGCCGGTCCAGGAGCATTGCCTGGGCCACGCCGCTCAGGTAAAAACGAAGATCTCCCCCTTGGCCGCCGAGATTTCTCCTCAGCCTGGCCAAATCCGCGGGCCAGAAGGGATGGCCTGACCGATAATTGGCATAGGCCGCCTCGCTCGCCCGGGACGCGGCGATCTCATAGAACCGGACTTCGGCGTACTTGGCCAGCCCTTCCAGCCATTCCAACTCATGCTCAAAAACCATTAGCTCAGGGTCAAGGCTGATTTGACTTCGACGCGCCTCCCGGATGTCCAGGAATTTTTGAACAAGACCGGAAATTGTCGACTCATCTTTCGCCGCAAGGGCGTCGGCGAGAGCGGCCCCCTCGTCGTTCCAGGCGGAAGAAAATTCCCTATCTTCATAGGGATATACGCTTTCAAACTTGTAAACGCTCATGGCCTCCGCAAAACGCTGGGGCGCCCGGGCGGCTTGAAAAGCATGGAAGACCTCGTGGAGCACCACCACAACATGAAATTCCACGCTGAGCCGGAACGGAATCCTCCGATCCATCAGTTCGAGAGTTCCTCCGCTCCCGGCCCACCGGGTTCCAACGGCAACCGCAAAAGCTTGAGGGTCGGCGGCGGGGCGCAGGTAGTATGACCGTCCCAAGAAACTGTCTCCTTTAACGACCTGCCAGGGGGAAGGCGGTTCGGCCAGCCCGACGAGGAATTCAGAGCGTTCGTTGAAGAGGATAATGGGGATATCCGCGCGGCCCAGTCCCGGCCAGACCTGATCACCGATTTCGTTTTTTAAGCGCAGGATTTCGATGAGCTCTATTTTTTCGGCGCTGCTCAGCACCCCCAAATCCACAGGCGAAGTCTGGCCTCCTTCTGTAGCTCCCGAGAAAAAAAAGAAAATCACAACTGGGATAAGCGCTCGAACCCGGGAAGTCTTTTTCATTGCCTATCCCTTATGAAGATACCCGATTTCCCGCTCATCGGGTTCTAAGACAAAGTCTCCGACTTAGGAATTCTAAAATCATCTTCAGCCGCTCTCTTCCCAGCGGTCCCTGGCCAACGATCGGATGATCTGCCGGCCGCGGTGGCCGAAGATAGGGTGCTGTTCCAGGGAGAGTCTTTCGGCCAGCTGCACGGCGATCCTTCCGGTGGGTACGCCGGTCTTCTTCGATTCCTCGAGGACTCGCAGAGTCGTCCGGAAGACGGAATGCTCCCAGTCCCGGGAAAGATGCCGTTCGAACAGCGGATCCCCGGTGATATACCCATATTGCTCGTTGGCGGCATTGACGATCCCCATCCGGTTGGCCAGGAAGTCCGGGACATAGACGATCTCCCGATCGAACAAGGCCGCATCGTCTCTGGCGGGGTCTTCGAGCTGGTTGTTGGCCGCACCGCAGACGATCTTCGCTTTGAGCAGCGGGATCGTCCGGGGATTGAGGATGGCTCCGGTGGCGTTCGGCGAGAAGATGTCACATTCCTCTTTAAAGATTGAATCGTCTCTGCAGGAGACGGCCCGGACATCGAGCCCCAGTCCGGCGGACTCTTGGCGCAGCGCTTCGGCTTGGCGGGGATTGATGTCGCAAGCGACGATCCTGCCGACTCCCTTTTCGAAGAGGAAGCGGATGAGCGGCCCGCCGACGTTCCCCATCCCCTGAACAGCCACGGTCTTGTCTTTGAGCTCGCCCATCCCCAGGAACTCGAGCGCCGCTTCCATCGCGCTGACGACGCCGCGGGCGGTGGGAACCGAGGGATTGCCGCTCCCGCCCCACTCCTCGGGGATGCAGGTCGTGAAGCGGGTCCGAGAAAAAACGCTGGCGATATCGGCCACGCTCGTCCCGACGTCCTCGGCGGTCACGTAGCAGCCCCTCAGCGAGCTGATGAAGAGCCCGTACTCACTGTAGAGGTATTTGCGTATTTCGGAATTCTCGAGATCGACATCCGGACGGCGGGCCATGACTCCCTTCCCACCTCCCCACCAGAGCCCGGCCAGGGCGTTCTTGTGGGTCATCCCCTTGGCCAAACGGAGCCCATCGCGGATGTAATCCTCGACCGCATCATAGGTCCAGTAGCGGACTCCGCCGGCCGCCTGGCCGCGGCAGGTGCGGTGGACAAAGGCGCCTTGGAGCGTATCGTGGCGCGCGGTCACCTGGAAGAAGAGGCCTTCGTGGGCGGCAAAATCTCGCCGGTCGCCGCCGATGAACTCGGCCAACGGCTGGAGCTGCGGGTGGGAACTCAGGACACGCTGAGTGTCTGGTTCATAAACAAAGCAAAAACGCCGGATCCTCTCCCGGCGCAGGAAAGCCACAAATTCAAGCGGGCCGAGGCGGACGAGATCGGTCATCGCTGAACTCCTCTTCCCCGGGCTAAAAAAAAGAATTCATCCCGGGGGGTGTCAATTCAAAAACCCTTTGCGACGGAGCAAAGGTTCAACCTCGGGCTCGCGGCCGCGGAAACGCACATAAAGCGCCATCGGGTCCTCCGAACCGCCCTTGCCGTAGATGTTCTCCCGGAAGCTCCGGGCCGTCGCCTGGTCAAAGAGGCTTGTCTCTTTGAAAGCCTGGAAGGCATCGGCGTCAAGCACTTCGCACCAGATGTAGCTGTAGTAACCCGCCGAGTATCCGCCGCTGAAGATGTGTTGGAAATAGGGGCTGCGGTAACGGACGACGATCTCCGGGATGAGACCGATCTTTTTCATGGAGGCATTTTCGAAGGCGATCGCATCCTGCCTTACCGGTTCGGTCAGGGTGTGCCAGTCCATGTCAAGGTAGCAGGCCGCCAGGTACTCCACCGTTGCGAAACCCTGGTTGAACAGACCCGCTCTCTTGATCCTGTCCACGAGTTGTTGCGGGATGGACTCTCCGGTCTGGTAGTGCCTGGCGTAGGTCTTGATGACCTCCGGGTCGCTGGCCCAGTTCTCCATGATCTGGGAGCCGAGCTCGACGAAGTCGCGCGACACGTTGGTCCCGGAGAGCGATTCGTAGGTCACATCCGAGAGGAGATCGTTCAGGGCGTGGCCGAGCTCGTGGAAGAGGGTCAAGGCCTCCTCGAAGGTGATGAGGGAGGGTTTATCGGCGGTGGGCTTGGTGAAATTCCCGACATTGAAGATGATAGGGGTCACCTTCCGGCCGTCCCGAATCGACTGCTCCCGGATAGAGCCCGACCAGGCGCCGCCCCGCTTAGAAGGCCGCGGAAAGTAGTCTGTATAGAGAATGCCGATGTGCCTGCCGTCGGCCTCTTTGACCTCGAAGACCTCGACATCGGGATGATAGACGGGAATGTCGGTGCGCGGCTCGAACTGAATGCCCCAGAGCTTGCCGGCCACATCGAAGGCGCCCCGGCGGACGGCCTCCAGCTCAAAATAGGGCCGCAACACTTCATCGTCGAGGTCGTATTTCACTTTCTTGAGTTTCTCGGCGTAATACCACCAGTCCCAGGGCTCGAGCTTGAAGCCGCCTCTCTCTTTATCGATCAGGGACTGGAGCTCTCCGGCCTCATTCCTGGCCATGGCCAGGGCCGGCGTCCACAGCTGGTCGAGGAGCTTGTAGACACCGGCCGGTGTTTTGGCCATGTTCTCTTCAAGGACATAGTCGGCATGTGTTTTGTAGCCGAGGAGGTGAGATCTCTCGGCCCGTAGGGCCGCGATCTTCGACAATATGGACTTGTTGTCATATTCGTTATTGTTGTCACCCCGACTGATGAAGGCCCGGAAGAGTCTCTCCCGGAGGTCGCGCCGCGCCGAGTACTGGAAAAAAGGAATGCAGCTCGGCTTATGCAAGGTGAACACCCATTTCCCTTCAAGCCCTTTGGCCTTGGCCGTTTCAGCGGCGGCGGCGACGATATCGGGAGGCAGCCCGTCCAGGTCTGCCCGAGTCTCGAGGATCAGACTGAAGCTGTTGTCCTCCTTAAGGACGTTCTCGCCGAACTTGACCGTCAGCACGGCCAGTTCCTCATTGACCTTGCGGAGGGCGGCTTTTTTCTCATCGTCTAGGCCGGCCCCGTTGCGGACGAAGCCCTTGTAGGTCTTTTCCAACAGGCGGGCCTGCTCGGAATTGAGGACGAGCTCATCCCTCCCCTCCCAGACGGTCTTGACCCTCTGGAACAGCTTGTCGTTGAGGATGATATCGTCCTGGTGCTTGGCCAGGAGGGGGGCGATTTCACTTTCTGTCCTCTGGAGCTCCTCGGTGGTGTTGTTGTCGGTCAGAGCAAAGAAGACGAGGCTGACTTTGGTGAGCAGCTCGCCCGTCCGTTCGAGAGCTTCGATTGTGTTGACGAAGGTCGGAGGTTCGGCGTTGGAGGAGATGGACTCGACTTCTCTTTTCTGCCCAGCCATTCCCTGCTCGAAGGCGGGCATAAAATGGCCATCCTTAATCTCCGGGAAGGGCGGCGTCCCGAAAGGGGTCGTCCATTCCGTAAAGAAGGGATTTGTCTCGGCGGCCGGCGTGGGGGCCTGCTTCCTCCCGCAGGAAAGGAAGCCCAAAGCCAGGGCCAAGATGAGGACAAGACATGCGGTCATCGTTTTTCTCATTGATCGCTCCTTTTTCATTCTTACGGGCGGACGCGCCATCGAATCCGGGCGCCCGCAGAAGAAATATATTGCCCTAGAAGCAACCCGGATTGCAACGGTCCGGGGATCAAAGCGAGAATCTCAAGAGCATGAGTTTTGCGTTGGGCGCAGGAGACCGTCTTAAAGCCCCCGTAGCGGAGGGGGGACCCGTCGGCAGCGCCGTCTTCAGTTTTCAAAAAATCTGGCCGGCGCTGTTGCTCTTTAGATACAACGCCAGGATCCGGAAAAGAATGAAGATGATCCCTCCGGCCATGGCCAAGGCATACACGGTGAGGAAGAGAACCTGGAGGATCGACTTCTTCCGGGAAGTATCGAGCGGAAAGAAGAGGTCGGTCGCAGTCTTGCCAAAAAGAAGGATCAGGATAATGATGCCCAGGGCCGACCGGAAGAAATACTTCGAAGCCTCCTGAAGGGTCACCTTGCTCATGAGGAGCAAGGGAAGGATCAACCAGGCCGTTACGGCCCAGACAAGAACATATCCGGCGATCTGCCAGGCTTTGCGGGTAGAGGAGGATGGAGGGCTGGTCACGATTTCAGAATACCCATCGCCGGGTCCAGGGTCAAATTCAAGCCTGCTCGGACCCGTTGTTCCAGGGAATACTCGCTCAGCCAACAGATCAATCTCTCCCCCTTCTCCTTTACTTTGGCTTGGCGAAGAAGACACAGAGGGCAAGATAAAGCAAGCCGATATCAGTGAGAATAAGGCCGACGTCGGCGCGCCGGCTAAGGCTTCCGAAGCAGCCACAGGAGGTGTCGATGCCGCGGGCGAGCGCCAGAGCGACCAGGCCGATGAACCCGATGAGCATCAAGGAAACGAGCAGGGCGCCCGAGCGTTTGAAGAGGCCGACGATGAGCAAGCCGCCGGAAATGACCTCCACCCAGGGGAGAACCAGAGCGATGATAAACGCCAGCGTCCGCGGGAAAACCTGGTAGTTCATGATGCTCTGGGCGAAACCGAGCGGATCGACGACCTTCAAGACACCGGCCCAGATGAAGACAGCGCCGGCAACAAGCCGAAAGACGACGAGCAGCCGCTTGTTGCGGATCATGACGATCCTTCTGCCGGAAGTCCGGCCGCGACCCAATCGCCCCAGCCACCCGAAAGGACCCGGATATCCGTGAAGCCCCTTTCGTGGATGAGTTTGGCCAGAGAGACACTCGTCTGGCAGTCTCCGCCCTCGCAATAGACAACAAGAACCTGGCCCTCCGGGAAAGGAAGCGCCGCGGACAGCTTCGCCCCTGCGGATGTCTTTCGTTCGCTCTCCAATTCTCCGACAGGAATGTTCAAGGCCCCGGGGATATGACCGGCCGCGAAATCCTGACGGCTGCGGCTGTCGATGAAGACGGCCCCATCGCCTGTCTGAAAATTCCGGGCGAAAAGGTCCTCCGCCTCGGCCAGGGTGATGAATCGGATACCTGAGTATTCCCGCTCGTCCAGGAAGCTCTGCTGAAATTCATCGGCCAGGAACCGGCGCAGGAGCGGGAAGTTGACGGCCGCTCCCAGAATGACGCTCACGAGGATGATGAGGAGGATCTCCCGGATCAGCCGTTTTGTTTCCAACAAGGCCTTCCTTTTCCCGACGCGGGCGGGCCTGGTTTTTTCTCACTGTCCAGAATCCCCCTCCCCTCGATCCCCTCCCACCTCGGGGAGGGGAGGTGAGGATCAGAAGCACATCTTTGAAGCATCTATTGCCGCCAGATCGGTCAGGGGAACAGGGTCTTGTACTTGGCGAGGCCGGCGCGCAGCACCTCGAGGGCACGCTTGATCTTATCGACCTCGAGGACGTAGGCTATGCGGACCTCGTCTTGTCCCTTTCCCGGTGTCGCATAAAAGCCTGATGCCGGGGCCACCATGACGGTCTCGCCGTCGAGGTTGAATTCGGTCAGCATCCAGACAACGAAATGATCGCAGTCCTTGATCGGCAGCTTGACGGTGATATAAAAAGCGCCCTGGGGCTTGTAGGCGATAAGCCCGGGGATGCGCTTGAGCCCTTCATAAAGGGTATCGCGGCGCCGCTGGTATTCCTCCCGGACGGGCTGGAAATAATCCTTGCCCATCCTGTAGGCGGCCAGTGCGGCCATCTGGTCAACGCTGGGAGGGCAAAGTCTCGCTTGGGCGAATCTCAACACCGCGTCGAAGACATCGCAGTTTCTGGTGATGACGGCGCCGATACGGGCCCCGCAACAGCTGAAGCGCTTGCTGATGCTGTCCACAACGATGGCCCGGTCCTCTATGTCCGGGAATTCAAGGATGCTCGTGTGGGTCGCACCGTCGTAGACGAACTCTTTGTAGACCTCGTCGCCGATGAAGAAGAGGTCCCGCTCCTTGACAATGGCGGCCACCCGGGCGAGTTCCTCCCGGGTATAAACCGTCCCCATGGGGTTATTGGGTGAACAGAGGAGGATGGCCTTGGTGCGGGGGGTGATCAGGGCTTCGATCTCGGCCCGCGAAGGCAGCCGGAAACCATCCTCGACACGCAAGGGGAGGGGGACTATCTTGATCGAAGCGATCGAGGCGTAGCCGTTGTAGTTCGTGTAGAACGGTTCGGGAATGACGATCTCAGCCCCGGGGTCGCCCACGACGCTGAAGGCGAACAGGATACCCTCGGACCCTCCTGTCGTGATGATGACATTGTCGGCGGTGAGGGGGATATCGTAGCGGCCGAAATAATCGGCGATGGCCTGGCGCAGCTCGAGGAATCCTTGGGCGGGACCGTAGGACAGGACGGGGTCTTTGAAAGCGTGGAAGGCGTCGATGACCGGTTGAGGGGTGGGGACATCGGGGTCGCCGATGTTCAGGAAAAAGACCTTGATGCCTCTCTTTATGGCGTCGTCGGCATACGGTTTGAATTTCCGGATGGGAGAGGCCTGGATGGTGCGTCCTCGGTAGGAGATTTCCATCTATGAATGCTCCTTACGAAGTATTATAACGCCCTGATTATGGGTCAAGGCAGGGATTTTGTCAAAAGTATCTAAAACTGACGGACATGGTTTACACCTAGGGCTCTCTTGGGTAGGCTAAGGGCATTTAAGAAAGGAGAAGCCTTATGGTAAACCTCGATGCAATCAGGAATCAAAAATGGCGGTTAGGCGTCCTCACGCACTTCGAGGAAGTGACGCATAATGTGTCCAAAACCTGCAGGTACTTCGGAATAAGTCGGAATGCCTACTACAAATGGCGGCGAAGATACGTTGAGCTTGGGGAAGACGGCCTTTTAGATCGTTCCCGTCGTCCCCTCCATAGTCCCAGGTCCACGAATACCGAAATACTGGCGAAGATCATCTATCTGAGGCAGACCTATCATTTTGGACCCTGGAAGATCATGGTCTATCTCGAACGCTATCACGATATCCATATCAGCAGCTCCGGCATCTGGCGTATCCTCCACAAGCTTCAGATGAGCAGGCTTCCAGTCAACCAACGCTATAAAAGGCACAAGGAGCGATGGAAGAGATACGAGAAGCCAATGCCCGGGCATCGGATCCAGGTCGATGTCAAGTTCTTAGAGAGGATCCAAGACACCCGTAAACGGTATTATCAATACACGGCCATCGACGATTGCACGAGGCTTCGGGTCTTAAAGATTTTTGAAAAGAACAATCAGAATACTGCGATTCAGTTCATCGACTATGCTCTCTCTCGGCTGCCTTTCAGGACGGAAGTGATTCAAACTGATAACGTACTAAGTCTGGAGTCAAGTTCTTTTTTCGGATAGACCTGTCCCTCATTTTTACGCACCCAAACGACCAAGCAAAAAGCCAAGTGGCTTCCACCGTAATTAGGAGACTCTTTTTACCATAGTGACAAAAGGTCCAGCATGTCGTTGTGGCCTTAACCGTTCTTAAAACAAAATGAGTTCCAAGTGGAAGATCCGATCATTATCTACGAGGTCATTGCTGCCTCAACGGCGCGTTGAAGGGATTTTTCCACTTGGGATCGATGATTCATAATAACCGTGGTAATCGCACCCGGATTTTATCAACCCGAAGGCCACACGGGCGATTTTCGCTGCCACAGCTGTATAGGCCTTCCGTTTCAGATCCGGGTTGCGGGGATCAGCCTTGACATAATTTTCGTACTTTTTCCGGAACGTATTCTCCCTCATTCGAATAGCGGAGGTGCCGGCAATCCAAAAGGCATACCGAAGTCGTGAGTTGCCATGTTTCGAGAGTTTGCTCATTCCCCGGAAGCCTCCAGACTGTTGTGTGGAGAGGTTCAGGCCACAGTATTTAAGGAATTTTTTGTAATGGCTGAAGCGCCGCAGATCTCCGGCCTCAGCCAGGATGGTCAGGGCGATCACGGGGCCTATGCCCGGCATTGTTCGGAGCCGGAGATAGTCCGCATTTTGTTGAAGATACAGATCAGCTCGACTTTCAATGGCCCGACGCATTCGGCAGAGGTCCTGATGTTCTTGTAAAACAAGCCGGAACATCCGGATGGCTTCGGAATCTTCAGGGACAGGCAGGCCGATGCTCTCCTTGGCTGTCTCATAAAAATCCTTAAGCCAGGCGGTCTTGTTCACCTTCCTGCCAGCGACGGTCTGGGCCGCTTCGATAAAGCCATCCTGGCTGAATTTTAAGACCGCCGCGGGATTAGGAAAACTCAGCAGGAGGGAAGTAAACCACTCCGCCCTTGATGTGTGGAAATACTGTTGAGCTTCGGGGAAATACAAAGGCAAAAAGTGGGTCAGGATGCTGTGCTGAACACGCACTTTCTGGAGGGAGACCTGATGGTATGTTTTGGAGAGTTCTTGGATGTCATTAATCTTATGAACCAAGGGATCATAAAATGTCTGGGTCAGCCCGGTTTGAAGCATATGGAGGATGACTTGAGCATCTTTAGGATCGTTCTTATCCCAGGAGTTATACATGGCTTCTCGCGTTCTCGAGGCGGCCACGGACGATATAAGCTTTAAATCAAAACCTTGGCGCTGGAGATAATAGGCCAATGGGCGGTGGTAGTTCCCGGTTGCCTCCAGCCCGATTTTGCAGGGCGAGGCCAGATCATTCAAATAGGCAGAAAAGTTCCGGTAATCTCGTAGATTATTGGCTACCGTAAACTTTTTCCTGCTGCCGTCAGGGAACTGGACCAATACGGCGTCATGTTTTTTGGCAACATCGATCGCTACCAAAATGTCGCCTCCCGTGTTACCATACCCTTGAGTCATGATCGGTACCTCCCATAGTTAGTGTTATTGGCTTATCTATTCTATGGGATCAGCTATCCGGTTGTGACTCTTTTTCTTTCCTT
>CAYOZW010000066.1:0-14664 GCA_964408495.1 uncultured Eubacteriales bacterium
CGACGGTCCTAATTTTCCGTTTCATAGACGACCTCGCTGATCAATTTGCGGAGTTCCTCAGGAGACAAGTCCGGTTCCCCCAAGACCCAATGCACGAAAAATTCGCGGTTCCCCTTCTGTCCACGGACCGTACAGCCGTGAAGTCCCCGGACTCCAAATCCCATTTCCCGGGCTCCCTCCAGCAGCCTGTTCAAGACCTCTTCATGTTGGACCGGATCCCTGACGATGCCCTTCTTTCCAACCCGTCCTTTGCCCACCTCGAACTGGGGTTTGAACAGGCAGAGAATATCGCCATACCCCCCGATCTCCCGGACCGCCGGGAGGACCTTGAGGACAGAGATGAAGGACAGGTCCATGGTCAGGATGGCCGGCTTTTCCGGGAAATCCCCGGCCCCTAGATAGCGGGCATTCTTTTCGAGCATGATCACCCTGGGGTCACGGCGCAGACGCCAGTCGAGCTGGCTGATGGAAACGTCCACGGCGTAAACGAGCCTGGCTCCTTTCTGAAGGAGACAGTCTGTGAACCCTCCGGTGGACGCGCCCAGGTCAGCAGCGACTCTCCCTTCAACGGGGACCGAGAAAACATCCAGCGCCTCAGCCAGTTTCAGCCCCCCGCGGCCCACATAGGGGTTGCCCTCGCTCACGGCAAGCCGGGCCTCGGGGCCGAGAAACTCTCCCGGTTTTTCCACCCTCCGCCCTTCTACAAAGACGACTCCGGCCATGATCAGGGCTTGAGCTTTCTGCCGGCTCTCGGCCAGGCCGCGGTCAAAGACAACCTTGTCCGCCCTCTCTCTCTTTTTCATGCCTTTTCTATGGGAAAGCCGGGATTATTCGCGAAGAAAGCGGCGAATCCGAGCGGCTAGACCGGGGGGGTCGAGGCCGAACATTCTTTTGATCTCGTCGGACTTGCCTAGAGGATAGACTTCCGCCGGAAGCCCGATCGCCAGAAAGCGGATATCGAACCGCCTTTCCCGGTCGAGGAGCTCCCGGACGGCACTCCCGAAACCTCCGCTGACCACGCCCTCCTCCAAGGTAATGATCGCCTTCCCTTCTTGAGCGTAGGAGAGAATAGCCTCTTCGTCCAGGGGCCTGGCAAAGCGGGCGTTGATCACGGCTAAAGAGAAGCCTTCCTTTTCCAGCGCGGACGCGGCTTCGAGCGCTGGCGCGACCATGCTGCCGAAAGCCAGCAGCAAGTCTCGTCCTTCTTTGAGGAGTTCGCTCCGGCCCAAAGCGATCTCCTGGGGGTTCTCCTCGAGGGCCACCCCCCGGCCTTTGCCCTTGGGAAAACGGACGGCCGCCGGATGACCGTAGGTCAGGGCCGATTTCACCATCCGCTGGAGTTCATTCTCGTCCTTGGGCGCCATGACGATCATGTGGGGCATGTGGCGCAAATAAATGATGTCGTTGATCCCCTGATGCGTCGGCCCGTCATCGGAGACGATGCCGGCCCGGTCCAGTGCGAAGACCACAGGCAGGTCCTGGAGAGCCACATCATGGTAGAGTTGGTCATAGGCTCGCTGAAGGAAAGTGGAATAGATGGCCACCACCGGCTTGAGGCCGCGCAGGGCCAGGCCGGCTGCGAAGTTCACCGCGTGCTGTTCGGCGATACCGACATCGAAGAAACGGTCCGGGAATTCCCTGGCGAAGCCGCTCAGGCCGGTCCCCTCCGGCATGGCCGCTGTGATCGCGATGATTCTCTCGTCCTGGCGGGCCAAGTTGCACATAGCCTTTCCGAACACCGCCGAATAGGTGGGCACAGTCGCGTTGCTGAGCGGCTCGCCCGTCGCCCGGTTGAACGGCGCTGTCCCATGAAATCTCTCCGGATTGTTCCGGGCCGGAGCGTAGCCGCGGCCTTTCTGGGTTGCGCAGTGGATGAGGACGGGTCCGTCGTAGGTCCGGGCGTCCCTGAAGACCTCGATCAGGGAGGGAAGGCTGTGACCCTGGACGGGTCCGACATACCTGATCCCCAATTCTTCGAAGACAAGGCCGGGAAAAAAGACCTTTTTGACAGTGTCCTCCAGGGCCCGGCCGGCCTTGATGAGCGGCCAGCCAACGGCCGGGATAGACTTGAGGATAGACTTGGCATGGTCCTTTATCCTGAGGTAATGTTGACCGGATACGAGGTAGGTCAGGTATTTGGACAGGGCGCCGACGTTCGGCGAAATCGACATCTCGTTATAATTGAGGACGATGATGAGCGGCTCGCGGAGGTGGCCGATCTGGTTGAGCGCTTCCCAGGCGACGCCGCCGGTCAAGCCCCCGTCGCCGACGACGGCGATCACTTTGTGGTCGTCTCGACGCCTCTTCCGGGCCACCGCGATGCCCAGAGCGGCCGAGAGGGCGGTTGAAGCGTGGCCCGTGTTATAGATATCGTGCTCACTTTCATTCCGGTCCGGGAACCCCAGGATCCCCGGATGCTGCCGCAGCCTGCCGAAACGCTCCCTGCGGCCGGTCAGGATTTTGTGTGTATAGCATTGGTGACCGACGTCCCAGATGATCGTATCGCGCGGAGAATCAAAGACATAGTGAAGGGCGATCGTTAACTCGACAGCTCCCAGATTGGAGGCCAGGTGACCGCCGTTTTTGGAGATGACTTCGAGGATGAGGGCCCGGATTTCATCGGCCACATGGGGCAGACTTTCCGGCGGGAGCTTCTTCAGGTCCCGAGGACTATGGATCTTGTTCAGGAGCTTAGGCATTAGCGACCTCAGGCTTAACATCGAGAAGAGACAGGGCATGGAAGCGGAGTTCATCCGCCCGTCGCGAAAACCCCGCCAGCGATACGGTGGCCTTGCGGATCAGGCTTTCCAGCTTTTTCCCGGCCCTGGCCGCTCCGGCAAAGACGATGTAATCGGGGCGCTCGGGAAGGCCTCCCTTCTTTTTTTGGTGGGCATCGAGGAGGTCGTCCCGGACTTGAAAAGCCAATCCGAGGTTCCTTCCATACTCTCTGATGGCCTGCTTTTCGGCAGCCCGGGCATTGCCGAGTATGGCCCCCACCTCCACCGCGGCGAGTATAAGGGCTCCCGTTTTTTTCTGGATGAGATCCTCGATCTTCGCCCGCGTCAGGTCCTTCGTTTTCAGGGTGATATCGAGCGCCTGGCCCCCGACCATCCCATCAACCCCGGCGTTCCGGCTGACCACCCGGATAGCTTCCTGTTTCAGCCGTATCTTATTCCTGGAAACGTGCGCTCCGGCCATCGTCTCAAAAGCTAAGGTCAGCAGGCCGTCGCCGGCTAAGATGGCCAGGTTTTCACCGAAGGCCCGATGAAGGCTCGGTTTCCCCCGGCGGAAATCGTCATTGTCCATAGACGGCAGGTCATCATGGACCAGGGAGTAGCTGTGGATGAGCTCGAGAGCGCAGGCAAACGGGACGAGCAACGACGGAGAGACGGCGAAATAGGCCCCCGAGGAAAGGACGAGGAGCGGCCGGAATCTCTTTCCCCCCGGGAAAACGGCATAGCGCATCGCCCGCAAGAGAAGCCCGTCGTCACGCCGAAGGAGACCCTCAAGAGCTTCTTCGATCAGACGTCTCTTGGCCGCCACTCTAGCTTCTATGCGCATCGGATCAAAAGGGAGTTTCTTCCTCCTCCTCTTCGTCTTCTTCTTCCTCGTCTCCCTCATCCTGGGGCGAGGAATAGCCAACTTCCCGGTCGAGATCAAAGGGTTCTTTCCGGACTCCGCCCTTTTCGTCCTTGAGAAGGATCTCGACCTTCTTTTCGGCCTTCCCGAGCTCTTCCCGGAGATACTTGGCCAGCTTGACTCCTTTTTCAAAAAGGGCCAGCGATTCGTTCAGGGAGAGGCCTCCTTTTTCCAACTTCTGGACGATGCTCTCCAGGTCGGCCAGGGCCTTTTCGAAGCTCATGGCGGTCATTTTTTCTCCTTCGCCAGGCGGTCCTCAAGCCGCGTCGTCCGGTCGATCTCCTTGACCCGGCAGGTGAACGCGCCCTTGTAGAAAGAAACGGTCACGTCTGTCTCCGTATCGATATCCTCGACCCTCCGGATGAGCTGCAAGTCACCTTTCCAGCAGAGGGTATAGCCCTTTTTCAGTATATTCAGCGGGCTGAGGTTGTGCAACTCAAGGGACAGTTTCTCCCAGCGCGCATCCAGGTTCTGGAGGAGCCGTCGGAAGCTCGAGATGATCTTCTCCTCGAAGAGGGCCACCGACGCCCGGTTCTCGGCCAGGGTCATCTTCCTGCGGCGAAAGACATTCCTCGCTCTCTCCTCAAGTTCATCAACCCGCTGCTCCAGGTTGTACAGCGCCCGCTGAAAATACTGGAAGACGCGGTGATGGCTGAGGTCGGAGACGAGCTGTCTGCGGCCCTGCAATAGAAAGAGGATATTCTGATTCAGCCGCTTGCTTAAGTTATCGATCCGGTCGACCAGGGCCTGTTCTTCCTTGATCACGATCTCCGCCGCCACCGACGGTGTCGAAGCCCGGAGGTCGGCAACGAAATCAGCGATAGTGAAATCAACCTCGTGGCCGACCGCCGAGATGACGGGAATGGGACAGCGGAAGATGGCCCGGGCCACTTTCTCTTCGTTGAAAGCCCAGAGGTCCTCGATCGACCCCCCTCCGCGGCCGACGATGATGACATCGATGTCCGGCCGGCTCCCCAGTTCATCGATCCCCCCGACGATCTCTTCGGCAGCGCCCCCTCCCTGGACCTTGACGGGATAGATGAGGATGTGGAGACGGGCAAACCGTCTCTCCAGCGTCCTCAGGATATCGATGATAGCCGCCCCGCGGGGGGAGGTGACAATACCCACATTCTTGGGGAACAACGGCAACGGCTTTTTATTTTTGGGATCGAACAGTCCCTCAACTCGGAGCTTTTCTTTTAGCTGCTCAAAGGCGAGCTGAAGCGCTCCCTTCCCTTTGGGCTCGACCCGTTCGACAATAATCTGGTATTCGCCGCGGGGCTCATAGACGTTCAACCGGCCCCGGCAGACGACTTGGAGGCCGTCTTTGAGTTCAAAGGCCACCTTCCGGGCTTCGCCCCGGAACATCACGCCGCGGAGTTGACTGCGCTCATCCTTCAGGGTGAAATAGAGATGCCCGGAGCTGTGGCGGTGGAAGTTGGAAACTTCTCCTTCCACCCACACTGCAGGGAAAGCATTCTCTATCTGCAGCTTGACCAGTTTGGTGATCTCGGAGACCGTATAGATCCGGTCGGATTTCGTCAGGGCTTCGCTATTCACCGGCCTCCTCGATGAGGTATTCCCTCTGGATCGAAAGGGCCCGGCCGGTTTCGGCATCCACCTCGATCAAGACCGAAGAAAAGACGAGGCCGTGTTTCTCGGGTTCGAAACGCTGCGGCCGCGCTGTTAGAAAGCGGGCCACGGCCTGTTCCGGCCGGATGCCGATCACGGATTGGTAGCCCCCCGCCATACCGACATCGGTGATATAGGCGGTGCCGCGAGGCAGGATGCGCTCGTCGGCGGTGGGGACATGGGTATGCGTCCCGATGACCGCCGAGACTTTCCCGTCAAGGTGCCAGCCAAGGGCTTGTTTTTCCGAGGTCGCCTCGGCATGGAAATCAACGATGATGACGGCTGTCTCGGCACGGAGCCTCTCGACCTCCTTGTCGGCCACCCGAAAGGGACAGTCGAGCGGCTCCATAAAGACCCGCCCCTGGAGGTTCAGGATGGCCGCTTTCCAGCCCTTTGAACTCCGCAGGACATACGAGCCCTTTCCTGGATTCAGGGGGGGATAGTTGGCCGGACGGAGAAGTCTCGGCTCGCGCTCAAGATAAGGCAGGGCCTCTTTCTTGTCCCAGATATGGTTCCCGGAAGTGAGGACATCGACCTGCCCAAAGAGCTCCTCGGCCACGTCCTCGGTGATACCGACGCCTCCGGCCGCGTTCTCGGCGTTGGCCACGACGAAATCGGGGGAGTGCTTCTCCCTGATCCGGGGCAAAAATCTTCTCAGTGCCCGGCGGCCAGGCTGACCGATAATATCACCGATAAAGAGAAATTTCCGTCTATCTGGCATATTCGACGGCTCTCATCTCGCGGATGACTGTCACCTTGATCTGACCAGGATAATCGAGTTCGTTCTTGATCTTCTGGGCGATATCTTTGGCGACCAGGGCGGCCCGGTCGTCGGATATCTTATGGCTCTCGACGATTATCCGGATCTCCCGACCCGCCTGTAGTGCAAAGGCTTTGGAGACGCCGTCGAAGGAGTGGGCGATCCCTTCGAGCTTTTCCAAGCGTTTGATATAGGCTTCGAGGAGCTCCCGCCGCGCACCCGGCCGGGCCGCAGACAAGGTGTCGGCCGCCTGGATGAGGACGGCTTCAACGGACGGGAAATCGATGTCCCGATGATGGGAAGCGATGGCCTGGGCGACTTTATCAGATTCTCCGTATTTCTTGACCAATTCGACGCTCAATTCGGTGTGAGTGCCCTCTACATCTTTGTCCACGGCTTTGCCGATGTCGTGCAGCAAACCCGCGCGCAGGGCCACCTGAGTGTCCAGACCCAGCTCTTTGGCCATCAGGACGGAGAGCATGGCCACTTCCTTGGAGTGCTGGAGGACGTTCTGGCCGTAGCTCGTCCGGTATTTCAACTTGCCGAGGAGCTTGACCAATTCGGGATGGATGTTCTGAACCCGGAGCTCAAGAATGGCCGTCTCCCCCTCCTGTTTGATCTTATTTTCCAGCTCGACCTTGATTTTCTCGACGATTTCTTCGATCCGGGCCGGGTGAATCCGGCCGTCGATGACGAGCTTTTCGATGGCCATCCGGGCCAGCTCCCGGCGGATCGGATCAAAGCTCGAGAGGATGACCGCCTCGGGGGTGTCGTCGACGATGATATCGACGCCCGTGGCCAGCTCGAGGGCCCGGATGTTCCGGCCTTCCCGGCCGATGATCCGCCCTTTCATGTCCTCCGAAGGAAGATCCACGACGGAAACCGTCGTCTCGACGACATGCTCAGCCGCCGACCGCTGGATCGCCTGGCTGATGATCTCCCGGGCCAGGGCCTGGCTTTTCTCCCGCGTCTCTTCCTCGATCCGGCGGACGGTCTGGACGGCTTCCAGCCGAGCCTCGTCCTCGATCTTCTTGATGAGCTGGCTCTTGGCTTCCTCCTGGGTGAGCCCGGAGACATGCTCCAATTCCTCCGTATGCTGCTTGATCAGCCCGCCGATCTTTTCTTCTTGGAGTTCGAGATCTTTCTCCTTCTGATAAGCGCGGCGTTCCTTGTTTGATAATTCCCGCTCTTTTCTTTCCAGGTTCTGGAATCTTCGGTCGAGGTTCTCCTCCTTATTGACCAACCGACGTTCCATTTCGTTGATCTTTTTCCGCCGGTCCTTGGTCTGCCGCTCAAATTCCTCTTCGTAGTCCCGCGACTTTTCCCTGACGTCGGCGTGCGCTTTCTGCGAGATCTGGCTCGCCTCCGCCTTGGCCTTTTCGAGTATGGCTTTGGCCTCTTCTTGGGCCCGGGAAAGGTCCGCGGTGACCTGCCGCTTTCGCAAAAAATAGAAAACGACGGCGATGGCCCACAAGACCAGAGCCGCTGCGCCGATGATAAGTCCTGCGTTCACGTTCTACCTCCTTCAAGGAGGGGCGGAGGAAAGGAAACGGGGGAGGACTAGAGAACTACATGGAAGAGACGTGCATCCCAAACGGCAATTGCGATCGGTTTCCGATGGCCGATCGTTTTATGGAGTTTTCTCCAAATCATCATAGTCCTTATCCTGCTTAAAAAGATGGGCGTCCAGGCTCCCGATTTCACTCTCCATCTGCCCGATGACTTCGTTCAGTTGATCCAGCTTCTTCTGGCTGAGGAAATATTCGTCGGCGATGTTCATGGCCGCGAGCACGGCGATCTTCAGCATGTCGGCCGACTTCGATTTGACTGCCACTTCGTGCATCTTTTGATCAACGTAAGAAGTCAGATGATTTATATATTTCTCATCCTCTTCTCCTCGGACTCTAATACGGTACTTCTGACCGTAAATCTCAACTTCAATGATACGATCGATCATAACCCCAGCTTGTCGATCTGGCCGATGATGGCCTCAATCTTATTCTTAATGGCATCCCTCTCGCTCTCGTAGCGTTTCAGTTCCTCCTCGGCCTTGGCCGCTTTCTTGGACTGGTCCTCGTAATCCTTGATCCCTGCTTTGAGCTCTTTGATCTGCTGCTTTTGCTTGTCGTTTTCGCCGCTCAGCTTGGTGACGTAATCGATGACCTGGGAAATTTTCCCTTCCAGTATTTTAATTCTTTCCAGTTCGGTTGTCAATTTTGCCTCCTTCCCTAAGTTGGACTCCAAAAACCTTCTTCAATCGATTGAGAACCTGTTGTTCCGCCTTATCCACCTCTTCGGCCAGGAGGGTTCTTTGGAGATGGCGGTAGATGAAGCGGAACGACAGGCTGATCTTGTCCTGGGGAACCGATTCCCCGGAATACCTGTCGATGAGCTGAACTTCCTCCAGGATGGGGAGAGGGAGCTTTTCAATGGCCTTCTGGATATCCTGATAGACCGCTTCCCGGGGAACGAGCAAGGACACGTCCCGGATGATGCTCGGGTACTTGGCCACCGGCTGATAAACGAACGGCCGGGGCTGTTTGCCGAAGAGGAGGTCGAGGTCGATCTCGGCCACCCAGACAGCCTGTTTCAAATCAAAGGCCTCCCGCATCCGCCCGGCCACCCGTCCTAAGCAGCCGATTTTTTCCTCTTTAAAGGCCAGAGCCAGGCACGATCCGGACTCAAAAATAGGATGCTCGCTTCTTTCGAAAGAGAACGGTTCATAACGAAACTGCCGGAGAAGGGCTTCACATTCCCCCTTGAGCTGGAAGAAATCCGCCTCCCCGCTGCTCGTCTTCCAGTGCGGCTCACCCCGCATCCCCGTGCTCAGCAATCCCAGGGCGAGTTTTTCTCGGAAATCCCGGTCCTCCCGGAAATAGACCTTGCCCATTTCGAAAACCTGGATGGCCTCCTGGCCACGGTTTCTATTCCAGGCGGCTGTCTCCAGGAGACCACCGAGGAGGGTCGTCCTCAGAAGCGAGGCTCTAGCGGAAATAGGATTGCGAATCTCCACGGGCTCGAGCCCGGTCGCCAACAATCGTTCCCTCTCGGCATCGGAAAAGCTGAAGTTAATGACCTCGTTGAATCCATAATGAAAAAGGAGCGGCCGGATCTGTTTGGCTCTCTCTCTGATTTTATCGGGGATCGGGTCGACAATCTGGAGGGGAGGGAGGACGGACGGAATCCTCTCATAGCCGAAGAAACGGGCCACTTCCTCGACAAGGTCGGCCTCGCGGTCGATGTCCACTCGCCAAGTAGGAACCTTGACCTGCCAGACACCGGGCTGTTTGGACTCGAGGCCAAATTCCAGGTCCCGAAGGGTCCGCTCTATAAAATCCTTGTCAACATCGACACCAAGCAGCTCGGCGATACGGCGATGGCGGAGGACAATCCCCTTTTTTTTCGAGGGGAGCGGGAAGACGTCGACAGGTTCCTCACAGACCCGACCGCCAAATTGAGCAAGCAGCGAGGCCGCCATCCTGGCCGCCTGAGGCGGAAAGGCGATATCCGCTCCTCTTTCGAACCGGTAGGAAGCGTCTGTCTGCAGGCCGGCCGCCTTGCGGGTTTTGCGCACCGAGACCGGATGAAAATAGGCACTTTCAATAAAGACGTCCTTGGTTTCCTCGGTCACGGCAGACGCCTGTCCTCCGATGACTCCGGCCAGGGCGATCGGCCTCGTTTCATCGGCGATGACCAGCATATCCGGTGTCAGGTCCAGGTCGCTGCCCTCGAGACTGAGGAGCCTCTCCCCTTTCTTCGCCCGGCGGATGATCACCTTGGCCCCCCCGATCTTGTCCAGGTCGAAGGCATGGATGGGCTGTGAGGTCGAAAAGAGGACATAATTGGTGACATCGACAACGTTGTTGACAGGATTAAGCCCCATGGACTCGATCCTCTTCCGTAGCCAGGCCGGCGAAGGTCCGACCTTGACGCCCTTAACAATGGCGCCGCAGTACCGAGGGCATAGGTCTTCGTCCCAGATCTGGACATCCACCAGGTCCGCCGTCCGGGTGGAGAGCTCCGAAAGGGGCCAGTCCCTCTCCTTCAGACGCAGTCCCAGGGCGGCGGCTAGCTCCCTGGCCATCCCCAGATGACCGAGAGTATCGGGACGATTCGAGTAGGTCTCGACCTCGAGGACGATGTCTCCCTCTTTTTCCTCCCGGTCTTCCACCACCAGGCCGATTCGCTCCAGGGTTTCGATGACCTGAGAGGCAGGGACCTCCGCCTCCAGACATTCCCTGAGCCAATCTAAACTGATCTTCATTTCAGGAAAAATTGCCGAATAAAGCGAAGGTCGTTTTCGTAGAAGGTTCGCATATCAGTGATCTGATAGCAAAACATGGCCGCGCGCTCGATGCCCAACCCGAACGCCCAGCCGGAGTACTTCTCCGGGTCGATGTTGACGTTTTTGAGAACCTGAGGATTGACCATGCCCGCCCCCAGGAGCTCTTTCCAGCCTGTGCCCCCGCAAACGGGGCAGGCCTTATCCTGGCCGCGGCAGATGAGACAGCTTATGTCCACTTCAGCCGACGGTTCGGTGAACGGAAAGAAACTCGGCCGGAAGCGGATCTCGATCTTGTCCCCGAGCAGACGCTTTAGGAAATAATCCAGCGTTCCCTTGAGATGGGCGAAGGTCACGCCTTCATCCACCAGCAGCCCTTCGACCTGGCAGAACATGGGAAGATGGGTGGGGTCGATGGCTTCCCGCCGGTAGACTTTTCCGGGAATAATGATGCGGATGGGCGGCTTTTGCTTCTCCATCACTCGGATCTGCATCGGCGATGTGTGCGTCCGCAGGAGAAGATTCTCCCCGAGGTAGAGGGTGTCCCAGTCGTCCCGGGCGGGATGGTGGGGCGGGAAGTTGAGGGCCTCGAAGTTGTAATAATCTGTCTCGATTTCGGGGCCTTCGGCAATGGAGAATCCCATGGCTTCGAAGATCCTCTCGATCTCCTCCTGGAATAGGGTGATCGGGTGGGGCGCCCCCCAGGCTAGTGTCTCGCCGGGAAGCGTCAGATCGTCCTGCTCTGGAGACATGAGGGTCCCTTTGACGGATGCTTCGGCTGAGATAGGCCCCTTGAGCTGAACGCTCAGCTTTTCTTGAACATGGGCCTTTAACTCATTGACAAGCTTGCCGGCCGACCGTTTTTTCTCAGGTGATAGACTCTTGAGCTCATCAAAAAGAAGGGTGATATGTCCCCTCTTCCGGCTCAAGAATTCGTTGCGCAGGTCCTCAAGGGCCCTGGCATCTTTGACTCTCGCCAGGGATTCATCGAACTTCTTCCTGAGCGCGTCGACGCGGCTCTCCAGCGTCTTCATCTCACGTCGCGGCTTCTTTAACCTTATGGACGAGAGCGGTGAACGCCTGCGGCGAATGGACGGCTAAGTCGGCCAGGACCTTGCGGTCGAGCTCGACGTGCAGCCGCTTCAAGCCGTTTATGAAACGGCTGTAGGTGATCCCGTTCTGCTCGGAAGCGGCCTTGACCCGGATGATCCAGAGCCGCCGGAAATCCCTTTTCTTGTTCCGCCGGTCGCGATAGGCATAGAGGAGAGACTTTTCCACAGCCTCCTTGGCGGTCCGGTAATTATGGCTCTTAGCACCACGGTAGCCTTTGGCCAGCTTCAGATATTTGGCCCGGCGGGCCCTTCTCTTGGTTCCACGCTTGACTCTCGGCATCTTGAACTCCTTCTGTCGCCCTGGAATCAGAACTCGTAAGGAAGCATCTTCTTGACGGCCGCCCGGTCGGCTCGGCTCACCAGCACCCTCTTACCCAGATGCCTTTTCCTCTTGGCATCCTTGGAAGAAAGAAGGTGGCTTTTGAAAGCCTTGCTATGAACGATCTTCTTCTTGGCTGTGACCTTGAACCGCTTTTGGGCTCCCTTGTGCGTCTTTAGCTTTGGCATCTTTTCCTCCTGACTTAACGGGGACAAGAATGGCGGACACGGCCCAAACCTGTTTTCTCATGGTCCCGTCCTGGCGGCCGAATGAATGGGCATCTTCCTTGATCCTGCTCATGAGCTGGTGGGCCAGCTCTGGCTTGGCCCTTTCCCGGCCCCGGATCATGATCGTGATCTTGACCTTGTTGCCTTCCTCCAGGAACCGCTGCACGTGCTTCATTTTAAAGGAATAATCGTGGATGCTGATCTTCGGCCTGAACTTGATCTCCTTGAGCTGAACCTGCTTCTGGTGCTTCTTGGCCTCGTGCTCCCTCTTGTGCTCCTCGTACAGGAACTTGCCGTAATCCATAATCCGGCAGACCGGCGGGTTCGCCTCGGGGGCGATCTCGACCAGGTCGAGCCCTTTCTGTCTGGCCAAGGAGAGAGCGTCAGGTACGGGAAGGACCCCGACCTGTTTCTTTTCTTCGTCGATCACTCTGATCTCGTTGGCGTGAATCATTTCGTTCGTCCGATGCGGCTTGGCTTTCCTGGGGACTGGATAGAAACGATGTCTTCTAAAAATGCTCGGCCTCCTTATAAACTCAGCATCAAAGACTTATTTTCATTCAAATCAACAATTTTTTCAAGGAATTCGGCAATCTGGACCGGCCCTTTGTCTCCTTGGGTGTGAACCCTCAGCGCCGCGGTCCCCTCGGCCACCTCTTTATCGCCGACGACCAGGATAACAGGAATCTTCTGATTTTCGGCGTCCCTGATCTTGTAGCCGATCTTTTCCCGCCGCGAATCGGTCTGAGAACGAATCCCCCGCTCTCTGAGCCGCTTGTCGAGGGACTGGGCATATTCCTCGTGTCTGTCCGAGATGGGCAGAACGATGACCTGGACAGGGGCCAGCCAAAAGGGGAAATTCCCCTTATAATGCTCGATGAGAATCCCGAAAAAACGCTCCAGAGAGCCGAGAAGGGCCCGGTGGACCATATAGGGCCTGTGGGGTTGGTTGTCTTCACCCACAAAGGTCATATCGAACCGCTCGGGCATGTTAAAGTCGAACTGGATCGTCGTGCACTGCCAGAGGCGGCCGAGGGCGTCCTTGATCTTGATGTCGATCTTCGGCCCGTAGAAGACGGCCTCGCCCTCGATCCTCTTGTAGGACAGCTTCCTGGCTTCCAAGGCCTTGACCAGGGAGGCTTCGGCCTGCGTCCACATCTCTTCGCTGCCCGCATACTTGTCCGGGTTCTTGGGGTCTCGGACGGAAAGCTCTATCTTGTTGTCCAGAAAGCCGAAGTCGGCCAGGATGCTGATCGAGAAATCCAGGACCCGAAGGATCTCGTCGTCTATCTGCTGCGGAGTGCAGATGATGTGAGCGTCGTCCTGAGTGAATCCGCGGACCCGAAGAAGGCCGTGGAGGACCCCCGACCTCTCGTAGCGGTAAACGGTGCCGAGCTCCGCCCAACGTAGGGGCAGGTCCCGATAGGACCGGAGCTTGGTCTTGTAGACCTGGATGTGGAACGGACAGTTCATCGGCTTGAGGTAGTAATCCTGCTCGTCGATTTCCATCGGCGAGTACATGCTCTCTTTGTAGAAATCGAGATGCCCCGAAGTCTCCCACAGGCTGGCCCGGCCGATATGCGGAGTATAGAGGATATCATAGCCGCCCGCCCAATGCCGCTCGCGCCAGTGCTGCTCAATGACGGCCCGGATCCGGGCGCCCTTGGGGTGCCAGAGGATGAGGCCGCCGCCGAGGTCGTCGCAGCTGCTGAAGAGGTCGAGTTCCTGGCCTAGCTTGCGGTGATCCCTTTTTTTCGACTCCTCGAGGAGCGTCAGATAGTCCTTGAGCTGCTGCTTTTCGAAAAAGGCTGTCCCGTAGATGCGTTGAAGCTGCTGCCCTTTTTCGTCACCTTTCCAGTAAGCGCCCGATGCTGAGAGCAGCTTGAAATGCTGGATGTATCCGGTCGAGGGGACGTGGGGTCCGAGACAGAAATCGACGAACCCGCCCTGAGCGTAGCAGGAGACGTTTTCGCCGCCCTTCTCCTCGATGAGCTCGACCTTGAGCGCCTGGCCCGCTTCTTTAAACTGCCGGACGGCCGAGTCCTTCTCCTGAATGACCTTCTGGATCGGGATGTTCTGCCGGGCCAGCTCCCGCATCTTGTCTTCGATAGCTTTCAGGTCCTGGGGGGTGAACGGAGTTTCGCGGAGGAAATCATAGTAAAAACCGTTCTCGACCGCGGGGCCGATCCCGACCTGGGTGCCGGGAAAAAGATCAAGGACGGCGTGGGCCATGAGATGGGAGGCGCTGTGACGGAGGATATCGAGGCCCTCCTCGGAATCCGGGTAGATCAGATGGACCCGGCTGTCCTGGACGAGGCCGTGGTTCAGGCCGACGGCTTCGCCGTCGACCCCGGCCAGGACGGGTTTGCGCTCCAGCTTGAGCGGACGGATCGCCTCCTTGAGGACAGTCCCTTTCTCGACCGAAAGGACAGACCCGTCGACACTAATGCTGATCATTTCCGGCATCTTTATCCTATGGTATCCAACAGGTAGGGGGGAAGGAACCCCGTCCTCTTTGCGTCCTCTTGAATACGCACTCCTTATTCGATGGTAGGCGCGGAGGGAATCGAACCCACGGCCTCTTCCGCGTCAAGGAAGCGCTCTACCACTGAGCCACGCGCCTGTTGCCTGGACGAACGGGTAGTATAATAAAGAATTTAGCCTGGGAGTGTCAAGGACAGCCCCAGCGAGAG
>CAYOZW010000067.1:0-5676 GCA_964408495.1 uncultured Eubacteriales bacterium
TGTCCTTGCCGATAAGATGGATATCGGCCGGCCAGAAACGCTCGAATCTCTTCATATCCCAGTCAAACCCGGCGCCGGTGAGATAGTTGTGGAGTGCGTCGAACCAGACATAGATGGTGTGCTTGGGGTCATCCGGGACGGGGATTCCCCACTTGACCGTCGTCCGAGTGATGCTCAGGTCTTTGAGCCCCTGGCGGACGAAGCTGACGACCTCGTTCAGCCGGCCGGGCGGCCGGACGAATCCGGGATGGTCGGCGTAATACTTGAGCAACGGCTCCTGGTACGCAGACAGCCGGAAAAAATAGCATTCCTCCGAAACCAGGGTGGCCCGCTTGCCGCAGTCGGGGCAGATCTTGTCACCCTCGGGCTGAAGGGGGACATCCTCGGCCAGGAAGTTCTCGTCGGAGACGCAGTACCATCCCTGATAGGTCCCCTTATAGATATCTCCCTTCTCTTTAAGCCGGAGGAATATTTTCTGCACTCCCTTCTCGTGAAAGGGGTCGATCGTCCGGACGAAAAAATCGTTGGAGATGTGGAGGGCCTTCCAGAGGTCCCTGATCCGGCCGACCACCGCATTCGCCAGGGCCAGCGGCGTTATTCCCTTTGCGGCGGCGGCTTTCTCGATTTTCTGGCCGTGCTCGTCCGTTCCCGTAAGGAAAAAAACGTCCTTGCCGCGGAGTCGGTTGAAACGGGCCAGGGCGTCGGCGATGATCGTCGTGTAGGCGTGGCCGATATGCGGGATATCGTTCACGTAATAGATAGGTGTCGATATATAGAAAGTTTCCCTAGACGTCTTTGACACTGCGCGCTCCTCCTGTGATCAGCATCATGGCCTCGGCGCGGGTGGCGCTGTTGGTGCGGAAAGAGCCCCGGACCGCGGACGTCACGGTCCACGATTTCGGCTTTTTCGCGCCGCGCATGGACATGCACATATGCTCGGCCTCGATGACGACCATGACGCCGAGGGGCTTGAGGTGCCGGTCAAGGATGTCGGCGATCTGCTTGGTCAGACGCTCCTGGACCTGGAGGCGGCGGGAAAAAATATCCACCACCCGGGCGATTTTGCTCAGGCCGACGATGCGTCCTGATCTAGGGATATAGGCTACGTGGGCGACGCCGGCGAAGGGGAGGAGATGGTGCTCGCACATGGAATAGAGCGGGATGTTCTTGATGATGACCATCTCGTCGTGTTTCTCTTCATGGATCGTCCGGAGGTGTTTGGCCGGGTCCTCGCGCATCCCGCCCAGGATCTCCGAGAACATCCGGGCGACCCGCTTGGGCGTCGCCGCGAGACCCGGACGGCCGGGATCTTCATCGACTCCTTCGAGTAGGAGCCGGATGCCTTTTTCGATCTTCTTCAAGTCCATGATGCCGCCTTCCTTATCTTGGCCCGGCCGGCTTCCCTTTTTTTGCATGATACTGTCCGACGGCCAGCTGATGGATGACCTTGACCGGGAGGTCTTTCTTCTTGGCCACCCTCAGGCAATCGGAAAACTCCGGCTGGACGTTGACTTCGCCGCCGCCGAGCGTCCCCGTTTTAATGCCGACTTCCTCTCCCAGGACGCGGACTTTCCGGATGTCCCGCTGGAGAATCCTTCTGGCGACGGGGAAATAGCGGACGCCAATCGAGCTTGTTTCCCGGAAAATGGCTTCGATAAGCCCATCCATTTTAGCCGTATCGGTCAGGAGGGTCAATTTCACGCCCAACCTGCCTTTTTTCATGGTGACAGGCGTCAGGAAAACATCGAGCGCTCCGAGCCGGAGCGCTTTGTCGATGAAGTGAGCCAACAACTGAGGACTGGCATCGTCCAGGTTGGTCTCGACCTGGAAAACATTTTTATCAGCCTGGAATTCTCCCTCTTCCGTTTGAAAAACCCGGAGGATATTGGCAAGGTCGTCGAAGTCCCGGCTCCCCGCGCCGCATCCTATCCGGGTGCAGCTTATTTCCGGGAAGGGGATGAAAGCCTCCGCCCAGGTGGCCAGGATAGCCGCTCCCGTCGGCGTGACCAACTCCTCTTTGGCCCAGGCCGAATAGACCGGCGCTTTTTTGAGAATCTCGGCCACGGCGGGGGGCGGGACCGGGAGGACACCATGCGATGTCCTGACCCAACCGCTGCCGACGTTCAGGGGCGAACAATAGACCTTGCCGACATTTAGTGTTTCGAGGAGATAGGCGCTCCCGAGGACATCGATCAGAGCGTCATCGGCCCCGGCTTCATGAAGGTGAACCGAGAGAATCTTTTCTCCGTGGACTTTCGCCTCGGCCTCGAAAAGCGTTTTGAAAACGGCCAGAGCCCTGCTCTTGACTCTGTCTGAAAACCGGCTTTTTTTGATGAGGACCTCGATATCAGCCCAGCGACGCGGCCGGGATTCCTTCTTGACCCGGACGTCCACCTTGAGTCCCCTGAGCCCCGCCCTCTTGACGGACCGTATTCTGATGTCCACCGGGAGCCGGAGCCCGGACATTTTGCTGAGAAATCGCGTCCGAGAAGTTCCAAGATCGAGGAGGGCGCCCAGGATCATATCGCCGCTCGCTCCGGCCGCGGCGTCGAAATAAAGGGTCTTCATCAAACCGTATCCTTTCAGGTGGGAGCCGGCCCGCCGCCCAGGCTCTCGTCGATTAGCGGCAGGACCTCGCCCGCTTTTCCCTGGAAGACAAAATCGGCGCTCGGCGTTAGCGGAGTCGGCTCGGGGTTCACCTCGACAACTGTGGCTCCCCTCTGGGCGACGAGAAGAGGCAGTGACGCGGCCGGCTGGACAAAGGCCGACGTCCCGATAACGAACATGAGCTCGCAGGAGGCGCAGGCGGCATAGGCCTCCTCGAGTGTTTCCGAGGGCAGGGCCTCCCCGAACCAGACGACATTGGGCCGGAGAATCGACCTACAGGCCGGGCAGAGCGGGGGGATGGACTTCAGGGGTGACTCATGGTTCTCGGCGACGGTCCCTTCCTTGGTACAGCGAACTTCCCAGATATTGCCGTGAAGCTCAAGGATGCTTTGCGAACCGGCCCTGCGGTGCAGTCCGTCGACGTTCTGGGTGATCAAGATGAAATAAGGAAAATGTCCTTCCCAGCGGGCGAGCACCCGGTGCCCGGCATGAGGCTTCTTCGAGGCGATGATGTTCCTCCGCCAGTCATACCATTCCCAAACCAGGCTGGGATCACGGTAAAAAGCCTGCGGAGTGGCCAGTTCCTCGGCCCGGAATTGCTTCCAGAGGCCGTCTTGGCCCCGGAAGGTGGGAATCCCGGACTCCGCCGAGATGCCCGCGCCGGTGAGGACGGCGATCCGCGGTCCGCCGCGGAGGACTTTCCCCAGCTCGGCCAACTGAGTCTCTAATTCGTTCATTTTGCTCTGAATAGGATAACCCAAAGGGGCATGTTCTTCAAGGATGATGGGAATACGGGGGAGGGAATGGGAGAGGGTGAAATAAATTGCCCGTCCCCGTTTTCTTGACTTGGCCGGGCATAAATTATATATGAATATCCTTCCTCCAGGAGGTGCCATGGCGAAATCAGTCGACCCAAAACTCCCCCGGGCCGAGATCGGCATCCTCGGCGGCACGGGGCTCTACGAAATCGAGGGGATAACGGACGTCGTGGAGCACCGCCTGGAAACGTCCTTCGGTTCTCCCTCCGACGCCTATCTGATCGGAACGCTGGGAAATAAAAGCGTGGCCTTCTTGAGCCGGCACGGGCGCGGCCATAAGCTGCTTCCTTCCGACATCAACTTCCGCGCCAATATCTATGGCTTCAAGATGCTGGGCGTCGAGCGGATCATCTCGGTCAATTCCTGCGGGTCCCTCAAGGAGGAGATCCGTCCGCGCGACATCGTCTTCTCCGACCAGTTCTTCGACCGCTCGCGGCGCCCGAACACCTTCTTCGGCGACGGACTGGCCGCCCATGTCAGCTTCGCCCAGCCCGTCTGTCCGGAGCTCGCCGACATTCTCTATTCCGCTGGCCGGGACCTCGGGCTCCGCGTTCATAAGGGCGGAACTTATATTTGTATCGAGGGCCCGGCCTTCTCCAGCCAGGCCGAGTCGAGGGTCTATCGGCTCTGGGGCTGCGACGTCATCGGCATGACCGCGGCCACCGAGGCCAAGCTCTGCCGCGAAGCGGAGATCTGCTACGCCACCATGAACCTGGTGACCGATTACGACGTCTGGCACGCCGAGGAGGAGACCGTCTCGGTCGAGCTGATCCTGGAAAACCTCCGTCTGAATATTGAAAACGCCAAGTCGATCGTTAAAAGGACCGTGGCGTCTCTTCCTCCGGAGAGAGGGGAGAAATGCCAGTGCGGCCGGGGCCTCGAGAACTGCCTGGTGACGCAGAGCGCCTTGATCCCGGAAGAGACCAAAAGACGGGTTCACCACCTCATCGCCAAGTACGTCAAAGATTAGATCCCTATGAGCCTCATCATTGTCGGATCGGTCGCTTTTGACACGATTCAGACTCCCTGGGGCCGGCGGGATAAGATCGTCGGCGGCTCGGGAACCTACTTCACACTGGCGGCGAGCTTCTTCACCCGTCCCAAGATCGTCGCCGTCGTGGGTGAGGATTTCCCTTCCGAGGTCATCGATCTGCTCAAGGCTCGAGGCGTCGATACCGCCGGGCTTGAGGTCAGGCCCGGCCGGACGTTTCACTGGGAAGGGCACTATGGCTATGACCCCAACCAGAGAGAGACCATCAGGACAGAGCTTAACGTATTCGAGAATTTCCGGCCGGAGTTGCCGGCTTCCTACCGCGAGGCGGATATTGTCTTTCTGGCCAACATCGATCCCGATTTGCAGGACAGCATCCTTGCCCAGGTCGATAAGCCTGAATTGGTGGCCATGGACACGATGAACCTGTGGATTTCCTCCAAGCCCGAGTCCACCTGGCGCGTGCTCGAGCGGGTAGATATCCTTTTCGCCAACGATGAAGAGGTCCGGATGCTGACCCAGGAGACCAACCTGATCAAGGCGGGGAAGAAGATCTTAGCCGCCGGTCCCCGCCTGGTGGTGACAAAAAAGGGGGAACACGGCGCCCTCGTTATGGGACGGAAGTTCGTTTTCGGCGTCCTGGGTCATCCCTGCGAAGACGTGGTCGACCCGACCGGCGCCGGGGACAGTTTTGCCGGGGGCTTCCTCGGCTACCTCGATAAGGTGAGGAAGTTCACCCGGCCGGAATTCCGCCGGGCGGCCGTCTACGGAAGTGTTCTCGCCTCGTTTGCCATCGAGGATTTCGGGATCGAGCGGTTCAAATCCCTCCGGTTGGACGAGGTCGAAGCCCGGTTCCGTCAATTCCGCCGGCTGGTCTCTTTCTGATGTTCTAGCGGAGGATAATATGCCCAGAGCCAAGATGCCCGTCGAGCCCTACCGGGTCAAAGTTGTCGAACCCATCCGCCGGATCAGCCGGCGCGAACGGAAGGCCGTCCTGAAACGGGCCGGGTTCAACGTCTTCAATATCCCGGCCGAAAAGATATTCATCGACCTTCTCACCGATAGCGGCACTTCGGCCATGTCGGACAACCAGTGGGCCGGGATCATGCTCGGTGACGAATCCTACGCCGGGGCGCGCAATTACTTCCATTTTGCGGAGGCGGTCCGGGCGATCTTCGGTTTTCCCCATGTCATCCCGACCCACCAGGGCCGGGCGGCGGAGCGAATCCTGTTCGAGGCGATGGTCAAGAAGGGCGAAAC
>CAYOZW010000067.1:5686-11818 GCA_964408495.1 uncultured Eubacteriales bacterium
CCGTCCCCAACAACATCCATTTCGACACCACCCGGGCCAACATCGAGGTCCGGGGGGGAATCCCTCTGGACCTGGCGATCGAAGAAGCCTACGACCCCAGGGTGGAGCTTCCCTTCAAGGGCAACATGGATGTAAAAAAGCTCGACCGGTTCATCCGGCGGACCGGCCCCAAAAAAATCCCGCTGGTGATGATGACCGTGACCAACAACAGCGGCGGCGGCCAGCCGGCCTCGCTCCAGAACATCCGCCAGGTGAGCGAGGTCTGCCGAGGCTACGGGGTTCCCTTCTATTTTGACGCTTGCCGCTTCGCCGAGAACGCCTATTTCATCAAGAAAAAAGAGCCGGGCTGCTCGCGCAAGACGGTCCTGAAGATCGCCCGGGAGATGTTCGCCTGCGCGGACGGGGCGACGATGAGCGCCAAGAAGGATGCTTTGGTGAATATCGGCGGGTTCATCACCTTGATCGATGACGACCTCGCCCGGCGGCTCAAGAACCTGCTCATCATCAGCGAAGGTTTCCCGACATATGGCGGCCTGGCCGGCCGGGACCTTGAGGCCCTGGCCCGCGGCCTCCAGGAAGTTCTGGAGGAGGATTACCTCGAGCACCGGACCGGACAGGTGGCCTACCTTGGCGACCTGCTCGACAAGTCCGGGATCCCCATTTACAAGCCCGTTGGAGGACACGCTGTCTATATTCTGGCCGATGAGTTTCTGCCTCACATCCCCAGGCATCAATATCCCGGGTGGGCACTCACGGTCGCCCTCTACCTGGAAGCGGGGATCCGGTCGGTCGAGATCGGGGGGGTGATGTTCGCCAAGGACACAGAAGGCCGGGGAAAAGCGCGCTATCCCAAGCTGGAGCTGGTCCGCCTCGCTATCCCCCGCCGGGTCTACACGGTTTCCCACCTGAATTATGTCGCCGAGGCTTTGGCGGAACTCTACCGGAATAAGGACAAAATCCGCGGCTTCAGGATCGTCGAACAGGCTCCGCACCTGAGGCACTTCACGGTGCGGATGGAAGAGATCTAGGCGTTCAGCTCGGCGGTTCCTCGACGGCGACGACGTTAACGACCGGTCGGAGCTGGTAGGTATCTTTTTTCCCTTTTTTGATGATGTGGATGGAGTTCTTGGCGTCGAGGTCCAGGGTAATCTGGGTGATTCCGCCTTCGGCGACCTCGAAGTGGAGGTGGGTCTTGACCTCATCGGAGGGGACGATAAGGGGATAGTGCATATCGGTCGGGTCGGGTTCGCCGGGAGGCCCGAAAACGATCTCCCCGGAGATGATCGCCATCCGGATCTGGTTGTACGTTCCCTCCGGGAGAGGGGTCATGAAGATGAGCGGGACCGTCTTCAAGGCCAGGAGGTCGATGTCCTGTCCGAAGGAGTTCTCCCAGACCAGGTGGAAACAATCCTCTCCCTCGTCACAGGCTTCATGGACGCGGATGTTGCTGATCTTCAGCCAGACGTTCTTGGCGTCCTCGATGGGCGCATCCTTGAGGGTGAGCCTCAGGAAGCCCATCTTTGCCGTGGCCCCTGAATCGGAAGAAGCGTCATCGTTCGCCGCGCTCGATTGGCTGTCTTTAGCCGGGGGAGAGGCGGCTGGGTTGTTTGTCGAGGACGGAGACTGGCAGGACATCGTCCAAAATAGGAAAACACAGCATGCCAGGATGGCCAAAAAGCTCGGTTTTTTCATGTACACGCTCCTTTTCCTTTTAGTCGTCATAATAGGCTGAGATACGGAAGATGTCAACAACCGGCGGGAATTCCCAGGCAGGCCTAACGGATCCGGTAGAACCACATCAGGGGAATCCAGAGCTGATGGGCGTAAGGAATCCGCTTATGGTTGACCAGGACCTCGGTCGTGTCCCATTCGTGGACGAGATTGAAGAGGGCGAATAGCTCGTCGACCTGGGCGGGGGTATAGGTGGCCGAGTGGCGGACCCACTCGCCGTTCCCTTCTTCGGTGTAGGCGGGGTTTCTCTTGGCCAGGTCGACCGCCTTCCCGTAGTCGGACGAAAGCCTATGGCCGAATACCAGGGTGATCTTGAATTCCTTGGCCTTGGTGCTCGGATGGAGGATGTCGGCCAGCTTTTCTTCCGCGGCTTTATCGTCGCTCATCGTCCCGATTTATAAGACACAATTTTGTTTTTGTCAAATAGGCTCGGGGCATGGGCTCGAAGGCCCGCGAATTTGTCCCGGCGAGCCAAATTCGCTTATTTCCTCGGCTCGCTCTCCGCTTCGCGGACCCGTGCCCTCTCGCCTCCGGATGACCTTCTCGCCCATACCCCTCGCCTGGGGAAAAGAGGGGAGGCGGTGGTCGAGGGAAATTCGGGGACATGAACCAAATTTCTGAATTCGGTTTCGGCGCCCTGAATTTCTCACTCCCGGGTCCTGACGAGCACCCGATCGTAGATCGACAGCCCGACCATCGAGACGACCCCGATGCCGGCGATGATCAGCCACATGGCCAGCGGGTTGACAGCCTCGCCTGCCTGGGCGGGCTCGGAAATGAACCGTTCGAAGAGGCGTCCGCCCAAGGGGCCGCCGAAGATGCTGCCTATGGCGATAGGCAGGTTGGCATATCCAAGATAGAGCCCCTCCTGGCCTTTCGGAGCGATTCCGCCGATGTACTCATAGATGCGCGGAGACGCCATCATCTCGCCCACGGCCATGGAGGCGATAGAGACGATGAGAACCATACCCGCGGCCGGCAAGGCCAGGCCGAGAAGGTTCGCCTTCTGAGCCAGATCGGGGAGGAAGAGCGCCGGCAGGACGTTGAGCAGCATCCCGGCCGTGGTCACCCCCACCCCGAAAAGGATGGACTTGACCGGGGTCCATTTTTTGACCATCCGGGTGATGAGGAGCTGGAAGCAGACGATCATCAGGGGATTGGCCAGAGTGTATAGCTCGACGGGGGCATTGGGATCGATGTAACGCAGGAAGAGCGGCATGAGGTTATAGAGCTGGACATAGAGGAACCAGAAGAGGCCGATGACGACCAGGAAGAAGACGAACCGGAGGTTGCTGAGGACGATGAAGATGCCGAGAATGGCCTGGCCCAGGGATTTCTTCTCGACTTTCTGATCGTCCTTTTTGCCGTCGCTGACATACTCCGGCTCCCTGTAAATGAAAATGACGACGAACAAGCCGATCAGGGCGAAGATCGTCGCGGCGTAGGTGAAGATGGCGGGGATGCCCAGGTTGGTCCGGATGAAATAGGAAATGCCGCGGCCGCTGATCGAACCGATGTTGATGACCATGTAGAAGATGCCGAAGCCTAATGTGGCGAACCTTCCCGCGGTCTTCTGGACCGTGCCGGCGATGCAGGGCTTGACGATCGACCCTCCGATGCCGATGAAGACGATGCCGACAACCGCCGGGATGGCGTAGTCTGTGGGCGAGGCGCCCAGAACTTTGGCCACGGCCGGCCAGAATCCCTGGATGTTCCCCATGAGCACGTAGCCCAGCGAGATCATCACGAAGGAAACGCGGAGCGAACGTTTGAACCCGAACTTGTCGGCCAGCGTGCCCGAGAGAATGGGGAGAAAATAGATGAGACCCCAGAGAAGCGACCCGTTGAGGAAGGTGGCGAAGACGGGCCGCATGCCCAGGATCTCGTGGAGATAGATGACCATGAAGGGGGCCATCGAGTAGTAGGCCGCCCGCTCGAAAAGCTCGACGACGTTGGCCGTCCAGAAAGAGCGCGGAAATTTCGCCTTGGGCTGAAGCGTCGGCTCATCCGTCATTTAGATCCTCCTCTCAGGGCTTGATTCCGAGAAGCGACCATATCATTAATGAAATTGCGGACGAATTTCAACAGGAAAATCGAAGCCAAGACCTTTCCCCCCAAGAGAATGGATTGATCGGTGTATCCACTTCCCTCCGAAGCTAATGGTGGCGGGTGGGCGGGTCTTCAGCAAGGAGGGAAGGGAGTACACCGAGAAAGGCCTATTCTCTATAATACTAACATGCAATCTCCGTAGCTGTAGAAACGGTATCCTTCGCCCACGGCCTCTTCATAGGCCCGGAGGATCAACTCCCGGCCAGCCAACGCGGATACCAGCATCAGCAGCGTGGAGTGGGGAAGATGGAAATTAGTCAGGAGCCTGTCCACCACTCTGAACTCGAACCCGGGACGGATAAAGAGATCGGTCGAACGTGTCCCGGGGGGGAGCCTGCCGTCCTGCCAAGCGCTCTCCAGGGCCCGGACGACGGTTGTCCCGACCGCCAAGACGGGCCGGCCCTCTTTCTTGGTGGATATGACAGTCCGGGCCGTTTTAGGAGCTATCGTGTATCGCTCGGAGAGCATCCGGTGCTCTTCGAGTCGGTCGACCTCGACCGGTTGAAAAGTCGCCTGGCCGACCTCAAGGTTGACCGGGCAGACGACTGCGCCCTTTTCTTTGATCTTCCGGAGGACCGCGGGTGTGAAATGAAGCCCCGCCGTGGGAGCGGCGATCGCCCCTTCGCGGCGGGCAAAAACCGTCTGGTATCTCTTCCGGTCGAGATCCCTGAGCCCGGACTCCTCTTTTTTCCTCTTTATGTAGGGGGGGAGCGGCGCATAGCCGATCTCTTTAAGTCGTCCCAGGACATCGGGAGAGGAGACGCGCAGGAGGCGTTTTCCCCGCGGCCCCACGACCACGACTTCCCCTTCGAAGTCGGGGCCGAATACCACCCGGCTTCCCTGATGGACCCTTCTCGCCGGGCGGCAGAGCACCTCCCAGATTCCCTTCTCTTTTTCTCCCAGGAAAAGAAACTCGACTTCCCTCCCGTTTTTTTTCCCCCAGACTTTGGCCGGAATGACCCTGGCGGTATTGAGAACGAGGACGTCTCCTTGCCGCAGGTAGCCGGGAAGGTTCTTGAAGCGGTCGTGGACGATCCTCTGTTCCCGCCGGAAGACAACCATCATTCGGGAATCGTCCCTCCTGGGAAGAGGCCTTTGGGCGATGAGCCCCGGAGGGAGGCGGTAGTTGAAGTCGGAGACCAGCATTTTATTCGTGGAAATAAGGGGACACAAACCTTAATTCAGCACGAGATTTGGCAGACATCTCTCCAGAAATGAATTAAGGTTAGTGTCCCCTTATTGCGCATGTCCCCAAAGGCTATTCCTTGAAGAGCTTTTTCTGTGATTTGGGAGGAGAGCCCGGCGGTTGGAAACCAAGGTGCTCGTAAGCCCGGGGCGTGATCTTCCGCCCGCGGATGGTCCTCTCTAAGAACCCGATCCGCATCAGGAAGGGCTCGTAGATCGATTCGATGGTGTCCTTTTCCTCGTCGATGGCGGCGGCGATGGTCGTGATCCCGACCGGACCGCCGCCGAAATTCTCGATGATGGTTCCTAATATCTTCCGGTCGACTTCGTCGAGCCCGAGGGAGTCCACCTCCATCATGTCCAGGGCCGTCTCGGCCTCCCTGGCGGTGATGACGCCCTCCGCCTTGACGTCGGCGTAATCCCGCACCCGGCGCAGCAACCGGTTGGCCACCCTGGGTGTGCCCCTCGAGCGCCGGGCGATCTGCTCCGCTCCGCCGTCATCGATGGCCACCGTCAGCAGTTCGGCCGACCTCCGGATGATCCTGTTCAGGTCTTCGTCCCGATAATAATCCAGCCGGTGGATGATACCGAAGCGGCCGCGCAGCGGAGCCGTAATCCGGCCGGCCCGGGTGGTCGCCCCGATCAGGGTGAACCTCTTGAGCTGGAGCTTATGGCTGCGGGCGCTCGGGCCCTGGCCGATGATGATGTCGAGGCTGTAATCCTCCATGGCCGAGTAAAGGAGCTCCTCGACTGAGGGATGGAGCCGGTGGATCTCGTCGATGAACAGGACCTCTTTCTTTTGCAAGTTGGTCAGGATGGCGGAAAGGTCCCCTGTCCGCTCGATGACCGGGCCGGAGGTCGGCTTGATCGCAACCTCCAGCTCCTTGGCAATGAGGTAGGCGAGGCTCGTCTTGCCGAGCCCGGGCGGTCCGTAGAGCAGCACATGGTCGAGATGCTCGCCTCTTTTCTTGGCCGCCTCGATGAAAATACGGAGGTTGGACTTGATCGTCTCCTGCCCGACGAACTCGTTGAACGTCCGGGGCCGAAGGCTGTCCTCGAATTGGATGTCCTCCCTGGTCCGGACAGGGGTCAGAACGGCCGGGATCG
>CAYOZW010000067.1:11828-14523 GCA_964408495.1 uncultured Eubacteriales bacterium
CAGGGCGGTGAGCTGCTTGTAAGCCTTGGGCATTACCCTGGCCAGCTTTTTCAGGCATTCCCGGAGAAGTTTTTCTATCCCTGCCTCAGCCTTGAGAGTCCGGAGGGTCTGGTCGACAACTCCCTCGATTTCTTTCCGGCGGAAGCCCATGTTCATCAGGGCGGCGATAAGGTCCTCTTTTTCTCTGGAGCCGCGGCCGGCGACGACCTTTTCCCTTTTTTCCAGCTTTTCCTGGAGCTCCAGGGCGATCCGGGTAGCCAGCTTTTTTCCGATCCCGGGGATAAGAGTGATGCGAGCGACGTCGCTGCGCTCGACCGCCGCTTCGAGCTCGGCCGGGCCGATCCCCGATAGAACGTTCAAGGCGACTTTGGGCCCGATACCCGAAATGCTGATGAGCTTCTGGAAGACGTCTTTCTCCGTGGCGGTGGAAAAACCGAACAACGAAAGGGAGCTGTCCGTAAGATGGGTATAGATGCGAAGCTCACAGGCATTTCCTTCTTCCCCCAATTGCAGATAGGTCGAGAGAGAGATAAAGGCGCAGTAGCCGACTCCGCCGATATCGATAATCACCTGGCCCGGCGTTTTCTGGCGGATTGTCCCCTTGAGATAAGCGATCAACGCCGCCCTCCGCCGGCCGACTCCTCGACGCTCTTCTGGAACATCCGGGTGTTGAGGTGGCAGATGGCCGCTGCCAGGGCATCGGAGGCATCGGTTTCCACCTCGCCCTCGATCTTGAGAAGCACCTTCACCATCGTTTTGACTTGCTGCTTTTCGGCCTGGCCGTAACCGGTGACCGCCTTCTTGATCTCCAGGGCCGAGTACTCGGAAAGCGCGCAGCCGCTGGCCGCCACAGCCACCAGCACCGCGCCCCTGACCTGGCCGAGGGCGATGGCCGTCTTGATGTTCTGGGCGTAGAAGGGGCTTTCGATCGACACCTCGTCGGGAGCATGGGCGGCTATGATCTCGCCCACTTCCCGTCCGATCTCGTGGAGTTTCAGGTGAAACGGCAGGCGCCGCGACGGCTTGATGGTGCCGAAAGTCCGTACCGTATATCCAGATTCGTCGGAATCGATGAGGCCGAACCCCGTGGATTGACTTCCGGGGTCGATGCCAAGAACCCTCATTGGCGCATCTCAGGCCGAGAAGCTGGCGATCTCCTCTTCCGAGATGTCAAAGTTGGCCCAGACGTGCTGGACATCATCGTGGTCCTCGAGCTCCTCCATGAGCCGGAGGAGCTGCTGGGCCGGCTTGCCCTCGAGCTTGACGTAGTTCTGGGGGATGTAGCCGAGGTTGGAGGTGTCGATCTCGATGCTGTTCTGGTTCAGGGCCTCGACGACAGCCTCATAGCTTTCCGGAGGCGTGAAGACCTCCCAATTGCTGCCGTCGTCCAGGAGGTCCTCCGCTCCGCTGGCCAGGGCGATGTCCAGGAGTTGGTCCTCGCCGGCCTTGGATTTGTCGATGACGAGGTAGCCTTTCCGCTTGAATATCCAGGCGACGCACCCGGACTCTCCGATGCGGCCGGCATTCTTGGTGAAGATGTGCCGAAGCTCGGAGACGGTCCGGTTCTTGTTGTCCGAGAGGACCTCCACGAGAATGGCGACGCCGCTGGGGCCGTAACCTTCATAGGTGATTTCTTCGAACGAAGAGCCCTCGAGCTGGCCGGTGCCCTTGAGGATGGCCCGCTTGATGTTGTCGGCGGGCATGTTCACCGCCCGGGCGTCGGCTACGGCCTTGCGCAGGCGGGGGTTGGCGTCGGGGTCGCCGCCTCCGGCCCGGGCCGCCACACTCAGCTCGCGGATGATCTTGGTGAATATCTTGCCGCGCTTGGAGTCGGCCGCCGCCTTTTTATGTTTGATCGAATGCCACTTGGAATGTCCGGACATGGATTTCTCCTTGGGTGGTTATCCCGCAGAATTTTAACATAAAAACAGGGGGGCATGCAACGCTCCTCCCTTTCCCCATGGTATAATGAATCCATGGCTAAAGACGTCGTCTGCGGGATGCAAGTCAGGGAGGATAGAGCCGCTGCAACCTCCGAATATAAGGGTAAAACCTACTTTTTTTGTTCGGATTCCTGCAGGGAAGAATTCGACAAAGATCCGGAAAAATATCTATCCCCCACCTGGACTCCCTCCGGAATGCCGGGTACGGGCGACCCGGAGCCCGGCGAAAAACAAGAAGCCCGAAACGGGGAGGAGACCGCTCCCGGCGGGCAGCGGATCGACCTGCCTGTCCGGGGGATGAGCTGTGCCGGCTGCGCCGCCAATATCCAGAAAAACCTGGGGCTTCTCAAAGGGGTGGACAAGGCCAACGTCAATTTTGCCAACTCCATGGCGACTGTAATCTTTGACCCGGGCGTCGTCAAACCAGACGCTTTTATCTCTTCTATAAGGGAAATCGGCTACGATGTCGGCACGGTGACGACGGAGATTCCCATCGAAGGAATCGTCTGTGCTTCCTGTGTCCAGAAGATCGAGAAGGCCCTCCTCGAAGTCCGGGGGGTGGTCAAGGCCGCTGTTAACTTGGCCACCGGCCGGGCGCGGGTGGAATTCCTTCCTTCCGAAGCCAGCCTCGGCGAGCTCAAGCGGACAATCGAGAGCACGGGCTATAAAGTCCTCGAGATGCCCGCAGAGATGGAGAGCGGAGAGGTCGAGCGGGCCGTCCGGTGGGAGGGGTACCGGGCGCGCGGGCTCGG
>CAYOZW010000068.1:0-14346 GCA_964408495.1 uncultured Eubacteriales bacterium
AGATGCTTAAGGGCTTTTCCATCGTCCCGGACCCGGAAGCGGGAGCGCCAAAGAGGAGCCCCGATTCCGAGACGCTCAGCCGTATATTGCTCAAGAACTCGCCGGCGCCGCAACTGTGGACGGCCATCGCTTTCTCATCCGTAGTGACTCTGCCGATCCGGACCCCCTTTTCGTCGTCCAGCAGTCCGCCGCGGTCGTTGATAGTGTTCTCGGCCTTCGTCAACCAGCGGCTGATGCCCGAAAAATCAGGGTGGTGCCGGAAATTGCTGTCGATTGGATAGAGGATGTATTTGGCCGCCCAGTAATCCGCCGCCACGGGGTCCTGGCTGGCCAGCAACTGATTCGCCCGGAAGGTCGTTCCGGCGGGGAACCCGCCCAGCGTGGAGTGGGAAACCCAGATGGCGTCGACGATATTCAGGACGGGAGTGGCGACCGAGGCCATCATCTTTCCGCAGGTCTCGCCCAGGCCGCCGTAATGGCGGAATCCGCTCTGGCCGTCGTCCATGGAAATCAGGCCGTAGACGTGCTTCAGGCTGGCGGTGATCTCCGACCCGCCCGTGTCGTGGTGCTTGAGCACGGGCACATTGATGAGCTTGAGGTTCCCGTGATGGGCGCCGGCCTGCCAGATTCCTTCCCTGAACTCCACCCGGCGGCCGCCGGCGGTCGTGAAGCAGGGGTAGGAGACGTTTTCGTATTTCCGGTAACCATCCCGGCTATGGTCATCGTCGCCGATGAACTTTCCCCGGACGGGGTCGAGAAGATAGGCGGAGACGCGCGGGTCATTGAAGATCCTATTGACCAAATGGAGGAAATGATGGCTTTCGTCGTTGGCGTTGGCGTGGATGCTCTTATCTCCTCCGTAGCTGGCGGAGGTGTCGCACCTGAGGCTGCCCCGCCCCTGACCGTTCTCGATGATGACCACTTCCCCGTTGAAGCCGTCCGGATGGTCGAGGATCCTCTGGATAAGACCGCGGATGAGGTCGGAATTGGTGCAGCCTCGGTATTTCCACTGGGCGTTGACTTTGATGAGCACGACATCGCCGGAGGCGATCAGGCCGGAGGCCCCGGCGAACGGATGCCCGCTGGTGGAACGGTAGAAACTGAGTCCCCGGTCCGCCATCAGGTAGAGAAGCGAGTCCAGGCCGATATGGAAATTCTGCTGGCCGGGGTCATAAAACGGGAGGTCGGGAATCCCTTTGACCCAGAAAAGGTCGTTTTGGATTGTGGACGTCCGGAGTTGCGGCAGCTTGCTCAGGTAGGGGATCGCGACCCCGGCGCCCATGGTCCGGAAAAAATCGCGGCGGGATATTCCGCTCTTCTCTGCTGCGGTGCGCATGTCCGCCTCCTCGATCTTCCATTCTAGCGCTTTTATCTTACTTATTCAATAAATTTTATAGTTATTGTAGGAATTAAACCGCTATTATACTCCTGAAAAATCACCTTTCCTTTAGTCGGAGAATTTTGGCTTCGGGAAAAACGTGAGCTTAATGTTGGTCGCAGGAAGCCGCCCTAAAGCCCCCGTAGCGGAAGGGGGACCCGTCAGTTTCCTGACGGGGGGAACCGACGGGACTGGTTCCCCGGGGTGCGGGGGCCGAGGGCGGCTTGATGCGATCAACACAACCAAAAAACCGAGGTGATTTCCGTCCCCCAAGAAATCCTTGCCCGGCGAGGCCGGATGGCCTATAACAAGAGAGAAGTCGGGTGCCTGAGCCGCACCCCCTGGAGGCCGTCGAATGAAAGACATGAAAAAGAAGAGCCGGATCGCCATCCTGACCGGCGGAGGGGATTGTCCCGGGATTAACGCTGTCATCCGCGCCGTGGCCAAAAAGGCCATCCTGAAACACGGGATGGAAATCATCGGCGTCGAGGACGGCTACGAGGGCTTGATCTACAATCGCCACCGGCGCCTCCACTATAACGATGTCTCGGGGATCCTCACCCTCGGGGGGACGATCCTCGGCGCCTCCAAGAACTCGAATCCCTATCGTTTCGGAATCCAGAAAGGAAAAAACGTCGTCTTCAAGGACGTCTCCAGGAAGGCCATCCGGACCGCCAAGGCGTTGGACATCGACGCTCTCGTTTGCATCGGGGGGGACGGGACGCAGGGCATCGCCTTCCGCTTGCTCCAAGACGGCCTGCCCGTCGTCGGCATTCCCAAGACGATCGACAACGACCTCCGCGGAACGGACATCACCTTCGGGTTCGACTCCGCGGTGGCCATCGCCACGGAGGCCGTCGACCGGATCCACAGCACGGCTGAAGCCCACCACCGGGTGATGATCGTCGAGGTCATGGGCCACCACGCCGGATGGATCGCCCTGTATGCCGGGGTGGCCGGCGGGGGCGACATCATCCTCATCCCGGAGATCCCCTACAAGATCGAATCCGTCGCCGCCAAGGTCAAGGAAAGACACCGGAAAGGCCGGCGCTTCAGCATCGTGGTCGTCGCCGAAGGCGCCAAACCCAAGGGCGGGGACGTCGTCATCAAGAAGATCATCAGGAAGAGCGCCGACCCCGTGCGGCTGGGCGGGATCGGGTTCGTTCTCCAAGATGCGCTCGAGCGGATGACCGCTATCGAATCACGGACCGTCGTCCTGGGCCATCTCCAGCGAGGCGGCTCCCCGACGGCCTCGGACCGCATCCTGGCGACCCAACTGGGCGCCAAGGCGGTTGATCTGATCATAAAAGATGATTTCGGGAAGATGGTTTCCGTTCAAGAAGGTAAGATAACGTCTGTCCCCCTGCAAGTCGCTTCGGGCGGTCCCAGGACGGTCCCGCTCGATCATCCCCTTGTCGCCGCCGCCCGCTCGATCGGCACCAGCTTCGGGGACTAATAAGAATAAAGAGGGCGGTGCCCTAGAGAAGGCGCCAGGCGTTATCGGGTTCATTCAACTACGCCTCCGAGCAAGGCCGGAATTCTCAGGCTGGCCCGCCTCCAGGCAAGACAATTCCCCCCCAGGAAAACCTTATCACCCCTCTTGGCCCGGTTTGAAGGGGCGGATCATGCGTTTTCCTATAAACCTGCCCGGTCTGATCCTCGAATAATCTCATTCATAACCTCTTTTTGAAGTCAGTTGATTTGTCAGGCCAGATTCGCTAAAATATTATTGTTGACTAAATTCATAGATTTACTAGGCTTTACCCTGCGCCAAATTCTCAAACGACCAAGAGGGAGAATTACTATGAAAACTCTGACGATATTTTTTGCTATTGCTCTCTTGTTCTCATTCAGTGACAAACTGTCGGCCGGACAAAACGGCCTCAAGACGACAGGGAAGCAAGACGCCGCAACGAGCGCCAAATTGGAAAGGGCAACATTTGCCGGCGGATGTTTCTGGTGCATGGAGCCTCCGTTCGAAAAACTGGAGGGTGTTGTCGAGGTGATCGCCGGGTACAGCGGCGGGCGCGTGGAAAACCCCTCCTATGAGCAGGTCTCATCGGGAAGAACCGGCCATGCCGAGGCCGTTCAGGTTGTCTATGATCCGGCTAAGATCACCTATGAAGAGCTCCTCAAGGTCTTTTGGAAAAACATCGACCCCACAGACAGGGGCGGGCAGTTCTCGGACCGGGGATCCCAGTACAGGACGGCGATTTTCTACCACAACGAAGAGCAGAAACAGAAGGCCGACGAGTCGAAAAAAAACCTTCAGGATTCCGGGAAATTCAAGAACAGGCCGATCATCACCGAGATCGTCGGGTTCACCAACTTCTATCCCGCAGAAGACTACCATCAAGATTTCTATAAAAAATCAAGCCCCAGGTACAACTCCTATAAAAGACTCTCCGGGAGAGAGGGATTCCTGAAAAAAAATTGGGAATCGGAGGAAAAAAATTCGATCGACGATCGGCTCAAGAACTTCAAGAAGCCCTCAGACAAGGACCTCAAGCGGACGCTCTCGCCCCTTCAGTACAAGGTATCTCAACAAAAAGGGACGGAGCGGGCTTTCAGCAACGAGTACTGGGATAACAAAAAGGAAGGGATCTATGTCGATATCGTCTCCGGAGAACCTCTTTTCAGCTCTCTGGACAAGTACGATTCCGGCAGCGGATGGCCCAGCTTCACCAAAACGCTCGAACCCGACAACATCGTCGAAAAGATAGATAGAAGGCTGCTTCCGGAGAGGACGGAAGTGCGGAGCAAGTATGGCGAATCCCACCTCGGCCACGTTTTCGGCGACGGCCCGCGCCCGACCGGACTGCGCTACTGTCTGAATTCTGCAGCCCTGAGCTTCATACCTAAGGAAGACCTGGAGAAGGAAGGTTACGGCAAATACTTGAAGCTGTTTGAGCGTTGAGAATCCCCTAGGCATAACGGGATTGAGGAAGTACCGGACGCAGTCTGACAGCTTTAAGGCAGGTCCTCTTGGCCTCCTCCCCACCCCATCAACCCCTTCTTGAGCTATGCTTCTGCCTTGTCAATCGCGGGATGTGTACAGTCAGCGCAGGTTCATTTTCTCGAGCCAGTCATCGAACCGGGGGTCGTCCCGGAGGGGGTCGAGAAGGGGGTCGAATTTCAGGTAGAGCTCTTCGGCGTCTTTGGCCGCGTAGGACATCGCCAGGTAGCCGAAGGCTTTCTCCTTGTCGCCCAGGGCGGCGCTTATAACGGCCAGTGAATAATAAGGAACATAGGTTTGCTTCGACTTGTCGAGGAGCCTTTGCACCTCGGCCTCAGCCTGTCCGCGCTTTCCGCCGGCGGCATAAACCAAGGCCTTTCCGAGAGTGCCGTAATTGTTCCCGCCGGGAAGCTTGGCCGCAGCCTCAAATTCCTTGAGCGCTTTCTTCGGCTCGTCCTTCTCCAGATAAGCCAGCCCAAGGTTAAAAGGAGCCCAGGGGATGCTGCGGTCTGTCTTCTTGATCTCGCGCCAAATCTTGACCGCCAGGTCATATCGGCCGGTGTAGTAGTAAAGCGAGGCGATCGAAGCCTGGATGGGAAGGGACTTGGGGTCCAGTTCCTGTGCTTTTTCGAACTTGGCCATGGCCTCGTCGAAGCGTCCGACCGTGGCCAGGAGGGACCCGTAATACTGATAAGCCGTAGCATAGTTGGGATTGAGGCCGATGGCCCAGTTAAAGTCGATCTCCGCGTCCATCCAGTTCCAATCGTAATTGTACTTAACAAACGCAAGCGCGACGTATCCCTCAGCCAGGGCATCGTCGATCTCGAGGGCCTTTTCCGCCGACTCCTTGGCCTTAGGGAAAACATCCGTAGGCGGGGCAAAGCCCAGGCGCCCCAGGAAGCTGTAAGCGTCAGCGATGCCCGCGTAGGCCAGGGCAAAATTCGGGTCCCTGGCGATGGCTTCCTGATAGAGCTCGATGGACCGCCTGATAGCAGCCTCCGTCCGCTTGTTCCACTCAGCCCGGCCCTGGAGGTAGAAGTTATAGGCGTCAGGGTCCTGGGTGTACCGTTTGACAAGCATATAATCCTGCCCGGCAACGAGCTCAATACGCAGGGCATTGACCACTGCGCGGGAGATCTCGTCCTGGACGGAGAAGATGCTCTCCACCTTGCGGTCGAAAGTTTCCCCCCAGAGGTTGGAGCCGTCGGCCACCCGCGTCAACTTGACATTGACCCGGAGGTTTTCTTTTTCCCTCTGGATGCTCCCTTCGAGGATGTTCTCGACGCCCAGCTCCTTCCCGATTTCTCGGATATCTTTGTTCTCGCCCCGGTAGCGCATGACCGACTGCCGGGAGATGACCTTGAGCTGCCCCAGGCTGGAGAGCTTGGTGATCAGGTCGTCGGTGAGCCCGATCGAAAGAACCGCCTGATCCTGGAGTTGGCTCAGGTCCTCGAACGGGAGGACGGCCAGCGAGCTCGTGTAGGTTGAGGCGGACGTCGCGGCGCCGCCGGGGCTTCCCGATGTCCGGTTCCTTCCCGAGCGCTGGACCAGGACGTAGCCGATTGCGGCGAGCGCCAGGATGGAGGCTGCGGCGATAACCAGCGGCCAGCGCTTTCTCAAGCCTTTGGGATAAGCTTTCGTGACGGCGGCCGTGGCACCGCGCGTTTTCGGCAGTTCCTGCTCGATCTCCCGTAGGTCGGCGAGGAGCTCCTCTGCGGATTGATATCTCGTCTCTCTTTCTTTCTCGAGACACCGGAGGATAAGCCGGCTCAGGCTTTCAGGAAGCTGGGGATTGACCCCCCTTGGATCGCGCGGCATTTCCGTCTTGTGCTTGGCGGCCACGATGAGGGGCGTCTCCCCCTCGAAGGGCGGCTCGCCGGTGACCATCTCGAAAAGGACGGCTCCCAGGGCGTAGATATCCGAACGCTGGTCCGCTTCTTTCCCTTCGAGCTGCTCCGGCGACATGTAATCGGGCGTGCCGAGGATGACGCCGGCCTCCGTGACTCCCTTTCCGCTGAGAGAGCGGGCGATCCCGAAGTCCATGATCCGGGCGTTTCCGTCGCGGTCGACCATGATGTTCTGGGGCTTGAGGTCGCGGTGGACGACACCAAGCCGGTGAGCCTCGGCCATCCCTTCACAAACCTGGATGGCGACAGCCAGCGTCCGTCTCGCCGGCAGCTGGCCGACCCGGCGGAGGAGGGTTTTCAGGTCCTCCCCCGAGACGAACTCCATGGCGATGTAGGTCGTGTCCTGGGTGCGGCCGAGGTCGAACATCCGGCAGATGTTGCGGTGGGAGATCCGGCGGGCTAGCTTCAGCTCGTTGCGAAAGCGCTCGACGATGCTCTCGTCGGCGGAAATCTCGGGCTTCAGGACCTTGAGGGCGACATGTTCCCCGATCTCGGTATCGTAAGCTTTGTAGACACGGCCCATGCCTCCCTTCCCGAGCTCTTCCGTGACCTGGTAGCGTCCGACGAAAGTTCCGCCGATGGGAAGGCCCTGCGGCGAGGCCAGGAACGTGGCCGTCTGGGTGAAGGAAACGGAGGTGGGCGGCTTGATGAGCTGGGTCCCGCAGCGGCTACAGAAGGCGCTCTCGTCCGGGTTATCGGCCTGGCATCGCGGGCATTTCATCGGCTGAACTCTCGGGTCCTTTCCACCCTAAAATATCGGCAACCGGGAATTTAGTCAAACATGTCCCCGTCCACCTTTACATACGCAGATGCGGACACAAAGGTTGGAAGAGCGGGGAGAGGCCGGGCCGGCGTCGACAGGATCCCACCTAGATCACAGCACGCTTTAGCGCCGGCAGTTTTATGGCCGGTGAGGATTCAATTAAGATGACAGTTGCCTTAATTCACGACTCATTGAAAAAGTGTACCATGGGAAATTAGGCAACTGTCACCTCAATCCCCAAGCTTTATTCGAAGCGATGTGAATGCCAAAAACCCCTCCTTCACTCGCAAATCTGCTAGAATGGGGACAAGAAATGACACTCAGAAAGACTCCATGCTTCTCGACCTTTCCTTTGATCTTTCTCATCACGGTCATCTTGACATGGCCCGCTGAAGCCGGATGGCAGGATTCCGGGTCAAGACTGGATTCGTTCTTTCAAAAAGGCCGCGTGACAATCGCCGTGACCGATTCAGGGCTGGGCGGGCTCTCGGTCATGGCCGAGGCGGGCCGGAGGATGAAGGAGTCGGGGATTTTTGAGAGGGTCGATTTCATTTTCTTTAATGCCTTGTTCTCGGCCGGGAGCGGCTATAACAGCCTGAAGACCCGCGAAGAAAAGATCCGCGTGTTCGACAGCGCCTTAAAAAGCCTGGAAAAGCGCTATCGCCCCGATATCATCCTTATTGGATGCAATACCCTCTCGGTGCTCTATGAAGATACGCCGTTCTCAAAAGGAGCGAAGGTCCCGGTCATCGGCATCGTTGAGGCAGGGGTGGAGCTCATCAGCCGGGGATTGAGGGATTATCCAGAAGCGTCGGTCATCATCTTCGGGACGCCGACGACGATTTCGGAAGGTGCGTATGCAAAGGGACTAAAGAACCGAGGGTTCGCTGCCGACCGCATCCACTCGCAGTCCTGCCCCGAGCTCGAAAGCTTCATCGAGAGAGACTATCAAGGGGACGAGACCGGGATGCTCATCGCGGGCTTCGTGACTGAAGCGCTTCAGGATATAGGATCGTCTCCGCCCCCCCTTCTTATCAGTCTCAACTGTACCCATTATGGGTACGCATTACCGCTCTGGAATAAGGCCTTCGAGGAGGCGGGAATCAAGCCGTTGGCTTTCCTCAACCCGAATTCCCGGATGACCAATGTTCTCTTCGACAAAAATTATATGGGCAGGCATAAAAAGACCGAGGTCAGCGCTAAGGTGGTCTCCATGGTCGATATCAGCCGGTCAAAAGTCGAATCGCTGGGAGGCTGGCTGCGGGACTTTTCTCCGGAAGTGGCTGACGCCCTCGGTCGCTATGAATACATACCCGACCTTTTCGAGTGGGAAAAATTCGTCAGCCACTAGAAATTGGTGACAAGAGATTGGTGACAGTACATTCTTTTCCTAGTTCCTAACGCAAGATCAGGGATAAATTAGGAAAAGAATGTACTGTCACCAATTCAGAATGAAACCCTCCCTAGAATTATCGTTAGTGTCCCCTTTATTAATAGACGGATTTCAGACGAGGACGACCTGGCGGTCGCCCCGCTCCAGCCGGCCGATGAGCCGGGCTTTTTGACCTTGACGTTCGAACAGCCGGATCGTTCGCTGGGCATCCTCGGCAGCGACGATGACGACCATCCCCACCCCCATGTTGAAGGTCCGGAACATCTCGCTTTCGCCGACACCTCCGCGTTCCTGGATCTCGCAGAAAATCCTCGGGATGGCCCAGCTCCCCTTCCGAATCCGGACGCCGAGCCCCTCCGGAATGACCCGAGGGATATTGTCGATGAACCCGCCTCCCGTGATATGGGCCATCGCTCTGACCCGAATCCTTTTTAGGACGTGGAGGATCGACCGCGTATAGATCCTGGTCGGGCGGAGAAGCTCAAGGCCCCATTTCCTCCTGATCTCCTTTTGACTGAACACTTTCCTCGCCAGCGAATAGCCGTTGCTGTGGAGGCCGCTGGAGGCCAACCCGATCACGGCGTCGCCCGGCCGGCATCTTTTTCCATCAATAATCTTTCCCCTGTCGACGAGCCCTACACAAAATCCGGCCAGGTCGAATTTCCCCGGCGCATAAAGCCCCGGAAGCTCGGCCGTCTCTCCGCCCAGGAGCGCGCAGCCCGCTTGCCGGCACCCCCTGACGATCCCCTTCATCAGTTCAACAAGCTGTCCCGGGGCCAGCCGGCCCACGGCGATATAATCGAGGAAGAAGAGAGGCTCCGCACCCGTCACGACGACATCGTCCGCGTTCATGGCCGCGAGATCGATGCCGATGGTATCGTATTTCTTCCGCGTCTCGGCGATCAGGAGTTTGGTCCCGACTCCGTCCGTGGACGAGACGAGGACAGGGTCTTTCATCCCCCGCAGGCGCGGCCTGAACAGACCGCTGAACCCGCCGATAGCCCCCAGGACTTCCGGCCGGGTCGTTTTTTGCGCCAGGGGTTTGATCTTGGAGATGAAACGATCGGCCCGGTCGATATCGACACCGGCTTTCTTGTAGGTTAGGATGGCCACCTTTTCCTCCGAATCGCCCCCTTTATAGCACCCCCCCCGGGGCAAGTCAAACCTGCTGTGTTTGACATTCAAACCTGTAAACAGAGGGACCAAAGCCAGAAAGAGAGACACCCTCTCCCCAACCCTCTCCCATTTATAGGGGGAGGGGGAGAATGGACCAGCCGCTGTGAATAATTAATCATGGTGACACTTACCTTAATTCAGGGCAGGCTATAGGCGCTTTCAGGAATAATGGTAACTGTCACCATAATTCCGCTCTGATAATACATTGATAAATAAGGAGAATGCTTCGCTTGCAAAAGTCGCTCGCAATGATAAACGGCAATTGTGACGCCGTCTCTTCAAAGAGGGCGCGGGCAAATGGGGGGCATGATATACTGTCTCTGATATCCAGGGGAAATGGGAAAAGAATGTACTGTCACCAAATTCATGTCACCAAATTCAGTAAAAATATGCCAGGATTTAGTGTAACCTTTTGGTGGAACCCAAGTCTATATGGGTGAGCCCGAGCGGAATAAGGAGATTCGTGGACCCGACATCTGACAACCGGCTGATGAAAGAGATCAAGGACGGCCGGGTGGAACGGCTGGCCATCCTGTTCGAGAGGTATCACATCATGCTCTTCAACTTTTTCCTCCGGCTGACCGGAAACCGGAGCTCCAGCGAGGACCTCGTCCAGGACGTCTTCTTCCGTATCCTCAAGTACCGGAAGACCTACCTGGGCCAGAGCAAGTTCAGCGTCTGGATGTACCAGATCGCCCGCAACGTCCACGTCGATTTTCTCCGCAAACGGAAGCTGGAAGTGCCGTTGGATGACCAGTTCGAAGAGCCGGCCTCGTCCGAGACGCCTGCGGTCGAACGCCTAAGCGCCGAGATCGACGCCTCTCTTTTGAAGAGGGCGCTTGACCGGCTGCCCCTCCGGAAGAAAGAAGTCCTCCTTCTCAGCCGCTTCCAGGAGCTCAAATACCGAGAGATCGCCGAGCTTTTGGGCTGCGACATCGGCTCGATCAAGTCCACCGTCCACCGGGCCATTAAGGATCTGGGCCGGATCTATCTCGAGCTCCAGGGAGGAGAATCCCCATGAATTGCGAAAGAATGAAAGACCTTCTGGCCGATTATCTGGCCGGTGAATTGGATGAGAAGACATTGGCCGAGGCCCAGGGACATTTGGCCGGGTGCGCCGCCTGCCGGGGGGAATTGGAAAGCCTGAGCGCTATCTGGACAAAGCTGGGCGTCCTACCCAAGGAGCAGCCCAGCGATGCCCTGCGCAGCCGCTTTTACGATATGCTGGAAGCATACAAGGAAAACCTGGCAAAAGGCGGGATTGCAGCCAGGCCGCTTCACTCCATATCGTTATGGCTAAGCCGGCTGATGCCCAGGCGCCCGGCCTATCAGCTCGCTCTCGCCTTCGGGCTCATTATCGCCGGTCTGGGCAGCGGCTACTTCTTGAATGTCCGCTCCCGCTCAAACGCCCGGTTCGAGGTGGCCACGCTCAAACAGGAGGTCGACGAGATGCGCCGGACCGTAGCCGTTTCGCTCCTCAAGCAGGCTTCACCCAGCGAAAGGCTCATGGGCGTGAGCTGGAGTTCCCGGATCGACCAGCCGGGGGGCGAGATCATCACCGCACTGCTCGAAACCCTGGACCACGACTCCAATGTCAACGTCCGCCTGGCCGCCGTGGACGCCCTCTACCTCTTCTATGGCCACCGGGAAGTTAAGGACGGTCTCGTCCGTTCCCTGGCCGGGCAAACATCACCGCTCGTCCAGCTCGCCCTTATCGATTTACTAGTCGGAATCCGGGAGAGGCGGGCCGCGGAGGCACTGGAGGGACTCATCCAGGATCACAAGCTAAACCCGAAAGTGAAGAAACGCGCCGAGCTGGGATTGGTCCAGCTCAGCTGATTAAATGCATTTTGAAAAAGGAGAAAGCAATGAAAACGATCGTCAGACTCGCGGGGAGCATCATTCTCTTCTGGGCCGTCGGCATGGCCGGCAGCGCCCAACAGAACCAGACCGACCACGCCGTGGTGAGTTTCACCAACCCGGCCAAGCCGGGGACGGTGGAAGTCGATGTCAGAGAAGGGAGCATCACGGTGCGGGGCTATGAAGGCAAGGACGTCATCATCGATGCCCGTTGGAGAGAAAGAGTCCTGATAGGAGAAAAGCGAGAGATGGAAGCCGCCTTGGCGGGAGCGGAAGAAGAACTGGACCAAGAGGAGCTGGCCAGGAAGAAGGCACAGGCCGAAAAGTCCCGGGGCATGAAGATGCTCGCCGTCGAGAGCATGGGCCTGACCGTCGAAGAAGAGGACAATGTCATCCAGGTGAGAGTTGAAGAAGGGAAAAGGGCCGTGGACCTCATCATCCAGGTCCCCTTTTCGACCTCTCTCCAATTGTCCTGCCGCGACGACGAGAGAGGAGTGACCGTGGAGCGCGTGAACGGGGAGATCGAGGTGGACACGAGCGACGGCCCGATCGTCCTGACCGGCGTCTCCGGACCGGTGGTGGCCGATTCCTCGGACGGCGAGATCAAAGTCGTCTTTGGAAAGATCACCCCGGGCAAGCCGATGTCCTTGAGCGCCATGGACGGAGATATCGACATCACCCTGCCCCTCGACGTCAAGGCCAGCCTGAAGCTGAAGACCGATGAAGGGCAGATCTTCACCGATTTCGATGTCCAGCTGACTCCGAGCCAGCAGAAAAAGGAAGAGGACGAACGCAAGGATGGCGGGGGCTACAGAGTGACCTACGAAAAAGTGACCCTGGGCCTGATCAACGGCGGCGGCACAGAGATCCAGCTCACCACCTACGAAGGCAACATCTACATCCGCAAAGCGAAGTAAGACATTTTGGGACGGCTCTCCTCCGAGAGCCGTCCCTTTTTTATTGGGGTCAGACCGACCTATCTAGCTGAAAATAATAACGATATTCGAATATCAGGACCTTTTTTGGCCCTTAGAGCCCGCTTTTCAACCTCAAAACTGCCCCAAACAACCAGTTTGTTCATTGATCTGATGGCGGCAATATCCCTCTTTCTATTCATCATAGTCATTCTCGCTGGACCAGGGAAGATTTCACCAAAATCATGGCCTTCAGGGAGACATCATCATGTATAATGGATGCCGGCCAACGGACCCCGCTTCATGAAGGAAAAAGCGGGGCCTGGAAACGAGGTCAGAATGATCAGCAAAACGATGACCGTGATAGCATTGACAGCAGTCGCCATGCTCCTCGGGCTTGCCTCTCAGCCACAAGAAAAGCCCCAGGACGTCTGGAAGCCCCTTCAATTCTTCATCGGGAAGTGGGAAGGCTCCGGCGAAGGCAAACCGGGTGTCTCCCGGGGAACACAGGAATTCTCCTTCGTCCTGGGAGGTTATTTTCTCCAGGTCAAGAATGAGGCCGTCTTCGAGCCCCAGGAAAAGAACCCGAAAGGCGAGCGACACGAGGACTGGGGATTTTTCAGCTATGACCGCCTGCGAAAGGCTTTTGTCTTCCGGCAGTTCCATGTCGAAGGCTTCTTCAACCAGTACGTCTGCGCCGGACCATCCAGGGACGGCAAGACTTTCGTCTTCCTGAGCGAGACCCTTGAGAACCTTCCGCCGGGGTCCCAAGCCCGGCTAACTTACCGAATCCTGGATGATGACAACTTCGAACAAACATTCGACCTGGCCGCACCCGGACGGGAGATGGAAGGCTATTCCAAGGGCGTCATGACCAGAGCGGGGAGCCGGCGTCCGACCGCGAAAGCACAAAAGAAGTCGCCACGACTTTCGCCTCCTTACAATATTCATCTGTCCTTGAACGTTCGCTCGCCATTTGTCCCGGACGGCCGGACGAGCCTGGCCGAGCTCGCTCTCGAAGTTATCTTTGCTTCCGTCACTTTTGAATTCGACGCTTCTGCGGACCCGCTTCTGGGCCGTTGCCAAGTCAACACCGCCAAGGGGAAAGGAAAGATCTCCAGGCTGGTCCTGAACGAGGTGCAGCGGGGCGATGAACGCTTGTCCGCATCCTTCCTCAGCGTCAGGCCAAGCGAATTCCCGGCGAGCCTCGGCATAGAATCCGAGCCAATGGACGAGGACGAGGCCGCCGCGGGGTCCGGGACGGCGCCGGAGAAGGTCCGGCTGGCCTTCTGGACCGAATTCGGCCGGACCCCGGTCCGGTGGGGGTCGAAATTCGGGACGGCCAATCTCCCCGACCTCAAGGTCGTCTTCGAAGTTCCTTTTCGCGACTTGCTCGGGGGGAAGGAGTGCTCAATAACCCTTCCCTATCAGGGGATTTATCCGGAAGATAACGGGGCCTGGCAGATCGAGATCAGGTCCGCTCCCAAGAAGAAATAATCGCGCTTCTTCCTACTGGATATACCCCAGCGATTTCAGCCTCTCAATGGTCTTCTCATCAAGGATCTCTTTTCGTGCTTGGATCGGGGATTCGGTGTTGATCAATGAGGCGAGCTCTTTCAGCAGCCCGGCCGAGAGCTTCGGCTTTTCTCCGCGGAGATTTTGTCTTTCCAGGGGATCCGTTTTCAAGTCGTAAAGCTCGACCGTGTCCTCTGCCCGGAACCCAATCAGAGGACGATTCGTCGCCATGTCGGCCGTATTCAGAATGACCTTCCAATCGTCCTTGATGAGGCAGAGAACTTCTCATCTCCATGGATCGTCCCGGCGGCAAAGACGGGACTCTTTCCGTTGTCCTTTTTCAAGTATCTCCAGACGCTTTCTCCGGCCAGGCCGTCTCTGTCGAACCCGGGCTTGACGAGCTCCATGATGGACGGCAGGACATCGATGAGTCGCACCCGACTCTTCAGCCGCACCGCGGGAAGATGCTCATTGACCATGATCA
>CAYOZW010000069.1:0-7517 GCA_964408495.1 uncultured Eubacteriales bacterium
TCCAGCAGTTTCTTCGACCGGGTGCGCACCGGCGATCTGATGTCGCGTCTGACCAACGACGTGGACAAGATCCACCAGGCTATCTCGGGGAGCATGGCCGATTTCATCGAAGAGATATTCATCCTTTTTGCCCTCCTGGTGAGTGTCTTCGTCATCGATTTCCGCCTGGCCATCGCCGCCTTTGTCGTTACCCCGCTGGCCATTATCCCCCTGGCCTTGTTCAGCCGTCAGCTCAAGAAAAAAAGCCTCATCGGCCAGAGAAAGATGTCCCAGATCTATAGTCTTCTTCACGAGGGCATCGGCGGCAGCAAGATCATCAAGGCCTTCACCAGCGAAGAGTTCGAAATCAGGAAATTCTTCCAGGCCACGGCCAGCTATTTCCGGACGAGCATGAAACTGGCCTGGATCGGGAGCCTCTCCTCTCCTTTCATGGAATTCATCGGCGGTGTGGTCGGGGCCTTCATCCTTTATGTGGGCACGCGCCGCATCTCTCAGGGGGCGATCAGTCCGGGCGATTTCGGCGCCTTCGTCATGGCCATCTTCATGATGTACACTCCCATCAACCGCCTCAATCGGGCCAACAACGTCATCCAGCAGGCCGTTGCCTGCCATCAGCGCATCGGGGAGATTCTGAAGGAGGCCCCCCAGATTCAGGACGCGCCCACGGCCTACCCGCTCCCGTCCATCCAGGGTCGCGTGACCTTCGAGAATGTTTCCTTCTGCTATAACGAAACCAGGCCGACGCTCATCGACGTCTCCTTCGAAGTGGGCCGAAACGAAACGGCCGCTTTTGTCGGCCTCAGCGGCGCCGGGAAAACGACTATCATCAACCTGCTTTCCCGTTTTTATGACCCGACATCGGGAAGGATCAAGATCGACGGTATCGACGTGAAGGAAGTGACCCTGATCTCCCTCCGTTCTCAATTGGGACTGGTGACGCAGGAGACCATCCTTTTCAACGACACGGTCCGCAACAATATCGCCTATGCTCTGGGGGATGTTCAGTTCGAGCGCATCGTCGAAGCCGCCCGGGCCGCCCAAGCCCACGAATTCATCGCCGCCCTTCCTCAGGGCTATGATACTGCGATCGGCGAGAAAGGGGGGCAGCTCTCCAGCGGTCAACGCCAGCGTCTGGCCATCGCCCGGGCCTTGCTCAAGAACCCCCCCATTCTCATCCTCGACGAAGCCACCTCTGCCCTGGACACCGAATCTGAAAGGCTCATCCAGATCGCCTTGGCCAACCTCATAAAGAACCGGACGACGCTGGTCATCGCCCACCGGATCTCGACCATCCGCAACGCCGACAGGATTTTCGTGGTGGATAGCGGACGCATCGTCGAAGCCGGAACTCACGATGAGCTCTACGACATGAACGGCATCTACCGCAAGCTTTATGACCTGCAGTTCCCTGAGAAAGAGGAGAGCATCTCATGAGGAGCATGACGGGGTTTGGTGAGAAGAGGGTCACGGCGCCGGGTTGCCGCGTCAAGATCAGCATCAAGAGTCTCAACCACCGCTTTTTCGACTGGCACTACAAAGGGGCGCCGCTCGGCGAGTTGGAAAATAAGCTTCGCGCCCTGGCCCAGCGCAAGCTTCTCCGCGGCCGCATCGAGGCGGCCATCGACCTGGATTCCCTGGATCCGTCGCGTTGGGAGGTCGTCATCAACGAAGCCCTCCTCGAGAAGATCCTGGCGACTATGGACAAGGCGTCCAGGCGCATGGGCAAGACAGTGAGCTTCTCTGTGGACAGTATCTTTCGCATTCCTCAAGTCGTCGAAATTCGGCGCAAAGAACTGAATTCAGAGATACGTTCGTTCCTGGAGAAGGCTTTCGACGAGACGCTCGATAAGGTTCTTAAAGAGAGGCGCCGTGAGGGCGGAGAGACCGCCCGTCAGGTCCGCCGCCATCTCCATTCGATGAAGCGATCGCTCCGCGGGATCGAAAGTCTGGCCAGGAAGCAGCCGCGCTTGATTCAGACCAGGCTGGCCCAGCGGCTGAAGGAGCTCAACGGAAATATTCCCGTGGAGGAAGAGAAAGTCGCCGGCGAAGTGGCTTACCTCGTTCAAAAGGCCGATATCGCCGAGGAGATCATGCGGCTGCGGAGCCATATCGGTGCCTTCGAGCAATGGCTCGGGCCGGAGCGGGAGGAGCCGGTGGGGAAAATGCTGGACTTTCTCTCCCAGGAGATCGTCCGGGAAGCCAATACCATCAACTCCAAGAGCCAGAATATCGTCATCACCAAGGAGAGTCTGGCCATCAAGGGTGAGGTGGAAAGCATCCGCCAACACATCCAGAACATCGAGTGAGAGAAAGAGATGATTTACGTCATATCCGGGCCATCGGGATGCGGAAAGTCGACTCTCATCCGACGGGTCCTCGCCAGCCTCGGAGATGTCCGCTTCTCGGTCTCCCATACGACCCGGGAGAAACGGGAATCGGAGGTCGAGGGGGAGGATTATTATTTTGTGGACCGGGAATCCTTCCAGGAGATGATTCGGAGAGGCCAGTTCGCCGAGTGGGCGCTCGTCCACAGAGCTTATTACGGGACGTCCAAGAAGGAGCTCACCAAAGGCAGATCCAAAGACATCGTCCTGGACATCGATATCCAGGGAGCCCGCCAGATCCGGAAAAAGGTCCCCGCAGCCGTCTTTATCTTCATCCTGCCGCCAAGCTTCGAAGGATTGCAGAGAAGAATCGAAGGACGGGGGCTGGACAGCGCCGAGGCAGTGCGGAGAAGGATGGCCGCGGCCAGGGAAGAAGTTAAGGCCTATGCCTCGTTCGATTATGTCCTGGTCAACGACGATCTGGATCGAACCGCGGAAGAGCTCGAGGCCATCCTGCGGTGCCGGCGGGCACTCCTTTCGGCCCGGAAACGGGCTATCCAGCCTATCCTGAAGAGTTTCCGCGGCAAAAGGTGAAAAACCGTCATGAATAAAATCGCTCTGGGCGTTACCTCCTCGATCAGCATCTACAAGGCCTGCGAAATCCTCCGCACTTTCCAGAAAAAAGGGATTGCCGTTCAGGTCATCATGACTCCGAACGCGGCCAGACTCGTCTCGCCCAGGCTGTTCAGCGCCCTCTCTGGAAGACAAGCGGCCGTCGACCTCTTCGGAGAAGGAGACACCGACCGGATCGCCCATATCTCTCTGGCTGAAGAAGTTTCTTTATTGGTCATCGCTCCGGCCACGGCCAACATCATCGCCAAGCTGGCCGGCGGGGTGGCCGACGATTTCCTGTCCACCTTTTACCTGGCCGTGCGTTGTCCGGTCCTCGTCGTTCCGGCTATGAACGAAGCTATGTATCTTCACCCTCAGACCCAGTCCAATATCCGGAGGCTCCGGGCCGCGGGCGTCGAATTCGTCTTGCCCGAAAAAGGCTATCTAGCCTGCCGGGAGGAAGGTTGGGGCCGCCTGCCCGCTCCCGAGAAGATCGTCGAACGAGGTTTGCAGCTTCTGGAGAGGAGCGAAAGGCTTAAGAACAAGACCATCCTTGTCACCGCCGGACCGACCCGTGAATCTCTCGATCCGGTCCGCTACCTCTCCAACCGGTCCTCGGGGAGGATGGGCTTTGAGCTGGCCGGAGAGGCTCTGCGCCGGGGCGCCAGGGTTATTCTGATATCCGGGCCTACATCGCTTTACCCGCCTGTCGGTGCCGAAATGCGGGCCGTGGAGACCGCCGCCGAGATGGCCGGGGAGGTTAAGAAGCACCGCGACCGGGCTGATGTCCTGATCATGGCCGCGGCCGTGGCCGATTTCCGTCCGTCCGTCCGGCTTCGGCAGAAGATCAAGAAGAGAGGGGCGCCGTCGTCTCTCAAACTTCTGCCGACCCAGGATATTTTGGCCACTCTGGGCGGGGCGAGCGGCCTGGTCAAGGGGGTCGTTGTCGGATTCGCGGCCGAGACCGAGGACGTCGCCGCCAACGCCCTGAAAAAGCTCCGGGCGAAGAAGCTCGACCTCGTCGTCGCCAACGACATTTCCCGGAAAGACATCGGGTTTGATTCCGAAGACAACCAGGTCTTGATCATCAGCCGGAAGGGCACGATCGTCGAATCTGATAAAGCGAGCAAGCGGGAGATCAGCCGCCTGATCATGGACCACATCGAGGTTTTGCTTGACCAAAAAAGATAAGCCGCGCCTCGAACGGGAACTCCGCTTCCTTTCCGAGATCGGCGCCGAGTTCATCTTCGTTCCGGAGGGGAAAAGAAGGCCCCTAGTGAAAGGCTCAGGAGCGGGTCTACCGCCGTCTGGGGAGAAGTCTCCCGGGGCTCAAGTTCAGCCAAAGGCCAACGAAGATAGACCGGAGGTCCTCCAGGAGATCGCCCAAAAAATATTGACCTGTGCCCTTTGTCCACTCTCTCAGAGCCGAACCAACGCTGTCCCCGGCGAGGGCAATAGCCGGGCGGAATTGATGTTCGTCGGCGAGGGACCGGGAGCTGACGAGGACTCGCAGGGGAGGCCCTTCGTCGGCCGGGCCGGCCGGCTCCTGACCCGGATCATCGCGGCCATGGGATACAAACGTGAAGACGTCTACATCACTAATATCGTCAAATGCCGGCCGCCCAAGAACCGCACGCCGGGCAGGGAAGAGGCCGAAGCCTGTAAGCCCTACCTCATCGCCCAGATTGAAGCGATCGCCCCCCGGGTTATCGTGTCGCTAGGCAAGGTGGCTACGGACTTTTTCCATCCATCGCCGACGGGGATGACCAAACTGAGGGGGCAATTCGTCGAGTACGGAAAAGTCCTCGTCATGCCGACCTTCCATCCCTCCTATATCGTCCGCAATGAGGGCAACAAGGAGCTCAAAAAGCTTGTTTGGCAGGACATGAAGCAGGTCATGGCCGTCCTCAGCAAAAAATGACGCTCTACGCCGACGTCATCCTGCCGCTCCCCCTCGATCAACCCTACACATACTCTCTGTCCAAGGAGATGGAAGCGAAGGCCCTGGTGGGTTCGCGCGTCCTCGTCCCGCTCGGAGAACGATGGCTGACCGGAATCGTCGTCGGTCTCAGGCAAAGAAAACCCCGGCGGACTATGAAAGTCAAGCCGATCGCCGAGGTGTTGGATGAGACCCCCCTCTTTACCCCCCCGCTTCTTGCCTTTGTCCGGAGGCTCGGCCAATCCTTTCTCGTTCCCTGGGGGGAAGTGCTCCAATATGCAGTTCCGCCTTCTTTCCTCATCAGAACCAGGACTTCTGTCTCGCTGACGCCGAAAGGAAAAGAAGCGCTGAAGAAAGGTCTCCTCAGCGAAGACGAACGCCGGCTGGCAGCCGTGCTCGGAACAAAGTCGCATTCTCCAGTCTTCCTGGAAAGAAAAAGCGGCGTCAGGAACGTCTCTGCGCTCTTGTCCAGGATGCGGAAAAAGGATTTTGTCTCGGTCGATAAATCGGTTCGCCAGGTGCGTCGAAGGGCCCGACCTGAGGCCGCCGCAGGACCGGCTCAGCTCGAACTGGACTTTTCTTTGAATGAAACGGTCCGGAGGGCGGCGGAGATGATCTCGGGGGCGATGACGCGAAAGGCCTTCTCCCCCTTTCTCCTTTTCGGCCCGGCCGGACGGCGCAAGGCCGTTTACTCCCGTCTCCTTCGGGAGGCGGTCTCGAGCGGGGGGCGGGTTCTTTTCCTCGTCCCCGAGATTTCTCTAACGCCCGCCCTGATCGAGGAGTTCGAGAAGAGCCTTGGAGACGGCCTGGCACTCCTGCACAGCGGCCTGACGGAGAGGCAGCGAGAATTTGAATGGCGAAAGGTCAGAGAGGGCCGGATCCAGATTGTCATTGGACCCCGCTCGGCGCTTTTCTCGCCGCTCGACGAACTCCGTCTGATCATCCTCGACGAGGAGCAAGACGACAGCTATTCTCAGCAGGAGGGCCTGCCCTTTGATGTGAGGAGGGCCGCCTGGCTCCGGGCCAAGGAGGAGAAGGCCGTCCTGGTGCTGGGCAGCTCTGCTCCGACGATCGAATCCTTCCTGCGAGCCCGGAAAGGCCGTTTTTTGATCGACCTCGGCCGTGAATCCTTCAAACCGAAAGTGACGCTCCTCGATTTCCGCGGCCGTTCAGGACTGATCGATTCCCGGCTGATCAGGGCCATCCAGGAACGGCTGGACGGGCACGAGCAAACCATCCTGTTTTTCAACCGCCGGGGTTATGCCTCCTATCTCGTCTGCAACCGATGTGGGTTCGTACCAAGCTGCGACCGCTGTGATCTTTCCCTGGCCTACCACAGGAATGAAGGAAAGCTGGTCTGCCATGCCTGCCGCCGGACCGTCCCGGCAGAGATGAATTGCCCGCGCTGCCGAGGGCGACTGACCGTCAGGAAGAGCGCCGGAATCGAGGCCGTGGCCGAGGATTTGAGACGGCGATTTCCCCGGAAGCGGATCGAGATCTTCGCCGCCGACGAAGCCCGCCGGAAGGAGAAAAGAGAGTCTCTTCTGGCTGGATTTGAGAAAAGGGAAATCGATATCCTGGTCGGGACGCAATTCCTGGCCCACCAAGCCGGCCTTCCGCCGGTCGCGCTCGTCGGCATCCTCCATCCGGAGATGGTGCTTCATCTGGCTGACTTCCGGTCGGGGCAGAAAGCATTTCAGACGATCTCCCGGGCCTTCCGTTTCCTGCGGGAGGAAAAAGGCGCCGAGGTCTTTATCCAGACGTTCGCACCCGACCATTACAGCATCCGGGAGGCAGCCCGGGGGGACTACGAGGCGTTTTACGAGAGGGAGATCAAGTTCCGCCGTCTTCTTGACTATCCGCCCTTTTCTTCCCTGGCGGAGGTCGTCTTCAGCGGCGAGAATTTGCGCCGGCTGGCCGCAGTGGCGAGAATATTTGCCACTCAGGTCAAAACGGATGGAAAAAGCATCCAGGTTTACGGGCCTACCTTGGCCCCGATAGCCAGGGTGAGGGGGCTTCACCGTGTCCAGGTGACTCTCAGGGCACGGAGATCTGAGACGATAGCTAAAATTCTGGCTCAAATACTCCCAGGAATTCGAACAAAAAAGTCTATTTTCTTCTTCGATTAAGAAGAAAGGCGCAAGTCCCGAAAGAAAAGCCTCCGTATCTCGGAATCAGCTTCGCGGATCAAGATCAATTGTTACTCGTCGCTGCGGATAACATAAATAGGAGTTCTGTCGGAAATAAACTGGGACCCCTCCCAGGCAACCTGTGCCCGGATGGAGATCTCCATGTTCCTCGCTAATTCGTGGCAAAGCGGGCCATGGTAGGTGGTTTGAACAGTACCGTTCGCGTCTGTGGTCTTCGTCAGAAAGTCTCTTAGGTCTTCGAAATAGCCGAGGCTGCCACGAGGGGAGTCTATCTGGAACAATATCGTTTGACCGGTGAGAGGAATCCCGTCGTATTTTTTCAGCGTGGCTGTGATCGTGGATGTTTGCCGCTCCGTAGGGCCTGCAACGATCGCATTGGGACTGGCGGTCAGGTTGAGGATGACCGCAATCGAAGAGGGGCCCGTGGGAGAAGGCTCGTTGACGGTATCACTCTTGCAAGAATTGAGAGCGAAAAGAATCAAGGCCAAAGAG
>CAYOZW010000069.1:7527-14256 GCA_964408495.1 uncultured Eubacteriales bacterium
TTTTTGTTTGTCTTCATGTTGATCACCTTTTCATTCACGGGTTTCATCAATTGGCCTGATCCGCGTAGTTGGCGAAATAAACGGTCAGGTAGCCGGTGGCCTTGATCGTTCGGTTCACCATGTCATGGCCGTAGAAATCGATCTTGGCCGTGCAGGTCAAGACCACCTCCGCCCCAAGATCGACCAGCCCGATCAGGGGCGGCTCCAGCTTGGCGACTTCCCTCACCAGGACCAGGCTGACCGATGCCGTCGATCCGGTTTTGATGACTGTGGACATCGATCCTTCGAAAGGATAAGGGACATCCTGACCGGGGACATTCCTCCCATCAGTCCGGGTGAAACTCACCAGATAGCGGGTCAAGACGATATCGTTGTACTGGGATGTCCCCAGGAGCGGGTCGGGGTCCAACATCTCCCCTCGAAGGGTCGCCGTGATCGTATCCGCCCGGACGCTTCCGTTGCTCCTCAGGACATCGGACTGCAGGAAGTTCGCGTTGGCGCCGTCGGCATCCACTCCCAGGATGTTGTCGATGAGGAGCAGGCTGGCCGACCGGGAATCGTTATCCGCCGGGTTGCAGGAAACGAGCACCAGGAAAGCCGAAAGGATGACCGCTATGCCGAGTACCTTTTTCATGTTTTTCATGGTCGTACCCCTTATTTTATGATTCGGGGAGTGATAAAGATGAGTAACTCCCGATTCTGCTTCGTCCGGGCGAATGATTTGAACAGGTTGCCCAGGATGGGTATGGTGTGCAGGAACGGCACCCGCTCTCGGGTGATCGAATCCTCCGTCCGGTAAATGCCGCCGATGACCGTCGTCCCGCCGTCGGGGATCATGACCGTCGTCCTGGCGCTCTGGGTGGTGATTGGGGGGATGCCGTTGACCAGGTTGGCAAAATCGGCGGCATTGTTCTGGATCTCGATCGTCATGATGATCGTCCCTTCAGCCGTGATCTGGGGCGTGGCCCGAAGTTCGAGGGCGGCATTGACGTACCGCGTTGTGACCGTGAAGTTAGCCACCGTCTGAACCGGGATCTGCCGGCCTTGGACGATCTCAGCCTGCTGGTTGTTCTGAGTCGTGACCTTTGGACTCGAGATGATCCGACCTTCTCCGGCATGCTCCAGGGCGGAGAGATACATATCCAGCCGGAAAGTGTCCAGGATGTTGGCAAAGGAGAAGCCAAGAGCGGTGTTGAAGGCGGGCGCCGGCAGGTTGATGGAGTATCCTCCGAGCGGGCCGCCGATGCCCTTGGTGACGATGCCCTGGGGGATCACCGAGCCGTCCACCAGTGCTTTATTAGGGAACTGGAGGCTGGTCTGGTTCCCGTAAAAAGGGTCGGCCACTCCGCGCCAGCCCCACTGGATGCCGAGGTTGCGGATGAAAGTCGAGGTGGCCTCGACGATCCGCGCTTCGATCGATACCTGCGGAGTGGGCGTGTCCAGGACCGAGAGCAGTCTCTCGAGGAGGTCCAAGTTCTCCCTGACGTCGGAGATGATCAGCGTGTTTGTTCGTTCATCGATGGTGATCTCACCCCGCTGTGATTTCTTAGCGTTGAGGAGCGCCATCACATCCCGGGCTTTGGAATAGGACAGAGTGACGGTCCTGACGATGAGCGGACCGGCGAGCTCTTTGCTCTCCCTCAGCCTCCTCTGCTCTTCATCCTCCCGGGTGAGTACGCTGACCGGGGCGATACGGAGGACGTTGCCTTCCAGCACCTTGCCGAGCTTGTTGTTGCGGAGAAGAATATCAAGGGCCTGATCCCAGGGGACATCCTCGAGGTTGCAGGTGACTACGCCCCGGACCTCGGGGTCGAAGACGACGTTCAGTTTGGCGAAGTCACCGAGATAGAGAATGATATCTCGGAGGTCGGCGTCCTTGAATTTCAGAGAGATGATCTCACCCGTGTACTTGACCTCTCTTTCCATGAGGGTCTGGGGCTGGTATCTCTGCTCCTGTTCCTGGCCGATGTTCAAATCCTCTTGCCGGGGGGGCGGAGGGGGGCTTGTGGCGGCATGGGCCTTGCCGTTCTTTCCGTTCTCTTCTTTGGCCGGGGTGGCGGGAACTGGGGACTTGAGCTCGGTCTTGGGGGCGGCTTCGGTCTGGGGAGCGTTCACGACTGGGGGCGGGGGAGGGGGGGAGGACTTCTGAACAGCGGGTCCGCCGGCTGAGGCCAGAAGCGGGGTTTCGCTCTTGCTAAACGAAACGACGACCTCGTCGCTGTCCGAACTCAGGCTGTAACATAAAGGTTCCTTCAGGTCGAAGACCATCCGGGTGATGGAGCGGGGATTGCTGAGCTGGAACTGGGCGACTCGGACTTTTTTCAGTCCGAACCGGCCGACGGAAAGGAAAGAGGCCGGTTCTTCGTAAACCGCGTTAAAGACATCGACAACCAGGCGCAGGGGATTTTCGAGCGTGAAGACCTGAGAGACGGTGCCGCCGCTGAGCTTGGCCCGGAATTGTACCTCGCTCTCTCTGTCTTCCATTCTCACCGCGTTCATGAAGACCGTTGAGCCGGCGTTTTTCTCCAACTGCTGTTCGACTTTGGTCTCGAGCGGTGGTTCTCCCGGTCCTCTCTGGATCCGGCTCAAACCCACGACCGTCCGGTTATCTTCGACCGTGACCGTGTAGGGAACAGGCTCGCGGAGATGGATCGACAACCGGGCCTGCTCGGTTCCCGCTTTCTCCAGCTTGATGGCGGTGACGAGCGGAGAATCGGCAGTTTGGATCTGGGGCTGAGTGGTGAGGTCGACGCCGTCGAGCTCGAGGACGAGGGTCTTGTCCGCGTAGTAGGTCCGGGTGAGAGCCAGGGGATTGTCCGTCTCCAGGACGACCCAGTTGTTCAGTTGACCGGGTTGAGCGGTGATCTTATTTATCGTGGCCGCGGCAGGGGAACCGTGCCCATGGCCGGCGAAAACAACCACAAGGCTCAGGGTGGTGAAGAGCAGCCAATAAGCTTTCCTTTTCATGTTTTAACGCTCCTCTGGGTTTATTTCTTTGATGATATCTTTGGGTTTTGTCAAGGGAATGCCCCGCTCGTTGGTCTTGCGAAAGATGACCTGGGTCTCTCCGATCGACAGGATAAACCCGTCCGACAGCTTGTCCCCGATTTCGAAATAGTACGGGAATCCCTGGGGACCGCTGAGGATGGCCGTATATTTCTTCTTGTATTTGACGATCCCGATGAGGCTGATATCATCGATGAAGAGCTGAGGCGCTGCGCCAAGGGACGATTTATCCTTGAGCTCTTTTCCACCCAGGAGATTCTTGAAGGGATCCCTCCGGCCGGAGGCATCATAGGTGGGCTGGTTCATCTGCAGGTCGATGAGCACTTCTCTTTCCGGGGCGGGCTTCTGCTCCTGGGGGAAGAGGAGGCCGCTTCCTCCAAGAAAGAAGCTCAGGCAAAGCAGCCAAATGCCGGGACGTTTCATTTTGCCCTCCTCTTGGGCTGAGGTTTCTCCGCTGGCGCGGTTTCCGCCTCTTCTAGAAAGATATAGGTTTTGGCCGTGAAGGTGGAGGATATGGTCAAATCATCCGTCTGGTTGTTCAGGGCTTTGATCGTGAAGTTCTCGATGTTGAAGATGCGCGCAAACTTGCTCAGCCGGTCGAAGAAGGAAGCCAGGTTATGATAGCTTCCCCGAATCTCCATCGGGATCGGCCACTCAGAGTAGAATTCCCGATTGACCTCTCCTCGGGGAGTGAAGCGGATCAGGTCCAGCCTGGAATCGAAGGCCATCTGCTGGACCCGTCTGAGGATGACATCAACTTCCTTGCGGAGAGGGATGATCACCTCCAGCTCTTTCAGGGTCTGAGTGAGCGTGGCCAGCTCGGCTTCGATGATGTCCAACTGCTGTTTTTTTTCGAGGAGCGACTCGACCTCTTTTTCCACGTTCTGCCTCTCCACCTTAATCCGGTTGAATTCGGCCTGCTGAGGCTTGAAATAGAGGAAAAAGGCCAGTCCGAGAATGATCACCGCCAGAAGGATATAGCCGTACCAGGGCATGTTTTTCATGATGATCACCTTTTCTTGGCTTTGGGCTTCGGCTTAGCCGCGGCTTTTTGGGGGGGCGGCTGGGCGGCCTCGGGGAGCACGTAGTTCAGGGTCATAGAGAACTCTAGGAACTGGGTGCCTCGTCCCGACTTTTGAGTGGAGGAGATGAGGTTAACATTGGCAAGGTGAGGACTGCTCTCCAGGTTGTAGATGAAATCGGCGATGAGGTTGTTGGACAAGGAGTTCCCTTTCATCTGGATCATCTGGCCCTGCGAGGAGACTTCAGTCAACCAGACCCAGTCCGGGAGCTTTCTGCTGAGCTCGTCCATGATGGTGACGGCGCTGTCCTGCTGGGCACGAAGCTGGTGGATGAGATTGATCTTGCGCTCAAATACGGCCTTCTGCTTTTCGAGCTCGTCCAGCTTGGCGATGACGTACTCGAGCTTCTTCTTCTCGGCCTGAGCGGTCTGGAGCCGCTCCTTTTCCTGGTTGATCATCCTCTTTTGAAGGAAAAAGGCGGCGGCCAGGACGATAATGAGAAGCAGCACGAAGACCGAGGTGAAGGGAAAGGCCTTCTTGGCCTTGAACTCCGGCCCGGAGACGAGGGGCCCTTCTCTGAACTCTTTGCTTTCCGGTTTTAGGAGGTTGATTCGGATCATGTTACTTTTCCATTTTCCTGGTGGCGAGCCCGACGGCGACTCCGAAGAGAGGGGCCATTTCCTGCGGAAAGACGGGATCGAGCTTTCTCTCATCGAAGATGACGTTGCGGAAGGGATTGAACGCTTCGGTCTTGATCCCGAACTTCTGCTCGAAAGACTGGGCGATGTTCTTGAGTTGGGCCAATCCGCCACTCAGATATATTTGTTCGATTTTCTTTTCTCCTTTTTCACCGGCCTCGTAGAAAGAAAAGGTCTTGTCGATTTCCTCGAGGAGGTCCTTGACGTTAAAACTGACCAACTCATCCACCTTCTCGGGGGGAACGTTCTTGACGGGAATCCCTTTGAGGAGCTTCTCGGCTTCGTCGAAGCTGAGGTTCAGTTCTTTGCGGATGTTCTCGATGAAGAAGAAACCGCCGAGCGAGAGGTCGCGGACAAGCTGTGAAGTTCCCCGCTCGATAATGGCCACATTGGTGATATTGGCCCCGATGTTGACGATGGCCAGGATTTTAGAATGAAAATCTTCGGAGTAGTTCACCTCCAGGGAGTTTTGGAGCGCGAAGACGTCGATGTCGATAGCCAGAAGGTTCTTGCGAGCCTGGTTGACGACGTTGCTATAGTTGGCGATCTTGTCTTTCTTGGCGGCGACCAGGAGGATGTCCAGGTTGCGTTCCTCTGAGCCGCGGGGCGGCCTGAGGATGGCGTAGTCGACACTGGTCTCTTCATAGGGATAAGGGATATTGTGCTTGGCCTCCCAGACGATGGATTCGGCCAGTTCCTCCCTGTCCATAGCCGGCAGAGAGATTTTCTTGATGATCACCGAGTTGCCGGATATGGAGATGGCAACGTTCCGGTTTTTAAACTTGTTCTCGTCAAAGATCATCTTGATGGTTTCGACGACGGCTGTGGAGTCAATAATCGTTCCTTCGACGATGGCGTCATGGGGGAGCAGCTCATAGCCGATCCGGACGACTTCGAAAACGTCCCGGTCCTTTTTCTTCTTGGCAGCCAGCTCGACCGCTTTGATAGAATGAGAACCGATGTCCAATCCGACGATCCCTTTGTCTTGGTTGAAACCGAGCATGTTTGCGCCTGCCTTTATTAACGTTTTAATGACAAACAGATAGCTTGCCCTGTCGGAGCTTTTCCCGGAGGCGGTTCTCCACGATTTCCGGAACCAGCCCGGTAACAGATCCACCCAGCGAAAAGACCTCCTTGACCACACTGGAACTCAGGAACGAGTAATTGACGCTGGGCATCATGTAGAGTGTCTCGATCTCGGGGTCGAGCTGGCGGTTCATCAGGGCCATCTGCAGCTCATACTCGAAGTCGGAAACTGCCCGCAGTCCCCGGATCACGACCCTGGCCTGATGATTCCGGACGAACTCAACTAGAAGCCCGCCGAAGGCCTTGACCTCGATTTTCGGCTGATCGGAAAAGATCTCCTCGATCATAGTCACCCTAGCTTTAGTCGAGAAAAGAGCCTCTTTTTTGGGATTTCTGAGCACGGCGACGATAATTGTGTCGAACAGTCTCAACCCCCGCAGGATAATATCGACGTGGCCGTTGGTGATGGGATCGAAAAAGCCGGGATATACTGCTCTCTTTTCCATCCAAGGCATAAATCTCTCACTCTTTACCAGATTATCCTTTTCATTATCAGAAAGCATCCTCTTTGTCAACAGAAAATCTTCCTCGTCCAAAGGTTTTTGACGGGTATAAGAATCTCACGGCCCTGCCTGGCCGTCAATCACCCTTTGCGAGGGGATAGGGGGTGAAAAATCACCCGTCCGCCTCACCAATAAGGATTATACAAGAAATGAGGCGTGCCCCTGCGCGTCCTCGGCAAGTCTCAGGTTTGCGGTGCGTCAGCCCGCTCGGTTCCCACATCGGCTTCTTGAAGGGAAAAAGCTTTGCTTTTTCCCCTCCAACGTTCGCTTCGCTCCCTGCCCCCCTTCTCGGACTGCGTCCTCCGACCAAGGGGGCCATCCCCCTTGGAACCCCCGCTGCTTTGCTTCGCAAACCAGCAACCTCGCTCCCCCTTCCTTTTTCCCATGGCTCGGGGCAGTGGCATGAGAAACCCG
>CAYOZW010000070.1:0-258 GCA_964408495.1 uncultured Eubacteriales bacterium
ACTCCGACGGAGGATCCACGGACGGGACGAGGGACATCGTTAAGGCGACGCAGGTCGACCTCGATTCCATCCTTATCGACCAGAAGGCCGGCGGCTTCCATAAGCTGGTGACGCCCTACCACGGAATCCCGGGAAAAGGCAGCGCTTTCCGGACCATTTTTGAGATCGCCCGGCGGCTCAACGTCCGGGCCTGCGCCGTGGTGGATTCCGACCTGAGAAGCATTACCCCGGAATGGATCGAGCTCCTGGTCAAACCCG
>CAYOZW010000070.1:268-8028 GCA_964408495.1 uncultured Eubacteriales bacterium
CCCGTCCTCGAAGACGGGTTCGATTATGTCTCCCCCTATTATCTCCGTCATAAATACGACGGCACGATCACGAACACGATCGTTTACCCCCTGACCAGGGCCCTCTACGGGCGGCGGATCCGCCAGCCCATCGGCGGCGATTTCGGGTTTTCCGGCCGGCTCGCTTCCTTCTACCTGGGCAAGGATGTCTGGGATACGGACGTCGCACGCTTCGGCATCGATATCTGGATGACGACCACGGCGGTGGCCAACGGGTTCAAAATCTGCCAGGCTTTTCTCGGAGCCAAGATCCACGACCCCAAGGACCCGGGGTCCGACCTCAGCGCCATGCTTCATCAGGTGGTCAGTTCCGTCTTCAACTTGATGGAGGAGTACCAGCCAGTCTGGCAGAAAGTCGAGGGGTCGGAGTCAGTTTCGACCTTCGGTTTCGTCTATGCTGTCGGCCTCGAGCCGATCCAGGTTAGCCTGGATAAAATGATCGAGAAATTCCGCCTGGGGGCCAAGGAACTCATCCCGGTTTACAAATCCTTTTTTCCGGAGGAACAACTGGCCTTCCTGACGTCGCTGGCCGAGGCCACGAAGGAGAATTTTCGTTTTCCCGACTCCGAGTGGGTCAGGATCATCTATCATTTCGGCCTGGCCTTTCACCGGAAGATCATGACTCAGGAGCACCTCATCAAATCGCTCACTCCGCTCTATATCGGCAAGGTCGCCTCCTTTGTCATCGAAACCTGGGAGAGCACGGCGGAGGAGGTCGAAAAAAGGCTGGAGGATCTCTGTCTGGCCTATGAGAACGATAAAAGCCACCTCATTAAAAAATGGGGGGAGAAGGCCTGACGGCGGGCCGGATCGAGGAGGTCGCCATGAAAAATTTTATCGACAGGATGATCGGCCAACCGCTGCAGGATTTCTACCTGAAGTTCCGCGAATTCCTGCCCAATCTCTTCAGCGCCCTGGTCATCTTCATCATCGGCCTGCTGCTCGCCTGGGCCGTCAAGGCCGTCATCGTCCGGGTCTTCAAGCTCCTGAAATTAGATAAGTTCTTCTCCCGTCTGGGCATCACGGAATCCCTGCAGAAGATCGCCGTCAAGGACACCCCGACGAAATTCATCGGCCGGATCTTCTACTGGTTGATCGTCATCATCTTCTTCATCATCGCCCTGAACGCGCTCAAGCTGCCCGCGGTCGACCAGCTCCTGGAGAAATTTCTCCTCTACCTTCCCAATGTCTTCATCGCCGCTTCCCTGCTGATCGTCGGCGTTCTCATCGGGAATTTCCTGGGCCGGGCCGCCCTGATCGCTTCCGTCAATGCCGGGATCAAGCAATCCGGCCTGCTCAGCCGGGCGGTCAAGACCACGGTCGTGCTTTTCGCCTTCGTCATGGCCATGGAACAGCTCGGCATCGGACGCCAGGCCGTGCTGGCCGCCTTCACCATCGTCTTCGGCGGGATGGTCCTGGCGCTTGCGCTGGCTTTCGGGCTCGGGGGAAAGGACGTAGCCAGGTCATTCCTGGAGGAGAAGTTTAAGAAGGAAGAGAAGGACGAGCCAAAGGACGAACTCAAGCATCTTTAGCGGAAGTCATCTCATCACCTCCGCCTTGACCAGGTTGGTCTTTCCGGGAACGCCCAGGGGAACGCCCGCTGTGATGACAACTTTCTGTCCCCGTTTGGCCAGGCGGGAGTTACGGGCGGCCTCAAAAGCCCGGCCGATCATCGCGTCGGTCGTCTTCAGCCCTGCGGCCATGACCGGAGTCACTCCCCAGACAAGGCCAAGGCGCCGGTAGGTTTCGGGGAGAGGTGTCAAAGCCAGGATCGGACAAGCGGGCCGAAACTTGGAAACGAGCCGGGCTGTGAGCCCCGATTGGGTATAGCTTATGATGGCCGCCGCCCGGATCTCTTCGGCCAGGTTGCAGGCCGAAAAGGCGACGGCTTCGGAGAGGGACTTGCCGCTTTCCCCCCACCACTTGCGGATCCAGTCGGCGTGAGGAAAGGCCGTCTCCGCGTCAGCGACGACCCTGGCCATCATCCGCACGGACTCGACGGGAAACCGACCGATGGCTGTCTCTTCGGAGAGCATGACCGCGTCGGTCCCGTCCAAAACCGCGTTGGCTACGTCGGCCACCTCCGCCCGGGTCGGCCGCGGATTGTCGACCATGCTGCGCAGCATCTGGGTGGCCGTGATCACGGGTTTCCCGCTGTCGTTGGATTTTCGGATTAGCCATTTCTGGACACGGGGCACGCTTTCGAGCGGTATCTCCACGCCCAGGTCACCCCGGGCGACCATGACGGACCCGACGAGTGAAATGATCTCGTCGATGTTGTCCAGGGCCTCGTGTTTCTCGATCTTGGCGATCAGGGGGATGTCGCACTTTCGTACCGCCATGAACTTTTTCGCTCGCAAGATATCCTGAGCGCTCCTGACAAAGGAGAGGGCGACGTAGTCGACCTTCTGACGGATTCCGAAGGCCAGGTCCTTCTTGTCTTTTTCCGTGAGGCTGGGAAGCCGCAGCGATCGGGAGGGGAGGTTGATCCCTTTGCGCGAGCTTAAAGGTCCGCCGACGATCACCCGGCACTTGATATCCTGCGGTGTCACCAGGGTGACGCGGAGCTCGATGGCCCCGTCTCCGAGGAGCAGCGTATCCCCTTTACGGACATCGCCGGGAAGAGCCGGGTAGTTGATGGACACTTCCCTGGCATCACCCGGGACCCGGCGGCGGGTCAGGGTGAAGAAGGAGCCGGGCTCGAGCATCACCGTCCCTCCGGCCACGGGGCCGACCCGGATCTTGGGGCCGCCCAGGTCCTGAAGGATGGCCACGGGCCGGCCGAGCTCGACGGAGAGGTGGCGGAGATGGGAGATGACCGCGGCGTGCTCGGTGTGCGTGCCGTGAGAGAAGTTCAGACGGGCGACACTCATGCCCGCTTTGATGAGGTCGGTTAGGGCTTTCGGGGACCGGGAGGCCGGCCCGATGGTGCAGACGATCTTTGTCTTGGGCATTTTCGGGTCCTTCAGCCGACAAGGACCAAGCGGAGGTCCATGACGTTGGTCAAAGTGGGGCCGGTCATAAGCAGATCTCCGAGAGGTTCGAAGAAATGGTAGGAATCGTTTTTCCGGAGATAATCGGCCGCTTCGAGCCCCAGCGCCCTGGCCCGTCCGACGGTGGCGCCGTCGGCGATCGCTCCGGCGGCATCGGTCGGGCCGTCGGTCCCGTCCGTCCCACCGCTGAGGACGACGACATCGGTCAGCCCGTCGAGGGCGGCGGCAGCGGCCAGGGCGAATTCCTGGTTGCGGCCTCCGAGTCCCCGGCCGTGTATGGTGACGGTCGTCTCTCCTCCCGAGATGAGACAGGCCGGGCGCCTGACAGGATGACCGCTGGCCAGGATCTCCCGCGCCAGGGCCGCGTGCATCCGGGCGATCTCCCGGGTCTCGCCCTCGATGGAGGAGGAAAGAATAAGGCAGTTATATCCGAGGTCTTTGGCCTTTTCCTCAGCGGCCAGAAGAGCCTGGATGTTGCTGCCGACGATCAGGTTCTGGGTGCGCGTAAAGGCCGGGTCTCCGGCCTTGGGCGTTTCTTCGACCTCGCCGCGGGCTCCTTTTTTTAGATGATCGAGAACGGCGGGGGGGATTTTATCTGCGAGGGAGTAGTTATCAAGAATATTCAGGCAATCGGCGAAAGTCGTGCCATCCGGGACGGTCGGACCGGAAGCGATGCTGTCCAACCGGTCGCCGATGACATCCGAAAGGATGAGCGAAACGAGAGTCGAAGGGAACGCCAGCCGGGCGAGCTGTCCCCCCTTCACCGTGGAGATGTGCTTTCGGATAGTGTTGATCTCTTGAATGTCGGCCCCGCTCTCAAGAAGCGACTGAGTCAGCCGCTGCATATCGTCAAGCGTCAGGCCCCGTGTCGGAGCGGGGAGGAGCGCCGAGCCCCCTCCGGAAAGGAGGAAGATGACCAGGTCGCTTTCTCCGGTCAGGCCGAGCATTGCCTTCGCTTTTTCCGCTCCGCGGAGGCCGGCTTCGTCGGGGACGGGATGGCCCGCCTCGTTTACCTCGACCCGGCGGAGAGCCCTGGCGTGGCCGTATTTCACGTTGATGACACCGGAGATCAGATGATCTCCGAGGATCTCTTCGAGCAGCCGGCCCATCTCCGCCGAAGCCTTTCCCGCGCCGATGACGTAGACACCGCTGAAATCATCGAGGTCATAGCGCTTGTCGCCGACGGTCAGGATATGGTTCTCGAGGCGGACGTAACGCCGAACGGCGTTGGCCGCGTCGACAGCCTTCAATCCCGACTGGAATATGGCTATCGCATCTTCGCGAATTCGGGCTGACGACATTGCTTTCATGTTATCGGAAAGAGACGGAAATGACAACCGGTTGAATTTCTTGAAGGGACGGATGATAATTCATCCCGGAGGATGATCATGAAAGTCCATTGGATGGGGTTGCTGATAACGGCATTATTTCTGGCCGGCGGGTGTGCCAAGAAAGCCGCTGGGCCCGAAGTGGAAGTCATCGACGGGGTTGAATATGTCCACAACTCGGCGGATCCCCTCCAGCCCAACCTCACGATTGACTTCAGGGAAGAGCTGAGCTTCGGCGGTGACGAGGAACCCAAAGAGGCGACTCTTTACCGGCCTCGCGGCATCCTCGTCGATGAGAATGACTGCATTTATGTCAGCGACTATCAGGATGCGATGATCAAGGTTTTTGATCCTCAGGGACACTTTCTCCGGGCCATCGGCAGGAAGGGCCAGGGGCCGGGGGAGTTTCAGGCCATGTCGGCCATGGATTTTCTCCCCGACGGACGGCTGCTGGTTTTCGACATCCAGTCGCGCCGCACCTCTCTGTTCGACCGGACAGGAAGCTTTATCAAGGGCCATTCCTGGCGGAATTCTCATTTAGAGATCTTGTTGACCGATGAGTCCGGATATCTCGCCGATGAAAATGTCTACGGCGAGGAACGAAAGCTGTTTGTGAAGAAGTGCGATTTCGAGGGAAACGAGCTGGAAAATTGGGGCGAGTTCACTCCGATGGGATGGAAGACCCAAACCAAAGGGGAGATGACGATTTCCATAACCACCCCTTATACGCCGCAGTCGATATTTGCCGCAGACGCGGTCCGCAAAAGGCTCTACCACTGCCACAACGATACTTATACCATCGAGGCGTACGACGGGCCGGGCCGACTCGTCCGCAAGTTCAGTCGCCCCTACGAGCCGCTCCTTTTCACCCGAAAAGACGCCGAGGATTACTATGCCGGCTTCGACAGAAGGAACAACAAAGTGATCTCGGAAATGGCGCGTGAGGTCGAGCTCCCCAAGGTGAAGACCGTCGCCGACGACATCTTCGTCGACGACCGCGGAAACCTCTGGGTGGTTACCAACGAGCTCGATGCGAGCAAGGAACCTCCCCTCCGGGCCTATGATATCTTCAGCCCGGACGGCTACTACACTAGCCGTCTTTGGATCGACTTCCGTCCCGGAGTGTTCGTCCGCGGCAAGATGTATCGTCTTGACTCGGATGAGGAGACGGGATTTATCAGGCTGAAGCGCTACAGTGTGACCTGGTCAGAGTGACTATTCCGGAAGGATCCGCAAAAAGCTCGGATTGTAGCGGGGCTGCGGAGCGGGAGTCAGCCGGCTCTTTCGGAGATATCCTCGTCAATCCTGTAGACGAGCCTCAGCGCACTCTATTTGCCGGAAGTCGTTCCTTCACTTCGCCTGCTCCGTCACGAACTCCGCCAGCTTCCTGAGCCGCACCGTCGGATCGTTCTCCGCGGCTTGCCGGAGCCAGCCGAGATGCCCGGCACCGTAGATGACCAGGATGCGCTCGTCCGGCGACTCGATCAGGCTTGTGATGTTGTTGTAGATGCGCATGTTCCGCTGGTACCAGCTCGTCAGCAGGTCAGCCCCGGCATAGTCGCCCACCTCGCCGAAATGGACCTCGCGGAAATAGAACCCCACATCCACGGCGACCCTGTTGTCGGCGTTTATGAACAGCAGGGTCTCGAGGATCGTGTGCGTGGGCAGGAACTCGCCCTGCTTTTTGAAAAAAGCGCCCATATCCGCGTACAACTGATCGAATTGGGGCGATTTCCCCGTCGCCTTGGCGAAATTCACGAGCCGCTGCCAAGGGAAGTCGCCGTCGTAGTCCACCGGGTGGATTGTCTTCATACCCAGCTCCCTCGCCAGCCGGAACCCGACTTGCTCGATTTCGTTACGCGTGAGCGTGTGTTTTCCGGCGAGGTAATCGGCGTACTGCTTCTTTCTCGTGTCATCGTACACGGTGCTCTCGATGGCGATCTTCGTCGGGCGGAATCTTTTCAGGACGGCGAGGAGTTCCGCGATCTCCGTCTGGCGCTTCGGGGAAAGGACGTCGTCGGCTGAAGTATTGAAGATGTCGTGCCCCGGGTTGGCCATGTGATACGTGCCGACGATCAGGATCTCGGGTTTGGCCTGGGCAGCCGCCGGGGCCTGACGAGACGCGGAAACCTCGCCCGGACCCAAAACGAAAAACAGCGCGCCCGCAAGGACTGCCGCGGCCAATGTAGCTAGTACGGCTGATTTTTTCATATGCGCCTCCACTACATCCCTATTAACGCAGGCGAGCCGGAAAAGGTTGTCCTCGTGTTCTGGCGGTAGAGGATTATCCGACCCGTTTAGAGGCGTCGGCGTCGATCCTGTGAAGAAGCTCCTGGATGAACGACAGCGTATTTTCCACCACCGCAGTGTCGATGTTGGCGATAGTATCCGTAGGCCGATGGCATTCGGGCAGGACGCCGTCTCTCCGGCAATTGACGAAGGAAAGAACCCGGAATCCGTGCTTGCCTCCGATAGCGCCCTCCGTGTAGGCCCCTTTATAAGAGTGGGGGTAGGCGTTAAGCCGGGAATTGCCGGGGGCGATTTCACCGGCGTATTCCAGCAGCCGGGGATCGCTCCGGGTGGTCAGGAGAAAGGTCTCATCCGTGAGGTAGGCGACTCCGGCCCCGCTGCCGCCGACGCTGTCGATGGTCAGCCAAACCGGATTGTTGAGGTCATTCCCGTGGCAAACGGTGAAAGCTTCAGCACCATAGCAGCCCACCTCCTCGCAGCCCGAAGCCAGAATCCAGATTCGCGTGTGCTCCAGTGGTTCTGAGCGGAGCTTCAGGGCCATCTCCAGGACGACGCCGACTTCCGTGGCGTTATCGTTGCCACCGGCCGCAAAGGGCGTGAAATCGGCCTGCACCATCAACAAAAAAAGAGCGAGTATGACAGCCGCCAACGGAAGAGCGGCATAGTTCAAGATGGGTGAGACCAGAAGGATCCGGGCAATGAAAGCCGCCATGAGGAGAAGGCAGGCTCCCATAGCCAAGGGGACAAGATTCCCCAGGAGCCGCACCCAGCGTTTCGCGAACAGCAGGGGAGTGCGGTGGGTATCCAAGTGTCCGATCAGGACGACATTATCCCGGGCCTCCTGTCTGGGCTCGATCCGGACCAGACATTCTGGCTTTCTATCTTTATGGACGAACCGTCCGGATAACGCAGATCGTCGGATCATTTGGATGAGTGAATGGGCTATTTCAAATAGGTGCGGGCGCCGGAGAAATGCTCCTTGAAGTAGCCGGCAACGAGCGAGTCTTTCCGGATTGTTTTGTCTTTTCCCGGAGCATGGATAAAAGCCCTTTCTCCAACGTAGATTCCCACATGGGATATGGGTCGATTCGGGGATGCGGCAAAGAATACCAGGTCGCCCTTCAGCAGCCGGTCTTTGGGCACCGCTGTT
>CAYOZW010000070.1:8038-10101 GCA_964408495.1 uncultured Eubacteriales bacterium
AGCCGACCGCGGCAGGCACAGGCAGTACAGATGGTAGATCGTCCGGGCCAGGCCGCTGCAGTCGAAGCCGTCATGTCTCGAAGTCCCGCCCCAGGAATACTCGACTCCCATGAAACGCTCTGCCGTGGCCACGAGCTTTTCCCGGAGATCACCCTCTCCGGGCAGACCCTGTTCGGGAACAGCAAAGTCCTCCGGACCGACGATGAAGTAGTCTTGGATAAGGCCTTTCCCGAGAAGCCGTCCAGCCTCCCGGACGGCAGCGTCTCTGGAAGGGAAATCCCCGAAACGGACTTTGTAGAGCCCTGATTTATCCGGAAAATAGCCAGCGTCCAGGTCCAGGGCATTGAGCGCTCGGGTGAGCGCTCGCGCATTGTCCAGGGCGGAGAAAGCACCCGCCTGAACGCTGTATCCCGTCCGGGTTGCGGTTTCGATGGCCGCCCGAGGCGCGGGCTGGGGAATAACGCGGACATCCGTCCGGCAGCCGGAAAACAAAGCCAGTCCGAGCGCTGCAAGAACGAGGCTCCCTCTCCTCAAGACGGCCTTCATCGCCAGTTCCCTCGTCCATTTAGTCGTAAAAAAGGGGGATGTTTTGATTTTAAATAAATTCCATTTTGGTTTAAAATGCGCAGTATCTATTGATCATTTATGTATCATGAGGGAAGCTATGAGCAAGACCATTCGTTTCAAGCTCAACGGAGAGGCCAAAACGTTGACCGTTGACCGCAAGCGCATGCTTTTATGGGTGCTCCGAAGAGATTTTCAATTGACGGGAGCCAAATACGGATGCGGCGAGGGTTTTTGCGGGGCCTGCACGGTGCTTGTTGACAACGAGGCCGTGAGGTCCTGCCAGTTGCCCGTTGAAGATATCGATGGAAAAGAGGTCCTCACCATCGAAGGGCTGGCCAAAGACGGCCGCCTTCACCCCCTTCAAGAGGCCTTCGTCAAGCATGATGCTCTTCAATGTGGTTTCTGCACGCCGGGGATGATTCTCAGCGCCTACGCGCTGCTTTTGAAAAATCCCCGTGCCTCCCGGCAAGCCATCATCGATGGCCTGGAGGACAACCTGTGCCGTTGCGGCGCCCACAATCGCATCGTCCAGGCTGTCGAATCCGTTTCCCAGGAAATGAAGGGAGGTTCCCGGTCATGAGAAAGAAAGATTATCTCGATCTGGATTTTACCGATATCGGCGCGTCCCTGTCGCTCAGCCGGCGGGAGTTCCTGAAACTGGCCGGTGGAGGGATTATTGTCCTTTTTTCTGTGGGGGATTCTCTTTTCCTGGAAGCGCAGAGACGTCCCGACCAGCAGCTGCCCGAGGATTTCAACGCTTTTCTCAGGGTTGGAGAGGACGGCCGGGTTTCCTGTTTTACAGGGAAAATCGAGATGGGCCAGGGTGTCATCACCTCTCTGGCCATGATGTTGGCCGATGAACTTCAGGTCCCCCTGGATTCAGTGAACATGGTGATGGGGGATACCGACCTTTGTCCTTGGGATATGGGAACCTGGGGGTCGATGACCACGCGGTTTTTTGGCCCCCCCTTAAGAGCCGCCGCAGCAGAGGCGAGGGCGGTCTTGATCGAGCTGGCCTCGGAGCGTCTTCAGACTTCTCCGTCCGAACTGAAGGTCGAAGACGGCGTCGTTTTCCATCCGTCGCGGAGCGAAAAAAGGGTTACTTATGCCGAACTCGCCAAGGGGAAAAAAATCGCCAGGTGGCTGAAGAAGGAGAAGATCCTGGAGAAAGCGTCCGATTTCACTATCGTCGGAACTCCTGTCTTGCACCGGGATGCCGTGGAGAAGGTCACGGGCGGCGCCAAGTATGCCGGGGACATCCTCGAGCCCGGCATGGTTTTTGCCCGGATCCTCAGGCCGCCCGCCCACGGCGCAAAACTGGTGAAATTGGATACTTCAGCGGCGAAAGAGATAGAAGGTGCCCGGATTATTGAATCTGGGGACCTTGTCGCCGCGTTGCATGATGACCCCGAAATGACGGATCTGGCCCTCTCAAAAATCAAGGCCCAGTGGGATAAGCCCGAGGCCAAGGTCGATGAGAACAGCATCTTCGACCA
>CAYOZW010000070.1:10111-14240 GCA_964408495.1 uncultured Eubacteriales bacterium
GGTCGCCCCGCAAGGGGAGGTGGTGTCCCAGGGCGGGAATCTGGCCGAGGGGGAGAGGATTTCCAAGGGGATCGTCGAGAAAAAGTATCTGGACGGATATGTCGCCCATGCCGCTTTGGAAACGCACACGGCCCTCGCCAAGATCGAAGGAAACAGGATCACCGTCTGGGCATCCACCCAAAATCCCTTCGGACTTAAGGATGAAGTGGCCGAGGCTTTGGGGCTGTCTCGTCAGAATGTGCGCGTCATCACTCCTTATGTTGGCGGAGGGTTCGGGGGGAAAAGCAGCAATCGGCAGGCCGTAGAGGCTGCCAGGTTGTCGAAACTGAGCGGGCGGCCGGTCCAGGTCGCCTGGACGCGGAAGGAAGAGTTCTTCTATGACACTTTTCGTCCGGCGGCCGTAGTCAAGCTCAAGGCTGGATTTGGAGACTCCGGCCGTATCACCCTGTGGGATTACGGTGTCTATTTCGCCGGAGAAAGAGGTTCTGAGCATTTTTATGATATTCCCCATCATCGCACCATGAGTTACGGTTCGGGGTGGCGGGGAACACCGGGGTCCCATCCGTTCGGGACGGGAGCCTGGCGGGCGCCCGCTAATAATACCAACACTTTTGCCCGGGAATCTCACATCGATATTCTGGCGGCGGAAGCGGGGATAGACCCGCTGGAATTCCGGTTGAAGAATCTCCAGGATAAGAGGATGATCCGGGTTTTGCAGGCGGCGGCCAAGAAATTCGGCTGGACCCCGGGAAAGGCTCCCAGCGGCCGGGGCTATGGGATTGCCTCCGGCATCGATGCGGGTACTTATGTGGCCCACATGGCCGAGGTGGAAGTCGAAACAAAGTCCGGGCAGGTCCGGGTCAAACGGGTCGTCTGCGCCCAGGATATGGGCTTGTCCATCAACCCCGAAGGGGCCAAGATCCAGATCGAGGGTTGTATTACCATGGGGCTGGGGTACGCCCTGAGCGAGGATATCCATTTCAAGGGCGGAGAGATCCTGGACCTCAATTTCGACACTTATGAGATTCCCCGGTTCTCCTGGCTTCCCCGGATCGAGACGGTCCTGATAGAAGATAAATTTGCCGCGCCCCAGGGAGGAGGCGAGCCCGCCATTATCTGCATGGGAGCGGTTATCGCCAATGCCATCTTTGATGCCGTTGGAGCCCGGGTGCTCCAACTCCCGATGACTCCGGAACGGATCAGAGCGGCTTTGCCGTAGGGGAAGATTCCTTTTGATCGTTCAAATGCCGGTTTTGCCTCATCGCAGCATGGCGGATCACAAAACATGACGGCTTGAGATGTCCGGCCGATCTCAAAATAGCAGCGAGCAAGCCAAGGAGCCGGGGAAAAGCTCAAACCGGTTTAAAGTCAGCCAAGCTTCCTTTTCGGAGGAAGGGGGAAGTCACCTAAAATACCCCCCCCGCCGGCTGAGTCCGCAAAAAAGATCGGCGCTCCCTTGGAGGAGGAGCGCCCAAGATTCACCGGTTAAGCACATACAGGGAGATATTCAGGACCGCCGCAAAGCTGACCCACAGGATGTAGGGAACGAGCAGATAGGCCGCCGCTTTGGAAATCCTGGAGAATAGCCAAATCGTCGCCGCGATCATCCCCCATAAAAAAACGATGATCACAGCGGCGCCGAGGATCTTATGCGTCCCGAAGAATACGACCGACCAGAGCGTGTTCAGCAGAAGCTGACCGGCGAAAACGGCCAAGGCTTTCCTGACTTCGTTCCTCTTCAGGCCTTTTTCATAAACGAAATAAGCGGCTATTCCCATCAAGGCGTAAAGGGTCGTCCAGACCGGGGCGAAGACCCAGTTCGGCGGGTTGAACGGGGGTTTGGCCAGGGCCGCATACCAACCGGGGATCGACGGCGTCGTGAAGACGGAACCGATGATCCCCGCGAGCTCACAGATCAAAACGAAGATCAGGATTCCCAGAGCCTTTTTCATCTGATCCTCCTCATGGCCGGATTTCTTCCCGATTATCCCGTCTCGCCATCATGAGGGAGCATAAATCCGAGTAGAGCTGATGTCAATGAGGCCGTGAAAGCATGGGGATGCCGACAGGACGCCTTTTTCGAAACGATGATAATCTGCTCTAAAGGAGGAACGGGCATGAGAGATTCATTGACGGCATATGTTTTCTTTTTATAACATCGTGGCATGGGCAACGAACGAGCATAGCTGTTCTTCAAGGAGGAACAACCATGAAAAGCAAAAAAGGATGGGTCGCCTTTTCGCTGGTCTTTGGGCTTTGCGCTGGGCTGACCTGGCTGCTGGCGGCCCAAGATAAGGTCCTCGATTCGCTCAAATCCATTGCCGTTATAGAGCAAAAAGTGATGGTGCCCATGCGCGACGGAGTCAGGCTCGCCACCGATATCTACCGGCCGAAGACAGACAAGCCGGTTCCCGTCATCCTCTCTAAAACACCCTACAACTTCAATTCATGGGGGGATGGAAAATTGAATCCAGGCACCTATCGCCGGGCCTCCGAAGTCGTCAGGCGCGGCTACGCCTATGTCGTCCAGAACGAGCGCGGCCGGTATTTCTCGGAGGGAGAATGGGAGATCCTGGGAGCGCCGCGGACGGATGGATATGATGCCATTCAATGGCTGGCCGAACAACCCTGGTCCAACGGCAAGGTGGGATTGATCGGCTGCTCTTCCTCGGCCGAGTGGCAGATGGGCGTGGCTGCCTTGGATCCTCCCGGCCTTGCCGCCGTCGTGCCCCAGGGATTCGGCGCCGGTATCGGCCGCGTCGGCCAATTCTTCGAGCAGGGAAACTTCTATCGCGGGGGTGTCCACCAGATGCTGATGTTGGCCTGGCTTTACGATTATGGTTTTGTCCAGGCTGACGAGCGCCGGCCGACCTTTCCCAAAGACATGTCTTGTGAGGAGCGTGTGCGCTTATCCAAATACTTTGATCTGGCAGCCGAGATACCGGAAGTGGACTGGTCGAAACAGCTTTGGCATTTGCCCCTGATCGATATCGTCAACGACCTGGGCGGGCCGAAAAGTTGCTTTGAGGAGATGATCCAGCGGAAGCCTGATGACCCGGCCTGGTACAAGGGCGGTTTGTATCATGATGATATGGATTTCGGGGCCCCCGCCTTATGGATGATATCCTGGTTTGATATCTCGAGCAGCCCGAACCTCGCGCTGGTCGATTATGTCCGGCGCAACGCCAAGGATCCGGAAGTCGCGGAGAACCAGTTCGTCGTCATCGCACCGGTCACTCACTGTGCCTTCACCAGGGCAACTGAAGATACCGTCGTCGGGGAACGTCATCTGGGGGACGCCCGGTTCGACTACGACGGGCTTGTCTATAGCTGGTTTGACCACTGGCTTAAGGGGGATGATAACGACATCCTCGAAAAAACACCCAAGTTCCAGTATTACACGATGGGACTCAACAAATGGCAATCTTCGGACACCTGGCCGCCGGCCAAAGCGGAGATGGTGCCGTGGTATCTGACAAGTCAGGGAAATGCCAACAGTGTTTTCGGGGACGGCGGGCTATCTACCAAGGCGCCGGATTCCGGGGACAATCCCGATGGATTCACCTATGACCCTCGATATCCCGTACCCATGTACGGAGGGGGCTTTTGCTGTCTGGGTCCCAAATACCAAGCCGGGTCTTTTGATCAGCGGCAGGTGGAAGCCCGTCATGATATTCTGGTTTATACGACAGAGCCTTTAAAGGAAAGCGTTGAAGTCAGCGGCCCGGTCGAGATCACACTTTTTGTGTCCTCGGATGTCAGGGACACGGATTTCACCGTGAAGCTGGTAGATGTTTATCCCGATGGACGGGCTTACAATTTGGACGACACCATCCAGAGGGCGCGCTACCGCGAGGGTTATGACAAAGAGGTCTTTATGGAAAAGGGCAAGGTGTACAAACTCCCTGTCGGCCCCATGTCGACCAGCAGCTATTTCGGCCCGGGACACCGCATCCGCATAGATGTCTCGAGCAGCAACTTCCCTAGGTATGCCCGCAACCTGAACACCGGCGGCCATAACTACGACGAGAAAGAGGGAGTGGTGGCGCACAACAAGGTCCACCATTCCAAAAAATACCCTTCCCAGATCAGGCTGTCGGTGGTCAAGGGATCGGAGAAATAAAATATA
>CAYOZW010000071.1:0-14070 GCA_964408495.1 uncultured Eubacteriales bacterium
GAGCGATCTCTCCTGTCTCGGCCAGGTGCTGCTGGACTGTCTTTAAGAGAAGTTCGAAGTGGCTCTCGTTCGGCTCCGGGAACGCATCCAGCCAATTCGCCGATTTGATATAGTACCTGATGGAATCAGAAGGCTGCACATCTTCGATACGGAAGGGGATAATTTTAATATTCTCGTCTAGAGCGCTGTCCAATTCTCTCATCACATGCTGTGAATTATTGGAGATCGATGAAAAAACGAAAATCATGACGGGGCATTCACGGATCCCTTTGATGATAGCTTCAGCCCAGCCCATTCCGGGCAGGATGTCCCGGGGGGCGATCCAACACTTTATTCCGCTCCCCTCGAGTTTCGATATGATTGTATCCGCAACCGCTTCATCTTTTTTTGAATAGCTGAGAAAGACTTGGCGACTCATCCCTTCGTCTCCTCTGGTTGGAAATTGCTAATTATGCAGAAATTATACTTTTCCTTTTTCGAGCAAGTCAACTTGTTTCTCTGATTCCGGATAGGAAGAAGACCGGGGATTTAGGATGAAAGGCGAATTGACAGTCGGTTTCAGCCAGTCTTTAAGGCGGCGAGACGCTCCTTGACCTTCCGGGCCTCGGCGAAGTCGGGGTCGGCGTCTTTCCAGATCAGGGCGAGCTTGCTGTATTGCTTGAGGGCTTTGGCGGAGTCTCCTTTCTGTGCGTAGAGCTCGGCCAGCCGGAAACGGCTCAGGGGATGGATGAGCTCGTAACCCCGGGCCACAGGATCGGGCGAGATCAGCTTTTCATATTCGGCGATGGCCTTGTTCAATTGTTCCTTTTTCAAGTAAGCCCTGGCCGGAGTGTCAAGGATGTAAGGAACTCCGTGGAAGATCAACGTACCGATGCCCCCGATATTGATGCTCGGCCCGCCGATCTTTTTATAGGCATTGATCGCTTTTTCCGGTTCACCCTGGGCGACAAGGATCTCGCTGTTAAGATGATTATAGGCCATGTCGAAGACCGATTTTTCTTGATCGCTGAGCTTGGTCTTGATGGCCTCGATCTTGGCAAGCTCGGCCTTCGCCGCGTCCGGGCGGTTCTGGCGGATCTCGGCGAGTCCCTGATAACAGGCGAAGACGATGTCGTTCAATGGTCCCGACTGAATATTTTTTTCGGCCCGGAATTCGAACCGTTCTTTGGCGTACCTCAGAAAATCGTCATATCTCCCGAGGTCATACGAAATCCAGATCCTCGATCGGTAGAGACTGTTGGCGTTGTAGAAATCGTTATCCGCCAGAGCGTATCCATTGGCTTTTTCCAGATCAGCGAAGGCGGCTTCCGTTTTCCCTTGGATGTGGTGATAGACGGCCTTGAGCTGACAGCCCCAGGCCTTCAGCCCGTTGGACGGCGCCTTATCGATAAATTGGTCGATCCAGGTCAGGGCGCCGGCGTAGTCTTCCTTGAGGGCGAGGATGTAGGAGATTTTATTGTCCGATCCAAAATCCGGCTTGATCCGGAGCGCCTCCTTGAATTTTTCAACGGCGTCATCGAACTGGCCCATTCTGAAGTAGAGTTCACCCATGGAATCGTACGGGTTGGCGTCACCGGGAGAAACAGCCGCGTACTTCTTGAAATACTGGATGGCCAGGTCGTACTTCTCCTGGTTGCCATAGACGTAGGCGATCATGTTGAGCGCGGGCCCGAACTTGGGGTCGAGTTTGAGCAGCAGGTCGAGCTCTTTGGCGGCCTCTTCCAGCTTGTCCGTGAAGTTGAGCCGGGAGGCCAGGTCCAGCCGGGCTCTTTTTTCCTCGGGATACTCGGAGATGATCCTCCTGAGGATATCTTCGTACGTCTGGTCCTTGCTTTTTTCGTGGGAGGCCAGGAGGGCCTGGATATAAAGGCCTTCCTTCCCCGTGACCTTAGCGCCGATTTTCTCGAGTTTTTTGATGGTTTCTTCATAGGCCGGGGAATTTCCCAGGGCCGCATAGACCCTCGCCAGATAGGAATGGGCCATGGCGAAATCGGGGTCGAGCTCGACGGCCCGCTCGAGATAGCGGCGGGCGTCGTCTTGATAGAATTTCTCGTATTCTTCCCGTCCCTGCAGGAAATAGTTATAGGCTTCCAGCGAACTGGTCGTCACCTCAGCGATCGGGGTGGCCTTGACCCTCGTCACGGGCTCTTCCCGGCCGAATCCCTTGCCGATCTCCCGGCTCAAGTCGTCGATCTGCTTCTTGAGGATGCTGTCCACGCCCTCGCCGCGGGCACTCACCGTCTTGAGGAGTCCCTTGGTCTCCACATCCAGGACCTTGACGTCGGTGACGAAGGTATCGCCGGCCTTCATGAAGCTCCCCCGGATGAGGGCATGCATCCCGTCCATCCGGCAGAGCTCGATTCCGAGGTCGCTGTCGATCACCCGCTGATCACCTTTTCCGAGCTGTTTCTGCAAGTCGCGCAGGCGCTCCCAGCTGGTGATGCGGAAGAGGTCGGACTGCTCCAGGCTGGTGATCAGTAGGTTGGGAATAGCGTCCTGGAGGTAGTCGAAGGCCGGGTCGCCGGTCTGGTTTTCGAAGCTGATCACGGCCATCTTGATAACATCCTCGGCCGCTACGGGAGCCGGTTTCGGGAAGAACAATTTGATGGCTGTCATGGCGATCAGGATGAGAAAAGCGGAGGCCACCGCCCAGCCGGCGGCTTTTTTAGCGGGAATCCTAAGAAAGGGCCGACGCGCCTTGGCGACCTGTCTTGCTTTCAAACGAGTTTCGCCCTGGGTATGCGCCTCCCTGATGTCTTGGAGTGCGGCGAGGAGTTCCTCGGCGCTCTGGTATCGCTTCTCTTTTTGTTTCTCCAGACAGCGGAGAATGATCCGGCTCATCGCTTCCGGGATCGCGGGATTGATCTCGCGGGGGTCGTGGGGCCGGTCGTTCTTGTGCTTCAGGACCACACTCCAGGGCGTATCTCCGGAGAAGGGCGTTTTTCCCGTCAGCATCTCATAGAGGATGATACCCAGAGAATAGATATCGGAACGGGCGTCGACCTGCTCCCCGTCGATCTGTTCCGGGCTCATGTATAGCGGCGTGCCGATCATCATGCCGGGAAGCGTCGCGCCCTTGGTCTCGACCGAGCTGGCAATCCCGAAATCCATGACCCGGACCCCACCCTCTTCGTCAAGCATGATGTTCTGGGGTTTGAGGTCCCGGTGCACGATCCCGAGGCGATGGGCCTCGGCCAGGCCCTGACAGACCTGCTCGGCGATGCTCAGCGCGGTCCCCAGGTTCATCCCCTTGGTCATCTTGATCATCTTCTTGAGGTTCTCGCCCTGGATGTACTCCATGGTGATGTAGAAGGTGTCTTTTTCCCGGCTGAGATGGTACATCCGGCAGATATTCTTATGGGTGATCCGGCGGGCGATCTTGATCTCGTTCTGGAACCGTTCGATGGTCTCCCGGTCGGCGGCGATCTCCGGCTTGATGAGCTTGAGGGCGACGCTTTCGTTGATTTCCTGGTCAAGGACCTTGTAGACCTTTCCCATCCCCCCTTTGCCGAGCTTGTCGATAACCAGATACCGGTCGGCAAAAATCGAGCCGGGGCTCAACTCCGGGAGGGGCAGGGAATAAATCAGGGTTGGGGCGCTGGCCAGTTCGGGGGGGACCGGATGGAGAAGAGGGGTGGCGCATTGCCGGCAAAAGCGGCTATCCTGGCTATTGTCGGCGTGGCATTCAGGACAGCGGAGACTCATCGTTGTTACCCGGCAGAGATCAAATTGTAAGGATATTTTGCTTTCAGGCAGAGATTTTTACAGCCTTTTTTGTTTCCGAGGCCGCCGTGTCTACGCATATTTTCCTGCCCTATCTTCCACTCTATTATACGTTTGTAATCCGGTTAGGGTTTCCATATCGATATGGAAAACGCGTGGATTGAAAGAGATAGGTGACGACGCCGTTTCCGGGGCATAAGACGCTGCCATGTTCGGTCCTTTCCGCTCGGTCACCCTGTTTTTTGAGGGCATCGATCACCTCCCTTATTTAGTGCAAGATTCATACCAAAAAGGCTTATTTCTGAACCGGTTTCGTTAGCATGACAGGACCGGATATTGTATATTAGTGAGGCTATCAGAAAGGAGAGCGCAGTGAGACAACAAGCGGGATGGGCCATTCTAGCATCACTTCTGCTTTTTGGGGGTCTATTTTCCCAAGAAACCGAGCGGGCGGCGGAAGATGAGCTGGTCACCAAGGCGCGGGCGATGCTGACGGCCCTTGAGCAGGGCGATTTTCCGGCTGCAGCCAAGGATTTCGACGAGACCATGTTGAAGGTTTCCGGGCCGGACAAACTCGAAGATTTCTGGAAGCAGGTCCCTGATAAACTGGGTGTTTTCAAGCGGCAGACGGCTGCCCGGCGCGACCGGTTCGCGGGCTATGAAGTGGCCTATGTGACCTGCGAATTTGAAAAAGTCACACTCGATGCCCGAGTTGTCTTCGACAAGGACAAGAAGATCACGGGTTTCCAGTTCGTGCCCTCCCTTCCGCCGGCCAAATACGAGCCTCCGGAGTATGCCGACGCTTCGAAATTCGAGGAGAAAGAGGTGTCGGTCGGGGACGGGGAGTGGAAGCTTCCTGGGACTCTGGCCATGCCCATAGGGAAGGGGCCGTTTCCGGCGCTGGTCCTCGTCCACGGCTCCGGCCCCAACGACCGGGACGAAACGATCGGTCCGAACAAACCGTTCCGGGATATCGCTTGGGGACTGGCGACCCGGGGCATCTCCGTGCTCCGCTACGATAAGCGTACGCTCATCTACGGGACCAAGCTCGTCGCCGACCCGAAGCTGATCGCCGGCCTGACCGTCAAAGAAGAAACCATCGATGATGCCCTGGCGGCGGTCCGGCTTTTGCAGAAGACACCCGGGATCGACTCAAAAAAGATCTTTGTCCTCGGCCACAGCCTCGGCGGGATGCTCATCCCCCGGATCGCTCTTGACGGCCAGGACCTGGGCATCAGGGGATTCATTGCCATGGCCGGGTTGACCCAGCCTCTGGCTGAGACTTACCTCCGGCAGATGACCTATCTTTTCGGGCTCGACGGCGAGGTCTCGGCAGGAGAGAAGAAGCAGCTCGACGAGATCAAAGTTCAGGTCGCCCGGATCAACGGTCTTAAAGAGGAGGAGGCCGGCTCGACCGAGAAGATCATTAATGCGCCGCTGTCCTATTGGCTCGACCTCCGGGGGTACTATCCGCCCGCCGTCGCTCTCCAAGTTGAAAAACCGATGCTCATCCTCCAGGGAAGCCGAGATTACCAGGTGACGACCGAGGATTTCGAGAACTGGAAGAAAGAGCTGGACGGCCGCGCCGGGGTTGAATTCAAGCTTTACCCCAAGCTCAACCATCTGTTTTTCGAAGGCCAGGGATTGCCCACGCCCAACGAGTATTCCCTCCAGCACGGCTCCGTCGCCGAATATGTCATCACCGATATCGCCGCCTTCATCCTGAAACAGTAAATTAAATGGTGACAACTAATAAATAAAATGAATTGGTGAAATAAAATGGCGAAACTATATTGTTTTCCCATTAAATCTGGATTTTTCATGCTACCAAGAGAAAAAGCCCCCCAGCCCAGGACGGGAAAGGGCCGGGGAGATGGTGAGCCTAAGCAAAATTATGGGAGAAATTATCGGGATAGTGAATTAAGGCGAGTGATAGAGATACTGACTTTAGCCGCTGAACTGGGGTGAGTGTCCTCTGAATTCCCCTTAATTCCGGAAACGCAGGAATTCGGCTGGTGAGGGAAATCGAAATGAAAGAAGATGCTTCGATCATCCGGCGCGTGGCGATTCTGGCACTCTGTGGACTGGCCGCGTCGGTCCTGTTCACCGCTTGTGCCGCGGATAAGACGGCCGCGGCCGTCAAGCGGGTTGACGAAGTGGCCGTCCGCGGCCCCTTCCAGCCGGCCTGGGAGTCGCTCGAGCGCACCCAGGTCCCGGAGTGGTATCTGGACGCCAAGTTCGGGATCTTTATTCACTGGGGCGCCTATTCGGTACCCGCGTTTGGGAGTGAATGGTACCCCCGCCAGATGTACAAAAAGGACACGGATGAGTTCAAGCACCATGTCTCGACCTACGGGCCGCAGTCCGAGTTCGGCTACAAGGATTTCATCCCCCGGTTCACCGCTGAAAAGTTTGATGCAGGGCGCTGGGCGGAGCTCTTCAAGAAGTCTGGAGCCAAGTATGTCGTGCCGGTGGCCGAGCACCACGACGGGTTCCCGATGTACGACTGCAGCTTCACCGAATGGAGCGCGGCCAAAATGGGGCCGAAACGTGATGTCGTGGGAGAGCTGGCCGCCGCGGTCCGCGCCCAGGGACTTCATTTCGGCGCCTCGATCCACCGGGCCGAGCACTGGTGGTTTTTCGACCAGGGGATGCTCTTCGACTCGGACGTCAAGGATCCCCGGAACCTCGGCCTTTACGGTCCGGCCCGGAGCCGGGAGGCGGCGGAAGAACAGAAAGAACCGCCGGACAGGACGTTCCTGGATGATTGGCTGGCCCGGACCGCGGAGATCGTTGACAAGTATCAACCGGAGCTTTTGTGGTTCGATTGGTGGATCGAGCAGCCGGTCTTTCAGCCCTACCTGCAGAGGTTTGCCGCTTTCTATTACAACCGTGGCGCGGAGTGGGGAAAGGGCGTCGCCATCAACTACAAGAATGAATCCTTCCCCCCCCGGGCGGCGGTGCTCGACCTCGAGCGAGGCCAGTTGTCCGATATCCGGCCGCTTTACTGGCAGACCGACACCTCCATATCGAAGAACTCGTGGGGGTATGTCCAGCCGCAGGACTACAAGACGGCCGACGCGATCGTCGATGACCTGGTCGACATCGTCAGCAAGAACGGTTGCCTGCTGCTCAACATCGGTCCCCGGCCGGACGGAACGATCCCCGAAGAAGAGGAAAAGATCCTGCTCGAGATCGGCCGCTGGCTGGAGCTAAACGGCGAGGCGGTCTACGGGACCCGGCCGTGGAGGGTCTTCGGGGAGGGGCCGACCGAGGTCGCAGCCGGGATGTTCACCGACACTAGGCGGGCGGCATTCACCGGAGAGGACTTCCGGTTCACGACCAAGGATGGGATTCTCTATGCCATCGCGTTGGCTTGGCCGGAGGACGGGCGTTTCGTTGTCCGGACACTGCCCAAAGGAGAGGCGGTGGTGGGCGCGGTTGATCTGCTCGGTTTTGAGGGGAAGCTGGCCTGGGAGCAGACCGACGCGGGATTGGAAGTCGAACTTCCCGGGAAGAGGCCCTGCGAATATGCCTTTGTCCTCAAGATCACCGATTCCGCTTTCGTCTGGACGTCAGCACCGCCGGCCGATTGTCCTTTTCCGCCATCGACTGACCTTACGGGTATTGCCTTCACCGGGCGGCACGCCGAATACACGGGCGCCGATACCTGGTATCCGTCCTGGGCTGCGGACGGCAAGCTATATACGCCGTTTACCGACGGGACGGTCGGCTCAGTCAGCGTCTCCTCGGGTGGCCAAGAGGCGGCCACGGGCCATGCCGTGATCGAGGGCGATGACCCTCTGAAACTAACAGTTACACCCTTGGGGGTACGAAAGGGGTCTCCCCAGCCGTATGAGGGCCGCTACCCCTGCGGGAGCCTGGTTCATAACGGCATCTGGTATTACGGCACCTACGCCCTCAAGAACGCGGGCTACGGTCTCAACTGGCCGATCCTCGGCCCCTGCCCGGGGTTTTATGTTTCCAAAGACTTCGGCCGGACCTGGACCGACCCGCCTCATACCTGTGGGCCGGGCGAAGCGCTCTTCCCGGAACCCAAAAAGCTGGGCGGGCCGGTGAAGATCGGTGCTCCTCACTTCGTCGACTTCGGCCGGAACATGGAACATTCCCCCGACGGCAGGGCTTATCTTATCGGCCATGGGGCAACCGAAAGGGACATGGAAGACCGGGTGGCCAACCTGAGCTGGATCACCGGGGACCAAGTCTACCTGTGCCGCGTCAAACCTTCTCCCGAGACCATCAACGATGCGACCCAGTACGAGTTCTTCGGCGGCCGCGATGAAAGGGGTCCGGCGGTCTGGACAGAGGAATTCGCCCGCATCAAGCCCCTCCTCGAGTGGGACAACAACATGGGCTGTGTCACCGTCACCTACAACGCGCCCCTCAAAAAATATTTGATGTGTGTCACCGACGGAACGAACACCGTCTGGAAGTTCAATACATACATCTTAGAAGCGGACGAGATCACCGGACCCTGGCGGATTGTGGCCTACCTTAAGGATTTCGGCGAACAGGCCTATTTCGTCAACTTCCCCTCGAAGTTCATCGGCGGCGATGGCCGGACACTCTGGCTCTGCTATGCCGCCAACTTCACCAACGGCTGGCTGGGCACGAGCCTAAAGTCCGACCCTCCGGGCAGCCGCTACGCCATGTGCCTCCACGAAGTCCGCCTCCTTAAATAGAAAGGGCGCGCTCTTTTACAACTCGTGCTACGAAGAGATGTCCCGCCGCTGAGATAAAGCCTTGTCACCCTTCCCCCGGCTTCAAGCGCCCGCGATTCATCCGTTCATTTTTCAAGATTGACGGTCTTGTTCGATCTCATCCTCATAAACAGGGACCCAGTCGATGACCGTGCCGCCGCGTTCGAGATAATAAGGGCTGGCCAGGACGTTCATCCCCGCCTCCCTTGTCACCATGAAGTCCTTGACCTTGAAGGTCTTCCCTGCGTGGATATCTTCCATGATGTCCTCAAGGTCGGGCAGAGGCCGGAATGGATAAAGCCTCTCGATCACCGCCAGTTTCTGATCTTCCGGGATTTCATAGACATCAACGGGACCAAGCTCCGTGTGTACGGTCCGCATAGGAAAAGAGAGTTTTTCGTTCAGCCATCCCGGTCGTCCTTTCATTTTGGCACCTTCCTGCTTCAATTTCCATTTGTTCAGACGAATGGGGCCTCGCTTATTTCTCATGATGGAGGGTAGGAAGGGAAGAGGCCAAGCCCTCAGAAAGGACCCCAATGGATGGCCTGAGCGACGAGGACGGCCCCGCAGCCGACGACCACCCAGATCAGAAGCAGGGGCAGAAGCCAGCGCACCCATTTCGACCAAGGGATTCCAAGGATTCCCAGGGCGGCCATGAAGTAGCCCTGGGTGGGGACGAAGATATTAGTCAGGCCGTTCCCCAATTGATAGGCCAGGACATTTGTCTGCCGGGTGATCCCGAGGAGGTCACCGAGGGGGGCAAGGATCGGCATCGATACTGCGGCCTGGCCCGAGCCCGAGGGGACAAAGAAGTTGAGGACGTTCTGGAAGAAATAGATCCCGGCGGCGCTGACCGACGAAGGCCAGTGGCGGATCGTCGCGGCCAGGGCATGCGTCAACGTATCCATGACCTGAGCATCCCTCAAGATGACCAGGATGCTCCGGGCCAGCCCGACGACCAAAGCGGCGTAGGTCAAATCCGCGGCTCCGTTAATAAAGCTTTTGGCCGTCTCGTTCGCGGACAGCTTACCGACGGGGCCGGCGACGACGGCCAGGCCGAAAAAAAGCCCCGAGAGCTCGCGGATTCCCCAGTGCCAGCGGAGGGCTCCCAAGGCCAGGATCACCAGGGCCGCTAGGGCAACGAGGAGGACGGCGCCGTGGCGGCGGGTGAACGTATCCGAATCTTCAACGGATGCCGGCTCGACACGCTGTTTGTCGAGTTCGTACATCAAACTCGTCTCCGGATTGATTCTCACCCGGGCGGCGTAGCGGGCCAAAAAGAGGATCGTGATCGTGGTCATGATCGCCCAGAGGACCAGACGGAATTCCAGACCGCTGAAAAGGGGCAATCCGACGATGCCCTGGGCTACGCCGACGGTGAACGGGTTCATGAAGGCCGAGGCGAACCCGGCGTTCGCCCCAACCAGGGCAATCCCGCCGGCGACGAGCGAATCGTATCCCAGGGATCTGGCCAAAAGAAGCAAAGCCGGCAGGAAGACCAGGGTTTCTTCGGCGATCCCGATGCTGCCGCCGCCGAAAGCGAAAACGAGCGTCAGGACAACCAGGAGGACCGCCCTTCTTCCCCCCATCCGCCGGACTAGAGAGTGGATGCCGGATTGGATGGCTCCCGTCCGGTTCAGGACGCCGAAGGCCCCGCCGATGATGAAGATGTAGAAAATAATGTCCGCCACTTCCGCCAGGGCCCGGGGAAAAGCTATCAGCAGGCTCGGAATTCCCGCCGGTCTGCCCTCGACGGGCCGAAAAGAACCGGGGTCAATAAGCTCGCGTCCGTGCTCGATGACCCGGTCGTAAGAACCGGCGGGAATGATCCAGGTGCTGATCGCCGCTAGGATGATCAGGCCGAAAAGAAGCACGTAGGTGTGGGGAACGCGGGTCTTCATTGAATCCTTGTGTAGCTCAGGGCGGCATTCGTATAGAGCCTGGCCGCAAGATGCACATCGGCCAGCCGGATATTTTCTTCCTGGGAGTGGGCGATCTTGAGCTCTCCAGGTCCCCAGATGAGCGTTGGGATATTCGCTTCCCGCGCCAGCAGCGCTCCGTCGGTCCAGGCGGGGAAGACCGTCAAGTCATCAGGCTGCAGGCCCAGGTCGACGAAGGCCTTTTCTGATGCCTTGACAAGGGCATGGTCCGGGTCGATCGTCAAGGGGCCGTGGATCATCGTGGCCATTCCGCCGGGGACACGGGACACCCGGGTCGTCAGCCCGGGCCGTCTTTTTCTGAGCTTGGCGAGCAGCCCCTCGAGGTCGGCGAAGACCTGCTCGATCGTCTCGGTCGTCACCCAGCGGCGGTCGAGCTTGATCGTGCAGTGGGCGGCCACGGTGCTCGGCTGGTCCCCGCCCGAGATAGTCCCCATATTGATGACGGGAAGCCCGAGCACAGGATCATGGCGCTTATCGAAGACGGGCACGAGTTCTCCTTCTACCAGGCGGATGAAATCGGCGGCCGCGGAAATGGCGTTGATCCCGGCTTCGGGAGTGCTGCCGTGGGCGGCGCGTCCCGTGAATTCGACGGCCAGCCATTCGAGTCCCTTGTGCCCGATGGCGATCCGGTTTTCCGTGGGTTCACCGACGATGGCGGCGTCGGCCCGAAAGCCGGACCGGATGAGTGCCTCAGCGCCCAGGCTTTCCATCTCCTCATCGATGACGGCGGCGAGGGTGACTTTTCCGGCGGCGAGCGGTTTCACTCCGGACAAACCGACCAGAGCCCCGGCCATGGCCGCCACAGCTCCTTTCATATCGCAGGCGCCGCGGCCGTAAAGACGCCCTTCTTTTTTGACAGCCGAAAAAAAGTCAACCGGGCTTCCGGCGTTGGGCGGGACGGTGTCGGTATGCCCGCAGAACAGGAGATGCCGTCCCGGACGTCCGCTGTCGACCGTGGCCAGGAGATTCGGCCGCCCGTCCTTGACTTCGGTGACCGTCGTCGGGATGCGATGGCCGGCCAAAAAAGAATTCAATTCGGCGACCACTGCCGCCTCTTGTTTGGCGACACCAGGGTAGCTGCGGGCCTTGATCAGGCTGACGAGCAGCCCGGAGATTTTTTCCGCGTCCTCCATGAGCTTTTTCCTCTAACGCGCGTTTCCGGCGAAAAGCCTATATTCGTTGTATTTCACTTCGCAGGGATTACCTCTGGCCAGGAGCATCGTTCCCGTGGTCAGGTTGATGATCACCGAGAAGGTCGTCTTGACATAGTTCCCGTGCCGACAGATCGAGCCGGGGTGGTTGACGTGGTCGGACAGGAACTGCTTCATCAGGTCTACGGTGATCCGGCCGCGGTTGTTCTTGAGCAGCCTGACCCCCCGGTTGTAGCGGACTATCGAACTGGTGATGCCCTGGGGGTCGAACTCGAACTTTCTCATCCAGGGCGCCAAATAATGGTTGGTGTGGACGAGATAGCCCTCCGTGGAATAGAGCGGCGCGTAATCTGTGGCCGAGCCTTCGATGCTGTAGATCTCGCCGTTCCGGTCGGTGATCACCTGATTGTAATCGGAAGCCCGCTCCTTAAGGATCGCGGCGTCGATGGCCTGGCCGATCGTCCGGGCAGCCAGAATCTTGCGGACGAGGAGAAGCCGCGGCACGCCAACCCTCATATCGGTGGAGTCGAGCTGGTTCCCGGTCAGGCTGATCCCGGTCGAGTTGTAGCCCACGCTGATCCCCAGCCCGCCGTAGCCGACGGCGACGATCTCCGGCTCTCCGTCTACCTGATAGTGGATGATGGTGACAAGTTCCTGGGTAGATGGAGAGGTGTCATTGTTGTGGGCGGCCAGGACGGACCCGTCAGCGGTCACGTCGTTGGAGGCGATGAGGTCGCTGCAGCCCTTGCTGAACCGGTAATTCTCGTCCCACAATTCCTCGCAAAGAGTAGGGAAGAGGTCCTCGAGATCGAGCCCGGCTGCGTCCGCCGCGCCCTGCGCTTCGGCGACGTATTCCGGAAGGTATTTCCGGGAATAGGCCAGGAATAACTCCGCTTCGGCCCGGATCCTCTTCCAGTTCGAGTCCTCCTTCATCTCTCCGACTTCCTTCAGAAAGTTTTTCTTGAGCTGCGTCCCGATCTGGTATCCGGCCTCGTAGTGGTTTCCCTTGACGTGGATGACGGGAACCTGGATCTCCTTGAGGTCGGGGGCCGTCTGCTGGTTTTCCGGTACACCATCGGCGGCGCCAAAAGCCCTCAGGATACCGAATAGGATGATGAGCGCGAGCCATGACTTTAATAAATCCGTTTTTCTTTTCATCTTTTTTCTCCTTGCCTTTCCCGAAAAACCAAGCCGAGGATTCAAGCCCCGAGCAGCGCCCGGAGATGAGCCGAGACGGCGCTTGACAACCCCTTGAGACTGTATCCGCCCTCCAGAACCGAGACCAGCCGGCCGGCGGCGTGGTCGCGGGCGATGGCCATGACGATCTCGGTAAGTTTCCTGAATCCGTCGTCCGTCACCCGGAAACGGCCAAGGGGGTCCCCCGTCCGGGAATCGAACCCTGCCGAGATCAGGACGAATTCGGGCCGGAAGCGGTCCATCGCCGGCCTCAGCCTGCCGCTGAAGGCTTCGATCAATTCCCGGTCGCCGGAACCCGCCGGCAGGGGGATGTTAAGCGTCGCCCCCTTTCCCTCGCCCTCGCCGGCTTCTTCGGCCGCTCCCGTCCAGGGGTACCATGGCCACTGATGGGTGCTGAAGTAGAAGACACCCCCGTCGCGATAAAAGATATCCTGGGTCCCGTTGCCGTGGTGAATGTCCCAGTCGATGATCAGGACCCTCTGAATCCCGTATCTTTTCTGGACATACCTGGCTGCGACGGCCGCATTATTGAAGATGCAGAATCCCATACCGCGGTTGGCCGAGGCGTGGTGGCCGGGCGGCCGGACGGCGCAGAAAACGCGCTGCGACTTTCCTTCCATGACTTCATCGCAGCCGGCCAGGACTCCGCCCACAGCCCAGAGGGCAACGTCAAAGGAGTCGCGGCTGATCAGAGTGTGGCCTGTCGAAAGCTCCCCCGCCCCGCCGGCCACGTCTTTTTTAACGGTCTCGATGTATTCCGGGTCATGGACGGTCTCCACCCAGTCTGTATTCGCCCGCCGGGGCTGTCTCCTCTGCAGCCGCGGCATCAGGCTGTTCTCCTCGAGACCTGCCTGGATCGCCCGGAGACGTCCGGCGTTCTCGTAGGCGAATTCGCCTGTATCATGTCTTGAATATATATCGCCGGATATAAAGGCGGTCCGGACGGGATCCTCGCTCTCCAGCCGCGGCCAAACAGGCCAGACAGAGATCAGCCCGACGGTTCCCATCCCCTTGATGAAGTCCCGCCGGGTCCAAAGGCTGTTCTTGTCCATCGCCGGCTTTCTCATTGTCTTAATCGACTATAGCTTCGCTCCCGCGGCTTCGAGTATCCTGGCGTTCTCGGGGCTGTCCTTGGCCATCCTGAGGACGCTGACCCCGCGGTCGTCCCTGGCATTGATATCCGCGCCGGCCTCGATGAGCAGGCGCAAGAGGCTGGGGCTATCCGAAACGGCGATCATCAAGGGCGTCAGGCCGTTGGCGATCCGGACGTTGACATCCGCCCCCCGGTCGATGAGCATGGCGATCAAGTCGGCCGGAATGTCGTTTTCCGTGGTCAGG
>CAYOZW010000072.1:0-13952 GCA_964408495.1 uncultured Eubacteriales bacterium
AATTCTAGCCGGGACTTTGCTCCTGATGCTTCCTTTCTGCAGCGCCGCCGGCCGCCTTTCTTTGATCGATGCCTTCTTCACTTCGGCCTCGGCCATCTGTGTCACCGGACTCGTCGTCGTCGACACGGCGACCCATTTCACCCTCGCCGGCCAAATCATCATCCTGCTCCTGATCCAGCTGGGGGGCCTGGGCATAATGACCTTCTCCACGATGGTATTGCTCGCCGCCGGGCGTTCCATTACGATTAACGACCGAATCCTGGTCCAGGAAGGGTATCACCCGGGCTCACCGCACAACTTCAAGGCGCTGATCAAGAACATATTTATGTTCACCGCGATCATCGAAGGAGTCGGGTTCGTCCTCCTGTTTCTTCGGTTTCTCCAGGATCATCCTTGGCCCAGGGCGCTGTTTTCGGGACTCTTCCATTCGGTCTCGGGGTTCTGCAATGCCGGGTTATCCGTCTACAGCGACAACTTGATGGGTTTCAGGGGGGATGTTTTTGTCAACCTCGTCATGGCGCACCTGATCATCTTCGGGGGTCTCGGCTTTCTGGTCATCGGGGAAGTGGTCAAGGCCGGCAGCGGGTTATTGAAAGGGACGAAGCGGAAGCTTTCCCTACACAGCAAGATGGTACTGACATCGACCACCATCCTCATCTTCGGATCTTTCTTCATTTTTCTCGCTCTCGAAAAAGACCAGGCGCTGCGGTCTTTTTCCTGGAAGGACAAGATCCTCGCTTCTTTTTTCCAGGTTGTCACTCCACGGACAGCAGGTTTTAACACCATAGACCTGACGACGCTGGGGACGGCCGCCGTCCTCCTCCTGATGCTCCTGATGTTCATCGGAGCTTCCCCGGGTTCGACCGGCGGCGGCGTCAAGACCAGCACCTTTGGAGTTGTCCTGGCATTCATCCGGTCCAAGGTTGCCGCCCGAGACTCAACCCATTTGTTTTACCGAACTATCCCCCAGGACAATGTGGTCAGGGCCTTCACTTTGATATCGCTTTCCTTGGGTTTGATCTTCATCGCCGGGTTTGTCGTCCTGATCAACCAGCCGGGCATGATGATGCGGGATGTCTTCTTCGAAGTCTTTTCCGGATTCGGCACGGTCGGCCTTTCCCTGGGCATCACTTCTAGATTGAGCGTCCTCAGCAAGATCATGGTCATCCTTTTGATGTATGCCGGGAGAATCGGGCCGCTGACCTTGCTTTTGGCTTTCAGCCGGCGCCGGGCGCTCGGCAAGTATGAGTACATTGAAGAGAGGGTTCTGATTGGCTAGAATAGATGGGGTGAATCAACCATGAAATTCGCTGTCATCGGGTTGGGAAGCTTTGGTTCCAATGTCGCCAGGACTCTCTATGAGAGGGGCCATGAAGTCCTGGCCATCGACAAGGACAAGAGCAAGATCGAGGAAGCCAAGTCCTTTTCCTCCCATGCTGTCATCGCCGATGCCTCGGAAACGGAGAACCTCGAGGCTCTTGAGGTCAAGGGAATGGACGTCGTCGTGGTCAGCCTCGGGGAGGCGATGGAGGCTTCCATCCTGACCGTCCTCCACCTTCACGAGATGGGGGCCAAACGCATTGTCACCAAGGCCTCGACCGAAGATCACGGCAAGATCCTGGAAGCCGTCGGAGCGACCGAGGTCATCAACCCGGAGAAGGACATGGCTATCCGGACCGCCCTCAAGCTGACCAGCCCGGCTATCTTAGAATGCCTGCCGCTCACGTCGGGAATCAGCATCCAGGAGATCGCCCCGCCGGAACGCTTCATCGGTAAGTCCTTGAAAGAAATTGACTTACGCAATAAGTTCGGCGTCCAGGTCATCGCCGTCAGGGAGCTCGTCCCCGAGCGGACGGTTTATGTTCCCAAGGCGGACTTCGTTATCAAGGACAGCGACATTCTCATCGTCATGGGCGATGAGAAGAAGCTGGAGAAAATAACGTCCCTCTGAGTTCCCCGACTTCTCTTCGGGAAGCTCCTGCAGGATTTTCTGGACCTGGAGATCCTGGCCACGACTGGGAAATACATCCGCCTCGACCTCGCCCGGCTGATGGCGTATGAAGTAGCGTATGAAAGTATGAAGGTGAAAGTATGAAGGGGTCAGACCTAGATATCTTATTGTTTTTCTTAAAGTTATCTTAAAAAAAGCGCCTATTTTGTCCTCTAAACGACTTTTTGCAGGGCGATGAACACCACGTAATCCATCCACTCCAGATGCTATTCTCCCAACCACTCGCCCCATTGCTCAAGCCGCTCGGCATGGCAAGTGGGGCAGAATCCAAGTTTGCGGCGGGAGAAATAATGAAATAAAAGGTATTCTCGGGAAACCTTTTCGATAGATAACGAGTCTATAAGTAATGAATGCTAAGAAATGAATACTATAAACCGAGGATAAAGCATGAATTATCTGACCCGAATCGAGGAAATTCTCCTTCTGGCCGTCTGGAAGCTCCGGGACAATGCTTACGGAATTTCGATCCGGAAGCAGGTTGAAAAAGACACGGGCGTCGATTGGTTGTCCGGGGCGATATATGCCCCACTCAACCGGCTGAAGAAAACCGGTTATATCGCCGCCCGGACGGCGAAAGAATCGGGAGAACTCGGCGGGCGTCCTCGGGTTTACTACACCCTGACTCCGCGCGGCCGGGAAGAGCTGTGCGCTGTCCAAGAGATGACCCGCGGCCTCTGGGCGGGCGTTCCGTCCCTCAGGAATGAAGCCGGAGGGGGGTAACATGTCAGACCGACGCGGCGTTTTCGCCCGGAAGGGACTGTTGTCCCTCCTGGTGGACACGGAGATGGCGTCCACGATTCGCGAAGACCTCGAATATCAACGATCCAAGGATCGTGAAGAAAAAGGCCTCCTGATCGCGACTCTCCGTCACGCGGTCCGGCTCGCCGCGACTATCGGCCCGTTGATTGTCTACGCCTTCATAGGAGGATGCATCATGATCGGCAATTCCATGAGAATGGCCCGCCGCAATCTGGCCAAGCACAAAGGATATTCTTTCATCAATATCGCCGGGCTGGCGTTGGGGATGGCGGCCTGCTTATTCCTGGTCCTCTGGGTGCAAGACGAATTGAGTTTCGACGCCTTTCACAAGAACGCGGCCGATATCTTTCGTGTTGACGTCGGATGGGTGTGGACACCTTACCCCCTGGCTCCGGACGCCCGGCAAAATATTCCCGAAATCGAGAACACCGCCCGCCAGACGAGGCTAGGAACGGTGGTCCTGAGTGCCGGAGAAAAAGCGTTTTATGAAAACAGGACCCAGGCTGTGGATCCGTCGTTTCTTCAAATCTTCTCCTTCCCCCTTGTCCAGGGAAATATCGAGACGGCCTTGAAACAACCGCATTCCCTGATCTTGACGGAGAGCATGGCCAGGAAATATTTCGGCGGCGAAGATCCGCTGGGCAAGGCCCTGACCATGGATGGAAAATTCGACTTCACGGTGACCGGGATCACGAAGGACGTTCCGGCCAATTCCACAATCCAATATGATTCGCTTGTCCCCCTGGAGTTCATGAGGGAATTCGGTTGGTATATCGATCGCTGGGAGAGCGACAATGTCGTGACCTGGGTGCAATTGCACGATGGGAGACAAGCCGAAGCGGTCGGGAAAAAATTTTCCGAGTTGTACCGAGTCCATTCCCGACCGAGGGAGGCCCTTCTCGTCGGATTGACGACCATCAATCTGTACGCCTCGGCCCAGCCCGGCCAAACGTCCCAAAAAATACAAAGCGTCTACCTGTTCAGCGGGCTGGCGGCCGCAATCCTGCTGATCGCCTGCATCAATTTCATGAACCTTTCGACGGCCCGGTCCTCGAAACGGGCCCTGGAAGTGGGATTGAGGAAAGTCGTCGGCGCCCAGAGACGGAATCTCATCGGACAGTTCTACGGGGAATCCCTCTTGGTCACAGGAATAGCCCTGCTCTTGGCCTTGGCCCTCGTCCTTGTCCTCCTGCCTTCGTTTAACGCCTTGGCCGGGAAGTCCTTGACCGTCCAATCTTTGATGCGGATCGAATACCTTCTCGCCTTCGTCGGCGTCGCGTTCATCACCGGGATCGTGTCGGGAAGCTACCCGGCCCTCTTCCTGTCCTCATTCCAACCCGTCAAAGTCCTGAAGGGGACTTTGCGGACGGGGGCGAAAAGCGGACTGGCCCGCAAAGCCCTCATCGTCACCCAGTTCGGTTTGGCCGTTATCGTTCTGGTGGGGACGCTCGTCGTCCTGAAGCAACTGAACTTCCTTCGATCTAAAAACGTCGGCTATGATAAGGACCAGCTCATCTATATGAGCCTGCAGGGCGAGCCTCAAAGTCATTTTGACGCTTTGCGCGAGAGCCTGATCCGGGGAACGAATGTTTCCGGAGTCACTGGAGTTTATCACCATCCGACGAGGTTCGGCAGCCGGGTTTCCGGCGCCGACTGGGAAGGGCGGACACCCGAACAAAATCCGCCGATCACTTACACGGCCGTCGATCCTCATTATATCCAGACGATGAAAATTGAAATGGCCCAAGGGCGGACGTTTTCGGCCGATTTGCCCGGGGATTTTGCAGATGAGGCGTTGATCAACAATTCCATGGCACGGGACGTTCCGGATAATTATGTCGCCAACCCGGCCAACGCCTTCCTGATCAACGAGGAACTCGGCCGTTTGATGGGCGGAGAAAATCTGGGCGGGAAGAGGCTCCGATTTCTGGGAGTCAACGGCGTCATCGTCGGAGTGATGAAGGATTTCCATTTCCAGCCCCTCCAGCGGAAAATCGAACCTTTGATTCTGTTCACTTCGCCCAAACACGTGCGGTTCGCCATCGTCCGTCTTCCCCAGGGCAATCTCGGCGCTTCCTTGGCCGCGGTCCGGGCGACCTGGGAGCGCCTCTTCCCCCGCTATCCATTCGAATACCGCTTCTACGACGAGGATTTCGGACGGATGTTTCTGTCGGAGCAGCGGATGGTTACGCTCCTCCAATGGGCCGCGGTTCTGGCGATATCGATCGCCTGCCTGGGATTGTTCGGGCTGGCCTCTTTCCTGGCCGAACAGCGGACACGGGAAATCGGAATCCGCAAGACGCTGGGCGCGACATCCTCGGGCATCTCCCTGATGCTGACCAAGGAATTTCTTCGCTGGGTGTTCTTTGGCAACCTGATCGCCGCTCCGATCGCTTATTGGTTCGCGAAGCGCTGGCTGAGCGGTTACGCCTATCGCATCCCGCTGGATGGATGGCCCTTCATTCTGGCCCTGGTCGTGACCTTGGGCGTGGCCCTGCTGACGGTCGGTCGCCAAACGTATAAAACCGGTCGCCTCGATCCCGCCCGCTGCATTAAACATGAATGACCGCTCATCAACATCGGCAAGCCTCAAGAGCCCCCTTTATGCTTTCCTGGGAGGAAAAGGCGACCGATGGGAAGGGAGGCGACTGACGTAATCCTACAGAAGGCAAGGACTCAGCCCGTTGAATTCATGGTTTTTAATTTTGGAATGGCAAATCGCCGTGTGGTGGGCTGTCAAGTCGAACAACGAAATAAAGTCGGCTGGCTCAGATGGGCAAGAGCAGCTAGAGGAACTTCTTAACCCGGGAAATCGCCTGTCCCGAGCCAACCCACGTGTCCAGTATTTCGCCCTTTGGCCCGAGGAGGTAGTACGTCGGTTCGCCCCTGACGCGGTATGTCCGGTGGATGACGCCTTCCCCCGGTTCGCGAATCTGCGGCCACGGGATGGAAAATTTCTTCAAGAACGCGCGAAGCTCATCCTCGGACGCATCGCTGCTGACGCCGAGGAACGCGAGCTTCTTGCGGGAGGTCTCGTTGCAGAAGGCCACCATACGGGGTGCGTCCGCCCGGCACGGACCACAGTGCGTGGACCAGAACTCGAGGAGCAGCATCCGGCCCCGGTATCCGGCCAGAGTCTGGGCTGTTCCTTCGATATCGGTCTCTGCGAATTCGGGAGCGAGCGACCCGACCTTGAGCGAGGGGCGATCGGGCCGCACCTCGACCAGTTCCGTCAAGGTCAGGCGCTCACCCCGGGGATCGACCGTGAACTCGTACGACTTGCCGAACAGGTTCACATAGCGTTCGGACAACTCGTACCTCTCCTCGTCCCCGGTGCCGGCGTGATCTATGGTGATGATGGCGTCAGGGCCGTCGTATCGGCCACGTAAGCCCCACAGGGCGAACGGCACCCGCTGGCCCGAAATTTCGATTACACCTCGCCTTACCGTCTTATCCACGATGCGCACGCCCGACCGCTGCTTCCCCTCGACATCGAAGCTGGCCACCTCGAACCGGCACGGCCACCGAATGTCGCCCTCGGTCACCTCTATCTGCAGGCGCCAGACGCCATCGATTCGCGAGAAACGGTCCGGACGAACGTTGCGGAAATCGCCGTCGCCCCTCCGATCGAGGTAGATCTGCCAGCCACGCTCCTCCTCTCCTTCCAGAATCCATCCTCGATTGGTGTTATCGACCACGAAGTTGTACCCGTAGAGCGCGCCCGGGCTGAGGTTTGCAGGCTTCTTTGTGATGACCACGGTTTTGGGATAGCTCTTCATCTGTTCCGAGAACGCGGCGTAAGCCTGCTCGGTCATCGGGACCACATCGCGCCCGGACCTCGTGAGTTCTGGCGGCCCTGTAGAAAAAGTGATCTGGCCAGCTAGGGCAGAGAAGGCGGCTAACAGAATTGTGATCATCGTGCCCATTTCTCAACCGGCTGGAAGCATAAATCTCAGCTTGGACGATGTCAAGGACGTCTGGTTATGTCCTGCAATGGTCTAAGTAGCCTTTTATGAATGACTCAAAGTGCACCCTTTTTTCTCTCTTAAACTTGAATTCTCCGCGAAGGACATCTGCCCTTGCTGGCAGGTTTCTATATTCCCCGCATTTTATTGGACTAATCCATGCTTGCACGCTCGACAGCTACTTTATCGTAATCTTGCGTAATAAAACGCTTGGATTCTGTTAGGTGGAAGGTATGCTTTAGTTTTCTGGATATACAGCGATTGCGAGCTAATATGTATACATCATCCTTCCAGTCTGAAATAATAACAAAATGTATCTTTTTTCTATTTAGGGTATTCTTGAAATAATTCTTTAGCCTCTCTTCATCTTCCTGAATATCTGTAAACACCCAAAGACCTTGTTGCCGCCAAAGGAAGCATTTATTCTTAAATTTAGCATCGGCTCCTCTAAACAGGTCTTCAGGATTTGGCGCTGATACTGTGGCTTCAGCTGCGCCTATATTCATGGGGGGTATTGTCTGCTTAAGATGATCTAGCAATGGTTTTATCCTGTACTTGACGTCAAATGCGATATTTAAGCCCTTTCCTTTCACATGCCAATCGAGAGAAGTCCTTCCTTGGCCCATTCCAGTTACTTCATACCTAACTCGAAGGCCTCGTTTGATATTCTTGAGGGGTCTCATCTCAAAGATCGCGGCAGCGTGTTTTTCTGCCTGGGACAAGCGTTCGCGGTAAGCAATAAGTTGTGCATGGGTCAATCTTTCGTCAGCTATTTTAATCGCAAGGTATAACTCCTCAACTGGGAGATTAGAGCTTGTACCGGCGACTATCATTCCCTCGGGCAACCGGTCGTAGGGTGGACAGAATTTATATCGCCAAATCTCTGTGATCTTGTCGAACCAAACCCAAGTATCTTTAATGGAGTCGGGGAGGAATGTATATCGCTGAATGGCATTTTTCTCATCGTCTTGATACTTTTTTGCTAATTCGATAAAGACTTTGCCTAAGGTGGATTCCTTGCCTATGAAGGGTGGGGGAATTAGAGCATCTCGTCGAGGCTTCCGTTTAGGAAAACCTATTAGCCTGGGTCTCCACCTTATCAACTTGGTCATCGCGTTTGCAGCTTAATGTTAAGAGGAGAATGATGGAGCGTGTCAAGGTCGAATGATAACTCCCCGGGCTGAAGCCCGGGGAGTTATCATTGAATAAGGAAGCCAAAGCAGGGGGGAAACAGGAGCCACCTGGTGGGGGAAAACAAGGGGAAACAATGAAAAATATTATCGTTCTCACGATTATCATGCTTGTGTCAGTGAGTTGCGGAAGTGAGAAAGAAAAAGTTGACAGGACCGTAGAAAACGGAGTTGAGGTCATCAGGAACAAACTCGAGCCCTTTTCGACCAGGGGAATTCCCAAGATGCCACAGGTCGAAAAGAAAGTGCTCCTCGATTTCGAGAGCTCAGAAATCACAAAACTGGGGATTGCCGATATCAGAGGCTTCGATGTTGACTCGGAGGGAAATATCTACGTCTCCGTTTCTACGGGAGATTGCTGCATTTACAGCTTCAGCCCTGACGGCAATTTTGAATCATCCTTTGCCCGAAAAGGAGAATGGCCGGGCGAGATGCCAATCGCCAAGTGTCTAACCGTCAACGAAAACGATGAGATCGCTGTCTTTGATTCGGCCAAGCAGAAACTGGTCGTGTTCAGCTGGCATGGCCGGGTTCTCAGGGAGATCCCTACTCCTCCTCATGTGATGCGGGTGATCCCTTTCGCCGGCGCCCAGTTCTTGATATCGGCAACATTACCTCAGAGAGGGTCTCCATTCTACTATTGGGTGAATCTCTCTCTATAATTTACAAATGGAAGAAATTAAGAAGCTCGAACACCTCAAAATCCCGAATGGGCCGGGTACAAGTTACTGGTTAACATGGAAAGGAAAGATTTATGTGGGCAGTGAAGAGAGGGATTATGAAATTTGGATCTATGACCGGAATGGGAATCTCGTTAGCAAAGTCAAGAAGGAATATCGACCGATCGACGTGCCCGCTGAAATCCGCGCACCCTGGAAACGGGCTATCGAGCAACTCAAGCAAGCCGCCACCAGCGCCGAGAATGTCAACGTTCCCGAACACTGGCCACCTTTCTTGGCTTTTTTCGTCGATGACGAGGGTCGGCTCTATGTCCGGACTTTTGAGGAAGGTCCGGTTAAGGGTGAATACATCCACGATGTCTTCAATCCCAGTGGCGTATTCATCGGACGAATTGCCCTGGATTTAGGTTTCAGCCGCGAACGAGAGTATGCCAAGGTGAAGAACGGCAAGATTTATGGGTTTTCAGAGAATGAAGCGGGATTTGAGCAATTGTCCGTCTACCAAATGGGGTGGGAATAACAGGTCTCCTGGTCTATCCTAGAGGAAGGCCTCGATCTTCGTCCTGATGGCGTCCCGGACCGGGCGTGTTTTTTCGACCATAACCTTTTCCCAGGCGTTCCTGTATTATCTAGAAATGGGTGCGCGTCCAATTTCTTGGAAAGGGTCTGCCTTGTCGTCGGATGATGAGCTGATGATTCGGGTCAAACACGGCGACCTCGACAAGCTCGCCGTGCTCTACGAGCGCTACAATCGCGCTCTATTCGCTTTCTTTTTCAAGGTCACCTTAAACTCCCAAGCCAGCGAGGACTTGGTCCAGACCGTCTTCTTCAAGATTATCAAATACAGGAGCCAATACCGGGCCGAGCAGGGTTCTTTCGCCACCTGGATGTTTCGGATCGCCCATAACGCCAACATCGACCACTACCACAGCCTCGAGCGCTCGCGGAACGAAGTCAGAATCGACGAGGCGGACGTCCGCGGCGACGGAGACCCGGACGATGATATTCTCAAGAAGGAAAGGTCGGGGCGCATAAAAGAAGCCCTAGGGCTCCTAACCGGGGGACAGCGTGAAGTCTTGATTCTGAGCCGCTACCAGGGGCTGAAGTATGAGGAGATCGCCGAGATCATGAAATGCCGCGTCGGAACGGTCAAAGCCCGGGTGTTCCGGGCCATGGAGAAATTACGGCGCATCTATCGCCGACTGGAGGACTTCTGAAATGAGAAAACAAGAAAAGGCCAAGCGCTTGGCCGAATACGAATCGCTGTTGCGGGCCGTTGATGACATGGAAGTGCCCGAACCGTCCGCTGAGATGGGCCGAAAATTCCAGGCCATGCTGGAAGAGGCCAAAAAGGCCCGATTCCTTGAAGACAGAACGCCGGTCCGCCGGCATCTCCCGCTCTTCGTGCCCAGCCGCGGACTCCTCCCGCAATTGGCCGCGGCCCTGAGCCTGATCATAGTGGGTTGGTTTCTGGGATATCAGGTGACCCCACGGCCCGAGCGCGCGCGGATCGAGCTTCTGACCTCGGAAGTCCGAGAGATGAAAGAGAGGGTTATGTTGGCGATGTTGGAGAATTCTTCCGCTGCCGAGAGGATGAAAGCCGTCCACTTCGCTCGAGAGCTGTCCAGCCCGGACGAAACGGTTCTGAATGCCTTGGCCCGGACGGTCAACGACGATCCCAACGTCAACGTTCGCTTGATGGCCGTCGAGGCCCTGGCCCTTTACGCCGATCATCCAAGGGTCCGCGAAGCGCTCGTCCAGGCCATCGTCCGGCAGGAATCCCCGCTGGTTCAACTGGCCTTGGCGGAAGTGATGCTGGCTTTGAACGAAAAACGGGCCGTCGAGCCCTTCCGCAAAATTATCGCCAGCCCGCTGGTGGACTATTCGGTCAAGTCCAAGCTCGAAGCTACGGTCCGGCAACTGCTCTGAGGAGGAGGGACGAGTGGACATCAAGCATCGGATGCTCCTCGGCGTGGTGGCGGTCGCTTTAGCCGGGTTGGCGACGGCCCAGGAAAGCCAACCCGAGCAAATCGTCGTCCCCTTGACCCGGCCCGACGAACCGGGCAGGCTCATCGTCGAGCGGCACCAGGGATCAATCTCCGTCAAGGGGTATGAGGGAAATGTGGTCCTTGTTAAAGCCTTCCTTCGCCGCCCGACAAGAACCGCTCCCTCCGACCCGGACATCGAGGGATTGAAGCCGGTTTCCGCCGCGGCGATCCAGTTGGACGCTCAGGAGATCGATAACGTCGTCACGGTCAATGCCCATTCGCGAAACAAATCCATCGACTTGGACATCTCGGTGCCCGCCCGGTTCGCGCTCAAGCTGGGTGTTCTCGACGACGGCGATGTCATTGTCGACGGCTTGAGGGGAGACGTGGAAGTCAACAACCCCTACGGCCGTGTCCGGCTGGACCGTCTGACGGGATCGGCCAACGTCAACACCGTCGACGGGGACATCACCGCTAGATTCCTGGGCGTTGCCGCGGGCGTTCCCCTGGCCTTCTCCTCCGTCCATGGAAAGATCGACGTGGCCTTTCCCCCCGACGCCGACCTGACGGTCCGGGTGAAGTCCGACGAGGCGATGGTCTACAGCGACTTCGACATCGCCGTAGAAAAGCGCAAAAGCCGCACCGACCCGGCCGGGAAGACCGGGAGGACGAGGATCGCACTCGAGGAATGGACGACAGGCCGGATCGGACGCGGGGGGACAGACGTCCTGCTCAAGAGCTTTGACGGCAACATCTACATCCGGAAAACCCAAGAGATCCCGTCCGGAGCGTAACCTTTTTCCGACGCCGCTGTAGTATGAAGTGAAAATCCGAAGGACTCAAGAGAAAGGAAAAAAGCCATGAAAAAAGCCTCGTTGATCAGTCTCGCGATCCTGGTTCTCGCCGCGGCGGCAGCGGGAGTGGGGAGGTCGGAGGAGGCGACGATCGATGGATTATGGGTAGCTACGGTCTCCGACTCCCAGGTCAAGTTCCGCCTGACCGTATTCGGGGAAGGCGAGCGGGACGAATGGAACACAAGCCTGTCGGTCACCCGCGCTCGGCTGTCGGGGTTGGAGTTCGACAAAGACCATACATTCAAGCTGACGGGAGATGCCGGAACGATTACCTTCCTCGGGAAGTTCACCGGAACAAGAGGCTCAGGAAGCTTGACCTTCGCCCCGAACGCCGGATTCATCGAATTCCTGAAGGGCAAGAAGTTCGGCCGGATAGATGACAAGGATTTGCTCTTCCTCCTGATGGGGAATATCGATAAAGCCTACGTCCAGGAGCTGGAACGCCTCGGGTATGCCGACGTCTCTTCCTCACGGCTTGTCGAATTGGGGATCCACCGGGTGAGCCTGGAGTATATCAAGGACTTGCAGGCCATGGGGTGGAAGAACCTCACCCTTTCGAAGGTCGTGGAATTCAAAATCCACGGCGTTACCAAAGAATATGTCGATGAGATGGCAAAGGCCGGTTTCAAGGACCTAACTCCTGCCAAGGTGGTGGAGCTCAGGATCCACGGCATCACTCCGGAGTACATCCAAGGCGTGAAGTCATACGGGCTGGGCGAGGTCACGCTGGACCGGGCCATCGAGTTCAAAATCCACGGCGTCACCAAAGAATACATCGACGAGATGGTCAAGATCGGGTTCAAAGACCTGACCCCTGCCAAGATTGTGGAGCTCAGGATCCACGGCGTCACCCCGGAGTACATACGAGGCGTGAAATCATACGGGCTGGGCGAGGTCACGCTGGACCGGGCCATCGAGTTCAAAATCCACGGCGTCACCAAAGAATACATCGACGAGATGGTCAAGATCGGCTTCAAGGACCTGACCCCTGCCAAGGTGGTGGAGCTCAGGATCCACGGCCTGACGCCAGTATATATCAAGGACATTCGCTCGGCCGGATTCCCCGACCTCTCGTTAGAGAAGGCCCTGGAATTTAAGATCCACGGCATCGACAAAGACTACATCCAGTATTGCCGGGAGCTCCTGAAGGGGAAGAAAGAGCTGACCCCGGAACTGGTCGTCAAGATGAAGATCACCGGGATTTAGCAGGGCTCCGGCTTATTGCCCAGGCCCGGCTGCGCGAGCCGTCGGCGCACTCTCATCCGCTGGCCGGCCAGCCGCTGACCCCGGAGGAATGGCGGGCTGTCGCCGCCTTCATCAAGAAGCTGATTGCTCAGCGAAACTCGGTTTGATCGCGTTCATAGCCAATGGCTCTATTTTCCTGCGGTCGAGCGGCAGCAATCCTTTAAGATAGACACCCATGTGCATTTGATGGATCAAGACATGGGCGCGGCAAATTTCGTGATCCGCGACGGGCCGCTGAAGGGATCCATTCATTGAGGTACGGATTGACGGCTATCCTCGGTCGGAGATATGATCTTCTTCTAAAACCGAAGGAGAGGACGAATGCGTCTTTTTAAAAGGGTCATTTGCTTTCTGCTCATCGCGGCCGTCACCGCAGGCCTTGTTCTCGCCGCCGACCTGACCAAAGAGGAACAGGCTTGGCTGGCCAAGGCGGTTCGGGAGGAAACGAACGGCTGGGTCTTCCTCCAAATCGAGGGGGCTCCTTTTGTTCGCGGCTTTCAGCACGGCTATCTTCTAGCCAAGGAGATCGCCGAGAGCCTGCGCGTCGCGAAGTACATCACCTGGTGGGACACGGCAAAGGAGTGGCCTTTTTTTGTCGAGGAGACACTCCGGATGTTCGCTCCCAAGATCGAGCCCGAGTATCGGGAAGAGATGGAGGGGATCACGGCGGGCGCGCGTAAGGCCGGGATCGAAGTGAGCTACGGCGACGTCGTCCTCCTGAATGCCTCTTCCGAGATCATGGGCTACTGGTATCCGTGGTTCCAAAAAGAGGGTGGGCCACCTCCCAAGGGCGGCGGTTGCAGCGCCTTCATCGCAACCGGGAAAGCCACGGCCGACGGCCGTATCGTCATGGCTCACAACACCTGGACAACGTACGTGACGTGCGATGCGAACATCGTAATTGACCTGCTGCCTGAAAAAGGATACCGGATACTGATGCAGGCCTTCCCTGCGGGGATTCACAGCGGCATGGATTTCTTTGTCTGCTCCTCGGGAATCGTGGGGACCGAAACGACCATCGATTCCTTCAAGGGTTTCGACCCGGACGGGATTCCGGAGTTCATCCGGATCCGCAAAGCGATGCAGTATGCCGCCAATTTGGACGAATGTCTGAAGTGCATGATCGACGGCAACAACGGGGGCTACGCCAATACCTGGCTTTTCGGCGACGCGAGGGCAAACGAAATCGCCCGTCTCGAACTGGGGCTCAAGCACCACTCCGTCGAGCGGACGCGGGACGGTTTCTACTGCGGTTCCAAT
>CAYOZW010000073.1:0-13722 GCA_964408495.1 uncultured Eubacteriales bacterium
CTACATTATGATCGGCGACGCCGCCGGTCTCAACCGGCCGTTCAAAGGAAAAGGCATCAATTCCGCTGTCACCACGGGCCTCCGGGCGGCCGAGGCCATCGCCGCCTTCGGGCTTAACAGGAACGCCTTCGAACAGTATATCAAGGGTTGCTGCGAATTGACGGACGATATCCCCTACGGCCGGCTGCTGAGGGCCGTCGCCAACCGCTTTGCCAAATACGGCTTGCTGGACGGTGTCCTGGAGGCGGCCAAGAAGGAGCCCGTTCTTCAGAAGGCCATGTTTAACATCGTTTCCGGCCAGGAAACCTATAAAAATACCTGGAAGGAAACCCGGAACATCGCGCTTCTGCTGCGAACCTTTATGGCCTCGCTGCGCGGCCGGTGGAGGAGACGGGATCCCTCCAGAATTCTCCCTCCGGACTGAAGTCCGCCCCTCTCATCGATTCCAAATCCGGGTCGGCTCAGACGTTCTGGACGACGCACTTGAGTTTTTGCTGGACCGTCTGAGCGACGCCCAGGAGGGCCGGGTTTTCCACCGCCTGCATCGAGGCCACCGGGTCAACGGCCGCGATCTCGACCTCCCCGCCGCCGACCTCGCGGACGATGACATTGCAGGGCAGCATCGTGCCAATCTTGGATTCCTTTTTCAGGGCTTCGTAGGCATAGGGAGGATGGCAGGCGCCCAGGATACGGTAGAGCGGGAAATCGATGTTCAGCTTGTCCTTCAGGGTCGCCTGGACGTCGATATCCGTCAGCACCCCGAATCCCTCCTTTTTCAAGGACTCAACGGTGCGGGCGACGGCCTCTTCGAAACTCACCGAAAATATTTTGCTGAAATAATAGCTCATCGGCCTTCCTCGCCTCTTTTATTTACTCCGGAGAATATGTAAAATAGCACAAATGCGCGCGCCGGCTCAAGCGACAAAACGCGCCTTGAGCCATTCCCGGAAGGCTTACCTGGCTCTTGAAGACGGATCCGTTTTCGAAGGCTGGTCCTGCGGATACGAAGGTGAATCCGGAGGAGAGGTCGTTTTCAACACCGCCATGACCGGCTACCAGGAAATCCTGACCGACCCTTCCTACCGGGGCCAGATCGTCACCATGACCTACCCGCTCATCGGCAACACCGGCTGCAACCCCGAGGATGTCGAGTCCGGAAAGCCTTGGGTGGAGGGTTTCGTCCTCAAGGAGATGGCCGCGGCCCCATCGAACTGGCGTAACCGGGAGAGCCTGGTCGATTACCTGAAACGGCACAAGATCCCGGCCATCCAGGGGATCGACACCCGGCGGTTGACCAAAATCATCCGCCGGACCGGCGCCCAGCGCGGGCTACTCACGACGGCGGAAAGCGACCGCGCAAAGCTCCGGGAACGGGTCAAGGAGGTCCCTTCGATCGTCGGCCGGGATCTGGTCAGGGAAGTGACCTGCGCCGCGGCCTATCGCTGGCGGGAGGGGATATACAGCTGGCCGCGGGGCTACCGGGCCAGGAGACGATTCAAGTATTCGATCGTCGCCTATGATTACGGGATCAAACGGAACATCCTGCGCAGCCTGGCCGCCGAGAAGATGGATGTCCTCGTCGTCCCCGCCGCGACGCCGGCCGAAGAGGTGCTCAAGCTTAAGCCGGACGGCGTTTTTCTCTCCAACGGACCCGGCGACCCCGAGCCGGTGAGCTACGCCATCGCCAACATCAAGAGCCTGGCCGGCCGCATCCCGATTTTCGGGATCTGTCTCGGCCATCAGCTCGCGGCCCTGGCCCTTGGGGGCCGGACCTACAAGCTCAAGTTCGGCCACCATGGGGCCAACCATCCCGTCAAGAACCTGGAAACGGGCGCTATCGAGATCACCTCCCAGAACCACGGGTTCGCCGTCGACATCGATTCGCTCAAAGGCCTGGGCCGGCTGACCCACATCAACCTCAACGATATGACCTCAGAAGGATTTTCCCTCAAGGAAAAGTTCCTCTACACTGTCCAGTATCATCCGGAGAGCTCGCCCGGGCCGCACGATTCGCGCTACCTTTTCCATGATTTCGCCCGGCTGATCGACGACTTCAAGGGGAAATGACGTGCCGCGGCGAGATGATATCCACTCCATCCTGATCATCGGCTCGGGCCCGATCATCATCGGCCAGGCCTCGGAATTCGACTACTCGGGCACCCAGGCGCTCAAGGCCCTCAAGGAAGAGAACTTCCGGCTCATCCTGGTCAACTCCAACCCGGCCACGATCATGACCGACCCGGAGTTCAGCGACCGCACCTACCTGGAACCCCTGACGGCCGACTACCTGGAGAGGATCATCGAGAAGGAAAAACCCGATGCCCTGCTGGCCACGCTCGGCGGCCAGAAGGCTCTGAACCTGGCCCTTGAGCTCGACGACCGGGGAATCCTGGAGAAATACGGCCTCCGGCTCATCGGCGTGACCGCCGACTCCATCCGCAAGGCCGAGGACCGCCTGCTCTTCCGCCGGGCTATGGAACGCATCCACCTCGAGGTCCCGGATTCAGGGTATGCTTCGAACCTCAAGGAGGCGGTCGATATCGTCAACCGGGTGGGGTTCCCCGTCGTCCTGCGGCCCTCCTTCACCCTCGGCGGCACGGGCGGCAACATCGTCCATGACTGGGACGACTTCTACCGCTTCGTCCCCCTGGGGCTGGCCATCAGTCCCGTCTCCCGTATCTTGATAGAAAAATCGATCGCCGGCTGGAAGGAATTCGAGCTCGAGGTCATGCGGGACAGGAAGGACAACGTCGTCATCGTCTGCCCGATCGAGAACTTCGACCCGATGGGCGTCCACACCGGGGACTCGATCACCGTGGCCCCGGCCCAGACCTTGACCGATAAGGAATACGAGATCCTGAGGGACGCCTCGATCGCCATCATGCGCGAGATCGGGGTGGAGACCGGCGGGTCGAATATTCAATTCGCCGTCAACCCGGAAGACGGCCGGATGATGGTCATCGAGATGAATCCCCGTGTTTCCCGTTCATCCGCATTGGCCTCCAAGGCCACCGGCTTCCCCATCGCCAAGATGGCCGCGAAACTGGCCGTCGGCTACACCCTCGACGAGATCCTCAACGACATCACCAAGAAAACACCGGCCTGCTTCGAGCCGGCCATAGACTACGTCGTCGTCAAGATCCCCCGCTTCGCCTTCGAGAAGTTCCCCGAAGAGGTCCGCCACCTGACCACCCAGATGAAGTCGGTCGGCGAGACCATGGCCATCGGCCGGACGTTCAAGGAGGCGCTGCAGAAGGCCATCCGCTCGCTCGAGTTTGATCGCTGGGGCCTGGAGCCGGCCGTCCGGAGAAAGGACGGAGATTTCCTCCGGGCCAACCTCAAGCAGCCCAACTCCGACCGGCTCTGGCTGATCGCCGACGCCTTCCGGCACGGCCTGACCGTCGAAGAGGTGGCGGAGCTGACCAGGATCGACCCCTTCTTCCTCCGGAACATAGAGGAGATCGTCGCCTTCGAGGAGGATCTCCGGGCCGCCCGCAAAAAAGGCCTGTTGCCCTCTCTTCTCCGGCGAGCCAAGGAGCTCGGTTTCTCGGACCGGCGGATCGGCCAGCTCGCCGGCCTCAAGGAGGATGAGGTCAGGGGCCGGCGCGAAAAAGAGGGTATCCGGCCCGTCTGGAAAGTCGTCGACACCTGCGCCGGCGAGTTCGAATCGGAAACGCCTTATTTCTACTCGACCTACGAAGAGGAAGACGAGGCGGTTCCCCTTCCGGAGAAAAAGGCAGTCATCCTCGGCTCGGGCCCGAACCGGATCGGCCAGGGTATCGAGTTCGACTACTGCTGCGTCCACGGCGTCTTCGCCCTGCGCGACCTGGGATACAAGACCATCATGGTCAACTCCAATCCGGAGACGGTCTCGACGGACTATGACATTTCCGACCGCCTCTACTTCGACCCGCTGACGCTCGAGGACGTCCTGGCTATCTACAGGAAAGAGAACCCCGAGGGAGTGATCGTCCAGTTCGGCGGTCAGACGCCGCTCAAGATCTCGGTCGGGCTCGCCCGGAACCGGGCCCGCATCCTGGGGACAAGCTCGGAGGCGATCGACGAGACCGAGGACCGGGAGAAATTCGAGCGCTTCCTGGACCGGCTCGACCTGCTGCGCCCCCGAAACGGCCTGGCCAAGAGGCCCGCCCAGGCTCTCCGCATCGCCGACCGGATCGGCTACCCGGTGCTCGTCCGGCCGTCCTATGTCCTCGGCGGACGGGCCATGAAGGTCGTCCGCGACGAGCTGGAAATGGTCAAGTACATCGCCTCCAACCGGGAGTATTTCCGGGACCACCCCCTGCTCATCGACGAGTTCGTCGAGAACGCCGTCGAGCTCGACGTCGACATCCTCTGTGATGGCGAGGATGTCCATATCGGCGGCATCCTCGAGCACATCCAGGAAGCCGGGATCCACTCGGGGGACGCCACCATGGTCATCCCGCCCTTTTTCCTGGCCGACCGGGTCATCGAGGAAGTGGGACGGCAGGTGGAGGTCATGGCCAAGGCGCTCGGCGTCATCGGCCTGATGAACGTCCAGATGGCCGTGAAGGGGACAAAAATCTATGTCCTCGAGGTCAATCCCCGGGCGTCGCGCACCGTGCCCTTCGTCTCCAAGGCGACGGGCGTACCGCTGGCCAAAGTGGCCACCCGGCTGATCATGGGCGCAAAGCTCAAGGACCTGGACCTCCCCCGGAGGACGCTCAACCTCTACGCGGTCAAGGAGGCCGTCTTTTCCTTCGACAAGTTTCTCGAAGTCGACCCGATCCTGGGTCCCGAGATGCGCTCCACCGGTGAGTCCATCGGCATCGACCCGGAGTTCCCCCTGGCCTTCCTAAAGTCCCAGGAAGGCGCGGGATTCTTCCTGCCCGAGCGCGGCCGGGTCTTCGTCAGCGTGACCGACGAGGACAAGCCGAGGATCCTCCCCCTGCTCGAGAAGCTCGACCTCCTCGGGTTCACCTTCCTGGCGACGGAAGGGACGGCCCAATATATGCGTCGTCACGGATTCGCGGTCGAGACGATCGGCAAGGTCTCCACGGAACGGAAGAACATCCTGGACGACCTCAGCCGGGGCAAGGTCCGGATGATCTTCAACACCCCGGCCGGGACGCAAGAGTTGCGTGACGCCCAGAAGATCCGGCGCGTGGCCTTCAGCTACAGGGTGCCGTGCTACACCACCGTGCCTTCGGCCAGCGCCGCCGTCAAAGCCATCGAGATGAGGAGAAAGAGGGCGCCTTCGCTGGTCTGCCTGCAGGATCTGTGGGGCAAATCCTGAAAATTCGGGAGAATAATGGGGAAAACGAATATAGTTTTTGGGTGGGTAATATTAAGGGAAGGGCGCTTCTTTTATCTCCCCTCCCCTGGTGGGAGGGGATTAGAGGGGAGGGGGAATCGAACGGAGGAGAAAAATGTGGACATGAACTCAATTTCTTAATTGAGTATCGTGTCCCCCATTTTTCAGAATGCTGAACCTGGAGAAGAGAATGAGCCCGAAGCTGGATGATCTCCGCCGCCTCATGAAGCGCCATCGCATCCACGCCTACTTCATCCCCAGCTCCGACCCTCATCAAAGCGAATACGTCCCGGAATGCTGGAAGCGGCGCCAGTTTATGACCGGGTTCACGGGCTCGGCGGGAGATGCCCTGGTCACGCTGAAGACGGCCGGCCTGTGGACCGATTCGCGCTACCATCTCCAGGCGGAGCGGGAGCTCTGCGGCTCCGGGTTCAGGCTTTTCAAGTGGGGCTCGGCCGGTGTGCCGTCCTGGCAGGACTGGGCCGCCCGGAATCTCGGACGGCGCGAAATCCTGGGCATCGATCCCCGGCTCATCATCCATAGAGAGTGCACCAAACTCAAAAAGGCGCTTGGAGACAGGGGCATCTCGATAAAATCTATCGAGGCTAACCTTGTCGACGGGGTCTGGAAGGACCGGCCGGCCCTTCCAGCGGAGCCGATCATAGCCCTCGCTGAGAAGTATTCCGGAGAGAGCGTCCGCAGCAAGCTCGCCCGCCTGCGCCGCAAGATGGCGGATGAAGAGGACGCTGTCCACATCATCAGCCTGCTCGACGCCATCGCCTGGCTCTTCAATATCCGCGGATCGGATGTCCACTACAACCCGGTGGCTATCGCTTACGCCGTCGTCACTGCGAAAGAGGCGCTGCTATTTATAGCGAGAGAGAAGGCCGGCGAGAGAGTCAAGGCCGCGCTAGGAAAGGAAGTCAGATTCCGGGATTACGATGAATTCCCGATGGAACTCCGGCGCCTTGGTTCAGCCAAGTGGCGGGTCTGGCTGGACGAGTTGAGCGTTAATCAGTGGATCATCGACAGCCTGAAGGGTGCCAAATTGATCTTGAAACCGAGCCCGATAGCGCTTTTCAAAGCGGCGAAAAACAAAACCGAGATCAGGGGCGCCAAACAGGCCCACCGCCGCGACGGCGCCGCCATGGTCAAATTTCTTCATTGGCTGGAAAAGGCCGTCCCCAAGAGCGGCGTCACCGAGCTCTCGGCGGCGCGGAAACTCGAAACGTTCCGGAGATATCAGCCCCGCTTCAAGGGGCCAAGCTTTTCGACGATTTCCGCCTATGGCAGCCACGGCGCCATCGTCCACTATTCGGTCAGCCCCGAGACCGATGTTCCCGTGAAGCCGGCGGGTCTCTACCTGGTCGATTCGGGCGGCCAGTACCTGGACGCGACGACCGACATCACCCGCACTGTTGCCCTGGGCCGGCCGACGGCCGAACAGCGCGACCGGTTCACCCGAGTTCTTAAAGGCATGATCGCCCTGAGCGCTAGCTCTTTCCCCCGCGGCACAACGGGCCCGCAGCTCGATGTCCTGGCCAGACGAGAGCTCTGGGAAAAGGGCCTGAACTACGGCCACGGCACGGGACATGGGATCGGCTCCTATCTCAATGTCCACGAGGGACCTCAGGCGATCTCCCCGGCCCGCGGGATCGGGGTCGGCCTCGAGCCCGGAATGATCCTGTCGAACGAGCCGGCGTACTATAAAGAAGGCGAATACGGTATCCGGATAGAGAACCTGGTCCTGGTCGTCGAGGATAGGGTACGGTCGAAGGCCGAGTCGCCATTCTATGCGTTTGAAACACTGACCCTCTGCCCGATCGACCTCCGGCTGGTGAAGAGGGAGCTGATGACGGAGGCAGAGGTCCGTTGGCTCAACGGCTACCAACGCAGGGTGCGCAAGGAATTAACTCCTCTTCTGGACGAGGACGAATCCGCCTGGCTTAAGCATGCCACACAGGCTATTTGAACCTACTATACAACGATAGGATCGGCCATTGTTATCAGAGCGGTTTGAATTTATGCCAAAAGGAAATTTGACACGGATGATCAGTTTTTCTAGCATGTTTTGACTCAAGGACGATGGATAATCCTCAGAATAGCGACCAGCTATCCTCCTGGAAAGAAATTGCGGGCTATCTGGGCCGGGATATCCGGACGTGCTTGAGGTGGGATAAAAACCTTGGCCTTCCCATCCACCGGGTCGACCCCGAATCGCCGAAATCCAGGGTTTACGCGTTCAAATCAGAGCTGGACGAATGGCTGCGTCAGACCACGCTGAATAATACCGAGAGACAAAAAAGCTCCCAGCGCCGAGGACCCTGGACAAAGATCCTTATCTTCGGCATTCCGGTCCTGGGGATAGCCGCAGCGCTCCTTTTGATAGTTTTGAATAGAATCCGCGGTCCCGCCGTGCCGGCCTATTTCCATATCGAGAAATCGGCCCTGATCATTCTCAATGAAAAGGGGAAAGAACTCTGGCGCTACGATACGGGACTTCGTAACCTGGCGGAGGAAAACTCCTACCGCAGCAATTTCCAATTCAGGGGGATGGACAACTCGCGGGTCGGCCACCAATTGCCCTATCTAATGATCAAGGACATCAATGCCGACGGAAAAATCGAGGTCCTGTTCAGCACTCAGACCAAAGATGAGATGGGGGAAGGCGAGCTTATCTGCTTCAACGACCGCGGTCGTGAATTGTGGAGGTTTCAGGCCGGACGGGAGATGAAATTCGGGTCGATGGTTTATAGCAACGACTATAGGATTTGTGGGTTTGACACGAATGATATAGATAAAGATGGGGATCTGGAAATCTTCGTCAGCAGCCTGCAAAACCCGCACTGGCCGACGCAGCTCGTCGCGCTATCCTCTCGAGGACAAGTTCTTGGAGAATATTGGAATTCGGGCCACCTGAGCGAGTTCGCCTTTTCCGACCTGGACGCGGACGGCAAAATGGAGATCATCTTTGCCGGATTGAATAACGAATACGGAAAGGGATGCCTGGTCGTCTTTGAGGTCGACGATCTTCACGGCAGTTCCCCGCAGATGGACGACGAATTCAGGTGCCCGGAACTGGGCCGGGGTTCGGAAAAATTCTACATTCTCTTCCCCCGGACAGATGTCGACCTCATCGCCCATCCGGTCGAAGCCGTCAGCAGAATTGATATCCTCAAAAATGGGCGTCTGTCCTTGTCAACTGCCATCAGCAAGATCATGTATGTTCTTAGTACCGAACTCACTCTGGAAAACGTGGTCATCACTCACGGGTTCATACAGCTCCACAACGAAGGCGTCCTGGCCGGCAAGCTGGGGAGCACCCTGGATGAAAAGTACAAAGAAAATATAAAGAACGGTGTTCTCTACTATGACGGCCAAGGGTGGGTTTCCAAACCGACGCCCTGCCGCCCCCCGGGCGAACACTGACGGAATCTCCTTATCCCAACGCCCTTTCGATGATCCCTCCGCCCAAGACAACATCCCGCCGATAAAAAACGACCGACTGGCCCGGGGTGACGGCCCGCTGCGGCCGCTCGAACTCCAGCGCCACTCTCCCCCTGGAGCGAGGAGTCACCAAAGCATTTGCTCCCGGATGTTTATACCTGATCTTGGCCCTGACTGTGAGCGGCCCTTCGAGCTTCTTCAGGGCGATCAGATGAAGGCTCGATGCTTCAAGCTTCTTTTTGTAGAGGTGGCTTTCCGGCCCTACGACGACGGAGTTTTGCGGCGCATCGATGGCCACGACATAGAGCGGCCGGGGGGAGGAGATCCCCAGTCCGCGGCGCTGGCCGATCGTATAATGTCCAATCCCCTTGTGCTGTCCCAGCACACGGCCGGCGGTGTCTTCGATCGGGCCGGGCCGAAAGGCCTCTGGCGCCCGGCCGGCCAAAAAATCGGGGTAGTCTCCGAGCGGAGCGAAGCATGTTTCCTGGCTCTCCGCTCGCTCGGCCACGGGAAGCTTCCAACGCCTGGCTATCTCGCGAACCTCGGCCTTGGTGAAATCACCGACCGGCATCAGGACCCGGCTGAGCTGCGCCTGGGAGAGGCGATACAGGAAGTAGGACTGGTCCTTGGCCCTGTCCTTGCCCTTCCTGAGGAGGAACCGCCCGCCGGCCGCATTCCGTTTCACCCTGGCATGATGCCCGGTAGCCAGAAGCTCAGCGCCCAACCGCCGGGCCCTGTCGAGCAGGACCTTGAACTTGATACGTTCATTGCACCGAATACAGGGGTTGGGGGTCCGTCCGCGGCCGTATTCCCGACTGAAATCGGCGATCACCGCCTCCTCGAATTCCTTCCGGAAATCGGCGACATAATGGGGGATGCCGAGGTGAATGGCCACCCGGTGAGCGTCCTCCACGGCCTGCCGGCCGCAGCAGCCTCTGAAGTTCTCCGACCTGCACACCTCCTTGGGGAGCGAAAACAGGTTCATGGTGATACCGATAACGTCGTAACCTCGCTCCTTGAGAAGGCCAGTGGCCACCGAGGAATCAACCCCCCCGCTCATGGCCACGACGACCTTCTGTCCCTTCGTTTTTCGGGGTTTCATCTCCAGGCCTAGGATAGCAAAAAAACCCGCCCTCCCCAATACCGGACCGCAATTTTCCCTTGACTTATCGGAATTATCGTGTTATTGGTGATATAATATATCCCATTTTAATTGTGAGGGGAGCGGAATGAAGAAGTTTTGTATCGTCGGGCTCTTCGTTTCTTTTGCCATCGTCACACTCAGCCCGCAGGATCTGCTGTCTCAGGCCACGCCCAGTCCGGCCACTCCTGCCCAGACCAGTTCGGATAGGTCTCCCAGCTACTGGTCCATGTTCAAATTCGAGCTCAGCACCGCCGTCAGCTACCAGAAATCCCTGCTGGACAGCTCTTATTTCCATCAGTATTCGCCCCCTTTTCTCTCGGGAGCCTACCAGAGCTTGGCCGATCACACCATCAAGATAAAGGGGAAGGACGGATGGGGATTCAACATCGGTTTTGCCTATTTTCCTCAAGAAATGATCGGGGTGCAATTCCTGGTCGATTACGCCAAACCGAGGCTATCGGGGGCGAATACGCAGTACGATGTCTGGCTGAACTATGCGCTGAGCTTTGATGCCAGTCCCCCATACCCTTATATTTTCGAGTACACTTATGGATGGACGGATACGGAAGGAGATCTCACCGAAGTCTGTCTGAGCTTGAACGCCGCTTTCCGGCTGCCGATCTTCAAGAAATTAGCCTTCTATCTATCTGGAGGGCTGACCTATTTCCATGTCAACAGCGAGGGAACCGGGTTAGCTTACTCCTATTATTGGTGGGAGGCGCCCTGGTTCTTGGGCCGCACCTTTAACGTCAAGGCTAAGATCGGGGCGATAGACAAACTGGGGCTCAATCTGGGAGCTGAATTCAACTGGGTGCTATGGAGCAATATGTGTTTTGTCCTGGACGCGCGCTACTTTGCCTGTCCTTCATCAACCCTTCCGATGAAAATCATTGACGAAGGTCTGGTTACACCCCCTCCTCCCCCCTTTAAAGAGATTACCTTCGATGAGATCAAAGCAAATATGAACCTTCAGGACGTTACTGTTAATCCTTCTTTTTATAGGATCAACCTCGGGTTAAAATACCTGTTCTGACGGATATTCCGGGAATCGCGCTTACTTCTTAGCCTGTTCCTTTTGTGGACAGGCGCCGCACATTGGGCAGCCGCCTTTCATCCCGGCCACATGTTCCTGGATCTTTTTCACCGTCTCGGGGTCCTTGGAAGTGAACTTCAGAGCCACCCCATCGGGCAGGTTCTCGGTCTTCATCTCGACGTCCTTGCCGTGGAGAGGACAGTCCATGGCGGCGGCGGGGGTGGAGCCGGTCATCTTGCCGTGAGTCATCATCTCTCCATGCTGATGCATCCCCATTTCACCAGGCTGGGCGGATTTCTGTTCGGCCTTGGCCAGGTACTTTTCCGGTTCCTTAGCGAACGACTCTTTGCACCCGGTGGAGCAGAAGTAATAGGTCGTCCCCATGTAATCATAGGTTGATTTGGCCTCTGCCTTCTTGACGGTCATGCCACAGACGGGATCGGTGGCCGTGTCAGCGGCCTTCTGCTGGGCAATTCCGGCGTAAGCGAAGGCCAGAGAAACGGCCAGCGTCAACGCTAAAACAAGACTTTTTTTCGTCATAATAACCTCCTTGAATGGATCTATTCTATATTATTCCTATAGATATTGTCAAATAGGCTCGGGGTATAGGCTCGAAGGCCCGCGAATTTCCCCCCTGCGGATTTTTAATCGCGGCGGGGCTTGCGGCGGGAAAAGAGGAAATACCAGTTCACGAAGACGATAAGGGCCAGGCCCAGGGCGGTCACGATGATTTTGGCCGTCATAGCTTTCTCCTATGAACGCAGCTTGAACCGGCGCAGCCGGAGCGAATTGCTGACCACCGACACGGAGCTGAAGGCCATGGCCGCCGAGGCGATGATCGGGTTGAGCAGAAGTCCGAAGAACGGGTAGAGGACTCCGGCGGCGATGGGAATTCCCACGACATTGTAGAAAAACGCCCAGAAGAGGTTCTGCTTGATGACCCGCAGTGTTTGCTTGCTCAGGGCGATGGCCGAGGCCACCGCCCGAAGGTCATCCCGGATCAGGGTGATATCTGACGCTTCCATGGCAATATCGGTCCCGGTGCCGATGGCGATGCCGACATCGGCCTGGGCGAGGGCGGGAGCGTCGTTGATCCCGTCACCGACCATAGCCACCCTTCGTCCCGACTCCTGGAGTTTCTTTATCTCCCGGACCTTTTCCCCGGGCAGGACTTCCGGGACAACTCGGCTGATCCCGACCTGGGCGGCGATCGCCTCTGCAGTCTTGCGATGGTCTCCGGTCAGCATGATCACTTCGAGTCCGAGCCTGCGCAGACCGGCAACCGCTTCCCTGGAATGAACCTTCATGGTGTCGGCCACGGCCAAGAGTCCGGCCGGCCGCCCGTCGACGGCTGCGAACATGGCCGTCTTCCCCTCCGCGGCCAGGTCTTCTGACCTTCCGACGAGAGCTCCGATGTCTACACCCCGGTCGGCCATCAGCCGTGAGTTCCCGAGGAGGACCTTCTTCCCATCGACAACGGCCTCGACACCCTGGCCTTCAATGGCCTGGAAATCCCGGGCTTCGCCGACGGTTAAATCCCGTTCCTGCGCCTTCCTGGTGATGGCCTCCCCGAGGGGATGCTCGGACGGCTTTTCGACGCCTGCCGCCAGAGCGAGGAGCGCCTCCTCCTCAAATGGAGGAACCGCAATTATATCAGTGACTTCCGGCTCACCTTTGGTCAGAGTGCCCGTCTTGTCGAAGAGGACGGTGTCGACCCGGTGGATGGTCTCCAGGCTTTCGCCGCCCTTGATCAGGATCCCGTTCTCGGCCCCCTTGCCTGTCCCGGCCATGACGGCCGTGGGTGTCGCCAACCCCAGGGCACACGGGCAGGCGATGATCATGACGGCCACGAAGTTGAGCAAAGCCAGGGTCAACGGAGGCGCCGGGCCGAAGTCGAACCAGATGACAAAGGTGAGAACGGCAATGGAAATGACCACGGGGACAAAATACCCGGCGATGACGTCAGCCAGCCGCTGGATGGGGGCCTTGGAACCCTGGGCCTCCTGGACCAGGCGGATGATCTGGGCAAGGGCGGTGTCCTTGCCGACCTTGGTCGCCCGGAAACGGAAGCTTCCGCTCTTGTTCAGGGTGGCGCCGACAACCCCGTCTCCCGCTCCCTTGAGAACGGGCATGCTCTCCCCGGTGATCATCGATTCGTCGACCGAGGAACGCCCCTCCTCGATAGTCCCGTCCACCGGGATCCGCTCCCCCGGCCGGACAAGGACGAGGTCTCCGACCTCGACTTCGGCTATGGGGATCTCGATTTCGATGCCGTCCCGGATGACCTGAGCCGTTCGAGGTTGCAACCCGGCCAGCCGCCGGATAGCCTCGGACGTCCGGCCCTTCGCCATGGCTTCGAGGAGACGGCCGAAGAGGATGAGAGCGATAATGAAGGCGGAGGTGTCGAAATAGACGGCCGGGGCGATCCCAGCCCTTCGGAAAAGCGCGGGAAACAGGGTGGCCGCGGCGCTGTAAAGATACGCCGACAGGGTGCCGACCGCGACCAGCGTGTTCATGTCGGCGTTACGATGCCGGAAGGACTTCCAAGCGCCCCTCAGGAACGGCCAGCCGATGATGAACTGGACCGGTGTCGTGAGAATCCAAAGCACATAGAAATTGTTGAGGAAGCCGGGCACCCAGGGAAACCAGCGGTGCATGCTCCCCATGAAGATAATAACGGCCAGGATGATCCCGGAAATAAAGCGGAGCCTGAGGGTCCGGTACTCTTTCAAACGGACGGCCCGCTCGACATCTCCGCTCTCCATCTCTGCGGGCATCTCGAGGACTTTATAGCCCGTGCTCTCG
>CAYOZW010000074.1:0-10146 GCA_964408495.1 uncultured Eubacteriales bacterium
AAGGAGCGCCAGCCCTCGGCCCATTTATCGGGAGTTTCAAAGATGGAGACCATTTTCCGGTTCCAAAGGCCGAGGTAATTGTACCAGGTTTTTCGAAGGGAGATATTGTGGGGACCGGTGATTTCAAACTTCCTCTGCCAAGGCTTTACCCGGTGCGCCAGGAGAGGCCTGAGCCAGTTCATATTCAGTCTAGAATAATCTGCTCTTGTAAAAAACAGCCGGAGCGGGATGCCCGTCGAACCGCTGGTGCTGACGGCGACGCATCGGGAGAGGTCGATTCTGCGGCTTGTGATTTCTTCCTGTCCTGCACTTTGAAGCTGTTCTTTGGTTGTTATGGGAATATTCTTGAGATCCGCCAGACTCCGAATATCTTCCGCTTCGAGACCGATTTCCCGAAAAAGCTTCCCATAAAAGGGGACACTCGCGGAGGCATGCTGAACGAGGCACCGGAGTCTCCACGACTGGAGGTCTTCAAATTCAGAGAGAGATTTCCATTGATTCCGCAACATCTCAAAGAAACCAAGAATCCGCAATCTGGTCATGAGCAACTTTGAAGATTCAATTCCGAATCAAAAAAAGGAGATACTTCAGGATATCTTTTTCCAGCTCGATCCTGTTGAAGGTGTTGGGAGGACAGTTCAGACATTTTTTTTGGATCAATTCTTCTTGGCGATAGCGGAGGTTCTCTGGGGCGTAGTACAGGGAAAAGGCCCGTGTTTTGAGACAATTGCCGAGAGATTTGCTGTCCTTGCAATAATAGAGGGATCCTTCCGAACCGAGGATGACACCGGTCGTGGCGTAGTGGCAGGAGAGCCGCCGCGGACTTCGCCCTTCGAGGAGGCAAGCCAGCTCGCTGTATCGCAGCGCATGATGATTTCCCAGGGACCTCTCTGTGGCCAAAGATTTGAAGAACTTGATGAGCTCTTTTTGCCCCTCGCCTGATATCAGAATATCGCCGCTCATCCGGGTATTATAAAACCTCTCCCGGACCTCTCCGAGAGTGAAGTTGACCGGGATATGTTCTCTTTCACCCCAGCGCCGCATTTCATCGCCGCTGAGAAGGTTCAGAGGGGTCAGAACACAATTGATTCCCAGGTAGAATTTGGCTTCTTGCTGGATCCCCTTCAGCCCGCGCAGTGTTTCCTCAACCTGAAGATAAGCGTTTCTAACGCCGACGATTTTATCATACGCCTCACCGAGGTCATGGAGGGAAATACTGAGGGAAAAACCGATACCCGCCCGGCGGCACAGGGCGGAGATTTTTCGGGCATGGGACAAGGCCCTGGTCGTGGGTAATCCATTGGAATTCATGGTGATCATAGACAAGCGGGGAAATTTCCGGATGAAAAGCTCAACGAACTCTGGCAGGTCAGACCTGAGATTGGGCTCTCCCCCGTTGATGTTGATATATTCCAACCGGCCAAAAAGGCCGTCGGACAAAATTTGGTCGAATTCTTGGAGCGACAACTCCCGGGCCTTGCTCTCCGGCCCGTTTTGTTTCCAGATGCCGCACATCTTACAGCGAAGATTGCAGCGGTAAGTGACGTAAATGCACATCGCCCTCGGCAGAGCAGGCGGCTGGCCGAGGGGCTGGAGCCAGTTGTATCTGATGAAATTGTTACCCCATCGAAAAGGCGATGGAATCCTCTTCAAACGAAACAGTCCCTGGTTACTTCCAACCATGCGCAGATCCACTTGAAAACCTTCTTCGGGAGAAACAAGGGTTTGCGGCCTTCCCGAAGAGCGCCCGGATGGCCGGGGAATTGTCCAGTGCGCCGTCAAGGAAATCAGTCATAGATTGCTCTTGCCAGTTTTTTCAGCCCCAGAGCCTGGAAAGATTTTAAGAAAAACCTGGGGAGGTGATAATCGATGGGGAAGTGGAAGACTCGTTTTTCCCACCTCTTCTTGGCCAGGAATTTTAGCATTCTGGCAAAGAGAGGAAACTTCAATCCACGGAGATCTCTTCTTAATGCCAGCGTCCGATAATAGCCAACGAACCGGGTCCTTTTATCGACAGAGGGAACCAGGGGCTGCTTAGGGCCCCATTGGGCAGCCCAATCTTCAATCCGCTGAGGTGGAGCGAAGCCCTTTTCGACGGCCAGATCGTAGAGCGGAGTCCCCGGATAGGGGTAAAAGAGGGCGGGACCGGAAGCGACCGTCACTCCCATTTTCTCCAGGTTATCCATCATTTCAAAGGTCTGGAGCATATCTTTCCAGGATTCCCCCGGAACTCCGACCATGAAACCCAGGAGCAGATTGAGGTTATGCTTAAGGCAGAGCTCCGCGGATCTATAGATGTCTTTGATTTGAATGTCTTTCTTCATGATATCGAGGACTCTCTGAGACCCCGATTCGGCGCCGATGCGCAGTTCGAAACAGTTGTCCGCGGCGAGTTCCTGGATAAACTCCTCTCCCCACTGAGCGAGATAGTTGGCTCTGATCGAAGAACTCCAGGGGACGTAATCTGGCGCAAGATATCCAGGGCTCTCTTCTTGTCGGCGAAGAAACAATTGCCTTCGAAGACGACCGCCGTCGCCCGATGGTTTCTTTCCAGATTCTCAATATCTTGAACAACCCTCTGAACAGAATGGGCTCTGAAGGACCTCTTATTGACAAACTGATTGTAACAATAGCCGCACCTCCAGGGACAGCCCCGGCTGGTGATGATGCTGGCGATCCGGTCCCCGGGCAGCATCGTTGCATGAAGTCCCCCCCAGACCACGGGAATCTTTGAGTTTTCTTTAATCTTTTTTGAAAAAATCAAAGAGGGAAGAATGGAGGGCCCGGTAAATGTCGAGATCCCCACACAGAGGGGATGGCTCTTGAGAACATCACTGCTCAAGGCTTGGATGTTTTCGGGAGTCCCTCTCTCGTGATAGAGCTTGACTTGAAAGCCCTCTTTTTCCAGAGCCGAGGCTAGATACAAAATACCAAAAGGAGGAGCAAAAGTGTGGCTTTCGTAGTCGGGTTCTAATTTTATCAGAAAGACGTCAGCCATCAAACCTTGTTTAGGCAGCCGAATATTACCCTGTAAAAAATCAATTGTCAATGAACGCTTCGCCGCCGGAATGGATTTTCTTTCGATCTGGTGTACAATTGCTTTTGGCAAAAATATTCTTTCGTCCGGTCCGAAGCCGTCCCTCTCAGAAGAGCGACATGGATGAAAAAAAAGGGCTAAAAAATCTCGGTCCTTTTCAAACCGTGGAACTCTTCTGCCAATGGCTGGCGGCTGAATATTCTTACCGCCTGGCCAATGCCCTAGACTGCTCGTGCCCTGTCCTGAAATATGAGGGCAAACTCTTTTCTAGGGGGGAATTAAGACCGCTTGCGGTCATGGCTTATGCCGCCAGGCTGGCTCCAATGATCTCTGCCCTAAGGACTTACAAACGCCCCAGAATCCTGGATGCCGGATCCGGCTGCGGAAGCGAGTCCATCCTTTTTGGACTCCTGGGGGCCGATGTAACCGGCGTTGACCTGGTTTCATTCCGGACAGAATATGCGCGCTCCCGCCTTCCTTACTACCGGAAGTCTATCCCTGAGGAACTGAAGGTGCGCTTCGTCAATGATAACATAATTCAATATCTCAGCTCCCAACATGGTTTTGATATTATTTGGGCGAACGAAGCGATCTCTCACATCCATCCGGCGGAAACTTTTTTCCGCAGGGCTCTGGCGAGTCTAAATCCGTGCGGCCTGCTGATCATCTCGGACTCCAATGGTCTTAATCCCCTGGCCAGATACAGGGCCTCCCGCATCCGGGGGGTCTCCGATTGGTACGTTCATCGACAATTTGAATTGATGGACCTCGAGGCCCATGAAGAGGTGGCTGAAGAGAGGCTTTTTTCCATTCTGACGCTAAAACGCAAGCTGGAAGAAGCCGGGTTCGCTATTCAAGGGACAGACATGTACGGATTCATGGGGTCTAATATTTTGCCCTAGGAGTGGCATTCCAGCCCAAAGGTGGCCGCTCGACTGGTTTTATTTCAGAGGATCATGAAAAGACTGCCGCTTCTTCGCCTTCTCGGCTCCAGCATGACGGTGATAGCCTCAAGAAGGGCAACTCATATCGAGTGCGTCTCGTCCATTGAGTGACCTGTCGAAGGCGGACCCGTCTCGAATAGGTCGAGATCATTTCCATCCCAAGAATTTTTCTTTAACTCTTTTAAAGACGACCTTGTCTTCCGGTTGCAAGCCGGCAATCAATATAAGGCCTCCATAGACGGCCAGAAACAAGAGCACTTCGATGAGCAGCTTTAGGAGGCTGGGCGGAGCGGCCCCCGGTCTTGCTTTCACGACCAAAGAAAAAAGCAAGAACGTAACCGCGCCTGCCGCTATAGGCTTCAGAAAGTCCTTGCGGTAGGGATGGACTTTCAACAGGAAATAGACCTGCCCCAGCTCGGTCAGTCCAAACAAACCAAGGGAAATCGAGATGGAGAATGCGGCTCCGACAAGACCATGCCTTGGAATCAAGATCAGGTTCAAGAAGAAAGTGAGTCCCAGCAGACTGGTCATGTTCATAACCCGGAGCTTTTGCCGACCGCTCATGACGAGCATCTGACTGGCTGAATTGGTGGCTGAATACGCAATCCAGCCCAAACTTAAGACAATAAGGCTCGACCTCGCCTGGACAAAGTCCTTCCCGAAGATGAGCAAAAAGGAATCCGCTCCCAAAATCAAGATAAGGTATAGGGGAAGGCTTAAGGCGAAGATCCATTTGGTAACCGTCTTGTAATATAGGCTGAGCATAGGCAGCTCTTTCCGGTTGTACAAATCGGCGGCGATGGGAGCGAAGATGGAACCGAAAGCGACGAAAATCATGTTTCCCATCAGCGCCGTTTTTTGGGCCGCCGAATAGATCCCCACCTCCTGAGCCGTCTTGAAATAACCCAGCATGAGGGTATCAATGGAAAGAGTCCACAGGCCAAAGAATTGGACAAATAGCATGGGCAGAGAAAAATCGAGAAACTGCTTTTTATCAAAGACCGGGGAAACGTCTTTTTGCCTCATCGCAGGGAAGGTTTTTTTGAAATAATAATAAGCCAGGACCGCGCCCAGCCCAACGGGAATGAGATAGGCGCCGAGAACCCCGGATAACTTTGAACCCATAGCCAAAAAAATAAAACAAACAAGGCCAACTCGAGCTGCGGGTTCAAAAATCTCTTTAACCAGGACCGAATAAGTCATGATTTTAAAGCCTTGGGTTGCAGAAACAAATATGGCGGTCAAAGCCGAAAAAAGAGTTCCCAGGGAAAACATCCTGAGAACTCCGCTGAGTTCCGGTTTATGGAAAAAATGGACGGCGACAGGATGAGCCAATGCGGCCAGTGTCAAGGTCATCAGAGATCCGGAAACGAGCGTCCATTTCAGAGCCAGAAGCACAGTTCCCTTGACGCGCCGTTCATCCCGTTCTCCTCGGTAAAGGGCGACAAAACGAACCACTCCCTTGGCAAAGCCGCATTCGGCAAGCATTGCGACGACATTGAAAACCGCAAGACCCAAGATAAACAGGCCATAGAGCTGAGGGCCCAGGTTGCGAGCGACAATAATTTGGAACAGATATTTGAGCCCGGTGCCGACGATCATCCCGGCAAAAATGGTGCCGGCGCCTTTGGCAATAGTGATGTATTCTCGGCCCTGGGCCGATGGAGCGTCAGGATGATCGGTCTTTATCAACAAAGGCGCTTCCTATCGTTAAATCCGGCCTTCAATAAAAGAAATGTTGGGAGAGAGGAGCTGAAGGTCATCTTTCAATGCATGTAGCCTGGGGCTCTGAGCTTTTCCAAAAGAGAGATTTCAGCCCTTAAATTGCCCCGTGTCGATCCATTCCTTCTTCAGGACCGACCAGAAATCTTCGGCCAGCCCCTTCCTGAGGTAATCATAGGGGAGCCAGCCGTACCCCGCCTCTCCCCAAGCCTGGCCCCACGAATTCCGGATGAGGAAGGCCCCCTCAGTCTCCTCTCCTCCGTACCTGTTCTTGATCTTCATCGTGTCGTCATAGCCGGCGGCCACCACGGCATGGCCGCCCTCAATCTTGTCGAGCGATGATGGGAAGGGGATCCGGCCCGTGCCCGAGGCCTGTTCGATGGAGCTGTAGACGGTGAACCCGAACATGGCCGGGTGCCCGGCCGAGAGATATGTTTTAACCCTGGTCAGGATCTCCCCGGGCGTCGCGGAGGGCGGGTCATGCCTGAAGTATTTAAGTGTTTTGTAGTTCTGGGCGAAGGAATAGCAAAAAGCAGGGGGTTCATCATCGAAACGGTTCAGCTCATCGGTATAAGGCCAGTATTCCTCCGGGGGCACGCCGAAGAGCACCATTGCGCCGATCGTACTCCGGAGGTAGGCCCCGGTGTCTCCCTTCATCTTCATCAGGTTGCGAGTCACCTTGTAGAGAAAGAGCCGTGAGGTGTCGATGTGGCGGCTGAAGGATTTTCGCTCGTAGTACTCGATAACCCCCGCTCCTGCCTGGGCGGTGCAGGAGCCGAGCCGCCCCTGGTCCTCGACGGGCGAGCACCATTCCCGCAGGTCGGCCGAGACGGGCGGCGTCTTCGCCTGACGCAATTTCTTTGCAGCGCTCCGCAAAGCAAAGCCCGTTGTCCTCAAGATCTCCCGGACTTCTTCCGTCTCCTCGGTATAGTCCCGGAAATCGGGATAATCGGGAATCCATCCCAGGGCAAATTTCCCATTCATGTGTGTCTCCGATTGGCTCGCATTGTATTCTCCGCTATCAAGGGTGTCAAGATGAGTTCGGGATGTTGATTCTCCCCTGGGCTTGTGCTAAATTGCGGTCATCATGAGAATGGACCGGCCCAATGGTCGGACCTTCCCGAGAGGCGTCTTGTTCGCCCTCGCCGGGATCCTTCTTTTTCATCTGACCTTGGCCTTTATGTTTTCGCTCCCCCTCGCTCGATCTTGGGCTCTCCGCAGGGATGGCGACGCCCCACAGGCCAAGCCGCCAGCCCAGAAGCGCCCCCGCCAAGGCCAAATCCCCCGCTCCCAGACAGAATCCGAAGGGCTGGAAGCTCCGATCACCGTGCTGGCCCAGACCTGGGAAAAGACCAAAGACAGGATCTTCGCCCAAGGCGATGTCGAAATCCACTACAAGGATCTAAAGCTCTTCGCCGACCAGGTCGATGTCGACACCGAAAGCAAGGATGTCGTGGCCAGCGGAAACGTCGTCATCCATTCTCCCGACCAGGTGATCACCGCCGACAAGGCCTTTTACAACCTGGACAGCCGGGAGCACACGCTCGAACATGCCACCGGAATGATCCAGCCCGATATCTTTTACCGGGCGGAGACAATCCAGGGCCAGGGCCGCGACACTTTCAGCCTGACCAAAGGCCGCCTGACGTCCTGTACCCAGCCGACGCCGCGCTGGACTTTTTCCTGCTCCCGGGCCAATCTCAAGAGGAATGATTATGTCGAGATGTGGAACTCGGTCTTCCGGATCAAGAAGATCCCCGTGTTTTACATGCCCTATTTCCGTTATCCCCTGAACCGGGAGCGCTCGACCGGGTTCCTGATGCCGCTGATCGGCTATACCGGGATCAAGGGGTTCTCCTTCAGCGAGAGCTTCTATTGGGCTATGGCCAGGAATATGGACGCCACTTTCAACGTCGATTACTATTCCAATAAGGGGGTCGGAGGCGGATTGGAATATCGCTATCTGTTCAGCGGCGGGACGGGTGGAGAGGCCCGGCTCTACTATTTTTTCTTCAAGCCCGATCCCAGCGGCACGACGCCCCCGAACGCTTACATCTTCAGGCTCAAACACAACCAGCCGCTGCCTGCGGGATTCCGACTCGTGGCCAACGTCGACTACCAGACCTCCTTCGATTTCCTCCGGGAGTTCGACAACAACTTCAAGCGGGCCTCGATCTCCAATTACCGCTCGGAGGTGTACATTTCCCGGGCCTGGTCTTACTACAATTTCAGCCTGCGGGCTTCCCGGTTCGAGACTTATTTCCAGAACATCGGTAATTCCATCATGACCTACTACCTCCCCCAGGTCAGCCTCAATTCCTTCAAAATCAAGATTTTTCCACTGCTCTATTTCTCTTTTAACTCCTCCCTGACGAGCTGGAAGTACGGCTGGCGGAACGAATTCGACGCCGGCAATGAAAAACACTATGACAGCGCGAGCTTCAGCCCCCAGCTCAGCATGCCTTTCTCCAAGATCCCCTGGCTGACGCTCAACTCTTCCTTGACCTCCAACATCGTCTATTACGCCCAATCCTTTGCGCCCAATACCAAGAAGATTGTCGCTGACCCCCTCCTGAGCTTCAACTATGTGGCCGCCCTCGAATGGACCGGCCCTGTCTTCTACAGGATCTTCCAGAGCTCGAGCGGCACGACGAAGGTCAAGCACCTCATCGAGCCGTTCATCAAGTATCGTTATGACAGTCCGGTCAGCGAGCCGGACCGGATCATCACCGCCCACGGCTTCTTCCGCTACCACCAGTTGAACTACGGCCTGACGAACCGGGTCCTGGTGAAGAAGGACATGCCCAGGGAAGTCTTCACTTGGGGGATAAGCCAAACCTATTATCTTTCGCCCGAGGACAGCCCCCTGAGCATCTACGAATGGGAGGGGGAGGTCCCCCGCTACTCCGATATCCTCAACTATGTCCGTTTCTACCCTGCCCAGAAGTTCAGCCTCGACGCCTCCTCGGGCTACAACGTCTACCACAAGACCTTTTCTTACCTGCGGCTCGGGGCCAGCCTCAACTCCTTCGCCGACCCATTCTTCCTCTCGGTGAGCTGGTTCCGGAGCATGAACCCGTGGTACCAGGATGTGCTCCGCAACCGCCAGCAAATCGGCGTCGTCAGCCGGTTCGAAATCCCGCGGCTCCAGCTCGAGGGCCAGGCCGAGTTCGACTTCAACATCCTGGAACGGAAAATGCTTTACTCCGGAGTTTCCCTGGTCTATCATTACCAGTGCCTTGACTTCAAGGCCGATTTCCGTGTTTTCTATTACCGGGCGACGCCCGAGGTCCAGTACCGCTTTTCGATCGGGCTGGGCAACATCGGCAAGACGACCGATTTCATGGGAGGGCTAGGCTTTTAAGATGAAGGGGCTGATCCTCAGCGGCGGCAAAGGAACACGGCTCCGTCCTCTGACCTTCACTCAGGCCAAGCAGCTGGTCCCCGTGGCCAACAAGCCTGTTCTTTTCTACGGGATAGAAGCGCTCGTCGGTGCGGGAATCCGGGAGATCGGGATCATCGTCGGCGACACCAAGAACGAGATCCAGGAGGCGGTCGGTGAGGGGAGACGATGGGGGGAGGATGTCCGGATCACCTACATCGAACAGCCGGAACCTCTGGGCCTGGCCCACGCCGTCCTGATCGCCGAGGATTTCCTGGGTGAAGAGCCGTTCGTCATGTATCTTGGTGACAACATCCTCAAGAGCGGTATCGTCTCCCTGGTCGAAGAGTTCAAGAAGGGGCAGCCGAACGCTTTGATCCTGCTGACGCCGGTGCCCGACCCCAAGATGTTCGGTGTGGCCGAGCTCGAGGACGGCCGGGTCGTCCGCTTGGTGGAAAAGCCCAAAGACCCTAAAAGCAACCTGGCGCTCGTCGGCGTCTACATGTTCGACCTGCACGTCTTCGAGGCCGTCAAGGCGATCAAACCATCATGGAGGAACGAGCTCGAGATCACCGATGCCATCCAGTACCTGGTCGATCACGGCTACCGGGTCCAACCCCACCTTGTCTCGGGCTGGTGGAAGGACACCGGAAAGATCGAGGATATCCTCGAGGCCAACCGGCTGATCCTCGAGACCTTGAGCGGGTCGGTCGAGGGGTTGGTCGACGAGGCCTCGCGGGTCAGCGGCGGGGTGGTGATCGAAAAGGGCGCCGCGGTTCGTTCGAGCATCATCCGCGGACCGGCCATCATCGGCGCCGGGACCGAAATCGTGGATTCTTACATCGGGCCATTCACGTCCATCCAGAAGGACTGCCGGATCATCAAGACCGAGATCGAGCACAGCATCGTCCTCGAGGGCAGTGAGATCGTCGATGTGGGGAGCCGGATTGACGAAAGCTTGATCGGCCGGCAGGTGCGTATCTATAAATGCCCGCCCAAGCCCCTGGCCTACCGGTTCATGGTCGGGGACAAAAGTGAAATAGGGCTAAAGTGACAGGGTA
>CAYOZW010000074.1:10156-13690 GCA_964408495.1 uncultured Eubacteriales bacterium
AATGGCCAATGACACTCATAAGAGCTAATCTTACCGGCCTGGGAAGGAGTGATTAATGATCGAGGGGGTCAAAATAAAGAGGCTGAAAGTCATCCCCGATGAGAGGGGGCGGCTGATGGAAATCCTGCGGCGCGACGACGAGCTCTTTGTGGAGTTCGGCCAGGTGTACGTGACGACCACCTTTCCGGGTGTGGTGAAAGCCTGGCACAGGCACGAGAAGCAGACGGACAACATCGCCTGTGTGTGCGGGACGATCAAAATGGTCCTCTATGACGGCCGGACCAGCTCGCCGACCCATCAAGAGGTCAACGAGTTTTATCTCGGCGTCCACAACCCTGTCCTGGTCCAGGTGCCGGCGGGGGTCTATCACGGCTGGATGGGCGTGAGCCAGGAGGAAGCGGTCATCATCAACATCCCCACGAAGCCATATGACCGCGAGCATCCCGACGAGCAGCGGCTCGACCCGCATGACAACGATATCCCCTACGACTGGAGACGCAAGGACGGCTGATTCAAACGCGTCGAATGCTCTTAAGCGGCCATGGCGGGGAACGAAGACTGAGAACACAAAATGTCATGCCAGTGGTGAGGAGCCAGGCTTGGAATAGACTCCGGTATCATCTGTAATCGCAGAGCACACTGCAAATGCATAGCGCGAAAAGCAACCGCCTAAAATGTCATTGCGAGCGACCGCAGGGAGCGAAGCAATCTCAGTGAGGGAGCGATGATCATGGAAAGACGGATCGACGACAAGACGCTCCTCGTCACTGGAGGAGCCGGGTTCATCGGCAGCCATTTCATCCGTCATCTTCTCCGGACCTATCCGGACGTCCGGATCGTCAACCTCGACAAGCTCACCTATGCGGGGAACCTCGAAAACCTCAAGGACGTGGAGAATGATCCCCGCTACGAGTTCATCCGCGGTGACATCCGGGACAAGGACCTTGTCCGGGGCATCTATAATCGGGTCCAGGGGGTTGTCCATTTCGCGGCCGAGACGCATGTGGACCGCTCTATCCTGGACGCAGGCGAGTTCGTCCTGACCGATGTCTTCGGGACCTTCGTCCTCCTCGAGTCTTTGAAACAGGCGCCCCAGATCGAATTCTTTGTTCATCTCTCCACCGACGAGGTTTACGGCAGCCGCGATCGGGGATTTTTCAAAGAGGACGACCCCCTTCATCCCTCCTCTCCCTACGCCGCCAGCAAGACGGGGGCCGACCGCCTCGCCTACGCCTACCATGTCACCCACGGGCTTCCGGTTGTCATCGCCCGCCCGAGCAACAACTTCGGCTCCCATCAGTACCCGGAGAAGTTCATCCCGCTGTTCGTGACCCGGGCGATGGAGGATCAAGCGCTCCCCCTCTACGGCCGGGGGACCAACGTCCGCGACTGGCTATACGTCGAGGACAACTGCCGGGCCATCGAATGGCTCGTGCGCCGAGGAAGCCTGGGTGAGGTCTACAATGTCGGGGCGGGGAACGAGGTCAAGAATATCCATCTGGCCGAGCGGATTTGCGACCTTCTCGGCAAGCCGCGCCGCTTGATCACTTTCGTAACCGACCGGCTCGGCCATGACCGGCGCTACGCCCTCGACTGCCGCAAGATTCGCTCACTCGGCTGGCAGCCGGAGACGCCGTTCGAGGAGGGCCTGGCCGCGACGGTCAGCTGGTACCAAGAGAATGAGGGCTGGTGGCGGAAGATCAAGGAACGCAGCCGCGACTTCCAGGCATTTTACGACGAATACTATAAAGATAAGAAGTAGGCGAAGGATTTGCTTTGGTCATTGCTGGGGCTGTCTTTAGATACGAGCGGCCCAAAGACCCCGGTGCCAGCGTATCTAAAACAAACATCTTCCTGGCCGTCCCGGGGCTTGTCCCGTCCTTGGCAGGAGAGCGAGTCGAGGGCATCGCTCCCTGTCATTGCGAGGAGCCGGGCGATGAAGCCATCTCCAGACGACTGATTATGATAATGAAGTGAGAATACGTGAGCAGGTGGGATCATCTTCGCCCTGTCATTGCGAGGCATTTTGGATGCCGAAGCAATCTCATAGTGAGAAGAATATGCTCGGTCTTGAGTCTAATAAAATTGATCGGAATGAGCGGCCAGTATTTCGTTTATATTTTGACCAACAAAAACAATACAGTGTTATATACAGGCATCACGAGTAATTTAAAGCGGAGGGTGTTCGAACACAAGAAAGGATTGAAAGCAGGCTTTACAAAAAAATATAATGTCCACAAGCTTGTTTATTATGAGATTTTTCAGGATGTCTATGATGCCATCGCGAGAGAAAAAACGATAAAGGGAGGATCACGCTGAAAGAAAACAGACTTAGTATCAAGAATGAATCCCTTATTGGATGATCTTTATGATAGACTGTGAGATTGCTTCGCAGGGTTCGCAATGACAAGGAGTGAAAAGCACAGCCTTTTTTGGGCGTAGTCCACGAGCGAGAGGCGTTTCCAAGTGATGAGCAGGCTCTTTCAGGCTGAAACCAAGGACTTGCCAGACGCTTCTTCCTCATGCAGAGGTTTCAGGTATTTTGTTAGGGAGGACGAATGAGAGTATTGATCACCGGGATAACGGGTTTCGCCGGAAGCCACCTGGCCGAATACATCCTCAACGGGCACCACGATGTCGAGGTCTTCGGTACCGTCCGCTGGCGGAGCCGGATGGAAAATATTGTGCATATCCGGGACAAGATAGAGCTTTGTGAAGCCGACCTCAAAGACATGGTCTCGCTCCAGGCTTGCCTCGCCCATATCAAGCCGGACCGGATCTTCCACTTGGCCGCCCAGAGCTTTGTTCCGACCTCGTGGACTTGTCCGGGCGAGACCTTCGCCATCAACGCCACCGGCCAGATAAACCTCTTCCAGGCGCTTCTGGGTCTCGAGCAGTCCCCCCGCATCCAAATCGCCGGGTCGAGCGAGGAATACGGCCAGGTCTCACCTGATGAGATTCCGATGAAGGAGACCAATCCTCTGCGTCCGCTGAGCCCTTACGCCGTCAGCAAAGTGGCCCAGGACCTCCTCGGATATCAGTACTTCAAGAGCTACGGCCTGCCCGTGGTCCGGACACGCGGTTTCAACCATACCGGCCCGCGGCGCGGCGAGGTCTTCGTCACCTCCTCCTTCGCCAAGCAGATCGCCGAGATCGAAAAGAAGAAAAAAGAGCCGGTCATCCGGGTCGGGAATCTCGAATCCCAGCGCGATTTCAGCGATGTCCGCGACATCGTCGAGGCCTATTGGCTGAGCCTGGAAAAAGGAGAGCCCGGCGAGGTCTACAACGTCGGCTCTGGTTTTGCCCGCACTATGCGTGAAGTCCTGGATATCCTTCTCTCGCTGAGCCGCGTCGAGGTGCGGGTCGAGGTGGACCCGAAAAGGCTCCGGCCGTCCGACGTCCCCATCCTCCTGGCGGATGCCTCAAAGTTCATCAGCCTGACCGGCTGGAAGCCGCGGATCCCTTTCGAACAGACACTCCGCGACCTGCTCGACTACTGGAGGGAGCGCGTTTGAGGAGATGGCCAAGAGAAGG
>CAYOZW010000075.1:0-11185 GCA_964408495.1 uncultured Eubacteriales bacterium
GAGGAAATAAGGGAATTTCCCTCGCCGGGGGAAATTCCCGGGCCTTCGAGCCTATGCCCCTCGCCTATTCTTGACTTGGCCGGGCCTTCGAATTATGATGGACGGCAAGAGCGCAATGATCAAGTACGCGCTGGCCGTCGTCGGACCCCTGGACACGAATTGCTACCTTGTCTACTGCAGTGAGACTCTCGACTGCGCGATCGTCGATCCCGGCGCCGAGGCAGAGCGCATCTTCCCCCTGGTTTATGAGCTTGGGCTCGGTCCCACCCTTCTCCTCAATACCCACGGCCACATCGACCACATCGGCGCCAACCGGGATGTTAAGGAGAAATTTGACGTCCCTCTGTGCATCCACGAGCTCGACAAGCCACTCTTGGAGCACGATTTGCAGTCCGAGCTGAGCTACTTTCTCGGCGCCAAGGAATCGCCCCCGCCCGACCGTCTTCTTCAGGATGAAGACTCTATCACCATCGGGAGGTCGACCCTGCGCGTCCTCCATACTCCCGGACATACTCCCGGCAGCGTCAGCTTCCTCGGCGATGGTTTTCTCTTTTCCGGCGACACGCTCTTCAACGGCGGCGTCGGCCGGACCGACCTGCCGGGGGGTTCAACGCGAGACCTGGAGGAATCCATCCGGACACGGATCCTGACTCTTCCGCCGGAGACGATCGTCCTTCCCGGGCATGGGCCCTGGACCACGGTCGGCGAGGAGAGGGATTCCAATCCTTTTCTCGGATGAACGCACCGCGCTCCTCCGCTGAGGACATCCTCCGCCTCTTCCTGGACTATCTTTCGGTCGAAAAAGGTCTGTCGCGAAACACCATCCTCTCCTATGACCGTGATCTCCGGAAGTTCTTCCTGTTTCTCGAAAGGGAGAAAAAAGATTGGGCCCGGGTCGACGAGAGCACCGTATCTCTCTTTATTCACCGCCAGAGCCAGGCGGGGCTCCAGGCGCGCTCTCTGGCCCGGCTTATCTCGGCCCTGAAATCGTTTTATCGCTTTCTCATCCTTGACGGACTCGTCGCCAAGGATCCTGCGGCGAACCTCTCTTCACCCAAGACGTGGCTCTCCCTGCCCAAGTTCCTGACCGTCGACGAAGTGGCTCATCTCGTTCTCCAGCCGGACGAGCGCGACCTCCACGGCCTCCGCGACCGGGCCATGCTCGAGGTCCTCTATGCGACCGGTCTCAGGGTGAGCGAGCTCATCCAGCTTCGGCCTGACAACCTCAACTTGGAAGACGGCTATGTCATCTGCCGAGGAAAGGGCGGCAAGGAAAGGATTGTCCCGCTGGGCAAGGCGGCCGCCGCCCTGACCAGGAGATATATCGAAGAAGCCCGGCCGCGTCTCCAGAAGAAGCCGGTCGAGGCCCTGTTCCTGACCCGTCTCGGCGATCCGTTTACGCGTCAAGGCGTCTGGAAAATGCTTCGCGTGTATGCCAGGAAGGCAGGCCTGGAGGCCAGGGTCAGTCCCCACATCCTCCGGCATTCCTTCGCCACCCACCTTCTGGAGCGGGGAGCGGACCTGCGCTCGGTGCAGCTTATGTTGGGGCATAGTCAGATCACGACGACCCAGATATACACCCACGTGAGCCGGGACCGGCTCCGCCAGGTCTACGAGAAATTCCACCCGCGGGCCTAGCGGTCCGAATAACCTCTCCGGATTTATCGGGGTCGTTCCTGATGAGGGATGATGGTGAGATTCACCTTCACCCGGTGGGACTGGGAGGTGAAAACGGTCCGCTGCTGCTTGAGCAGCCATTGCTGGTTTTTCCATGTCCAGGCGTAGGCTCTTTTCACCGGGCCGGAATAAATCTCAGCTTCCGGGACCTCGACACGATTCGAGCCTTTGATGACACAGTCGTTGTAATTGATCTCGGACTTCTTCTGACCATTCTGCTCGGAGGATGGCAGGAGGAGCGGGAATACCTCTTCGGGATGAGTCTGAGGGACCCCCATCCCGTCGACCAGGAAATCGAGGTTGAGGTTGTCCCCGACCCGGATGAGGTATTTGAGGTTGAAGCCGGGCTGATCGGGGAAGTCGTTTGTGGTCAGCACCTTTGTAGATTCTGGAAGGAAGAGGGTTTCCTGGGCTTCCCAGTCGCAAAGCCGGCAATCGAGGCGATAGAGAACATAATCGTGGTCGTCTCTTTCCAGCCAGCCGGTCCATTGGACGGCGAAGGAGAAATACCCGACCGCCGCCGGCCCCCCCTCGTCTAGCTTGAACTCTCCGTCCGTCTTCAGGACGAGGGCGATCTTCCACCACCGGGGAGGCCCGCCGCGATCCTGCTGGAGAAGGGCGGCCGGGCGGGCCTGGATGAGCAGGAAGGTCAGGAGGACCAAGAGATAACGTCCTTCAATAGGGAAAAGTCTTTGTCCTGCCCTCATGGTCACCTTGCCGGAGATCATTATTCTAGCTCCTTCCCGGCGGCATTGACAAGTCCGGACGATTCCGCTATTCTGGGCGGTTAAACTTATTAGTTTAGTATTTAAACCATCAAGTTTTTAGGCTAAACTCGGGAGTCAAAAAATGAAGAAAAAACAGCTTCAACAAGAACGCGAGGAATGGCGCCGGAAGCAATTCCGTAGCTCCATCCTCGAGGCGGCCGAGCGGGTCATCGTCCGCAAAGGATATCAGAAGATGACCATGGACGACGTCGCCCGGGACGCGCAGCTCTCCAAGGCGACCCTGTACCATTATTTTCGGAGCAAGGGAGAGCTCTCCCTCGAGGTTCTCGGACATTTTTTCGAGGAAATCGACGAGGAAGTCCGGAAGATCAGTGTCCTCCCGCTGAGCGCCACAGAAAAGCTGAAGAAAGGGATCCGCTTCTATCTTCGCTTTCACCAGGAAAAAGAAAACATTTCGCGCATGCTCATCACCGACCGGTCGTTCATCGAAAAGATGAAGATCTTCGTGACTGAAGAGAAGAAAATCACTTCGGATGCGGAACGTCGATTCATAACCAAAATGAAGGCCCGACGTAAAGAGATCTTGGACAAAGTCGCCGGCTTCCTGAGGGAGGGCGTGGCCGCCGGGGAATTCCGGAAGATCGATATCTCCGCGGCGGTCACCTTCCTGGAATCCCTCCTCCAGGGATATTGCCACGTTCGCTACTGGCATGAACGGGCTTATAGTGTCAAGGAGGCTACGGAGATCATCCATAACTACTTCCTTCAAGGGATTCAAAAAAAGGAAGAAGAACTCGCGAAAGGAGCGTCAAGATGAAGAGAAACATGCTTTCCATCCTGGCCCTGGGGCTCCTCCTCGGGGGCGGGCCGGCCGCCGCCGCCCAGGAGAAGATCACGCTAACGCTCGAAAAAAGCATCGACATGGCCCTCTCCCAGAATCCATTCTATCTGGCCTCCCAGCAAAGAGTGGACGCGGCGCAGGCCCAGGTGAGAGAGGCCGCCGGCCAATTTTTTCCCAGCCTGAATGCCCAGGGACTCCAGAACCTGGACGAGAAGGTGTTCGTCCTCGAATTTCCTTCCTTCGTCCCGGGAGGACGTCCGCAACGGATGGCGATCGACTTCACCAAGGACTACCAGCTTTCGCTGGCCTTTTCGGTCCCCCTTTATACCGGCGGACGTCTGACCGCCGGCTACAAGTCGGCCGAGCTGAATTACCTTTCCTCCCAGGAGTCGGCCCGGCAGACCACTCAGGAGACCGTCTTCAATGTCAAGCGCGGTTTTAACAACTACCTCTTGGCCAAGGAGCTGGTCCAAGTCACGGAAGAGGCCCATGAACTGGCAGAAAAACTGCTTCAGAACGTCAGGAACATGTACGAGGTTGGAATGTCTTCTCGCTTGGACCTTCTTCGGGCAGAGGTCCGGGTGGCCAACTTGAAGCCGCCGGTGATCCAGGCGCAGAACAATCTCGCCCTGGCCGAGCTCAGCCTGAAGACCCTTCTCGGGCTGGACGTCGCCCAGGCGGTGGAGATCGTCGGCGAAATGACTTACTCTCCGGTCGAGGTCGACCTGGATGAGAGCATCGCCCGATCGCTGGCCAACCGGCCGGAGCTCAATCAACTCCTTTACCAGAAACAGATGGCCGGCGAGATGATCAAGGTCGCCAAGGCCGATTATCTTCCGACGGTCGCCGTATCCGGAAACTATAATTTTTGGGCGGACAGCCTCAATTTCAATAAGAACAACTGGCAGAGCTTCTACTCTTTCAACCTCGTCCTGAACATCCCGATCTTCAACGGCCTCCAGACCCCGGCCAGGGTGGCCCAGTCCAAGGCCCTGATCAGAGAGCTTGAGTACACCGAGAAGGGGCTCGTTAACAACATCAAATTTGAAGTCCAATCCGCCTACCTGAACCTGAACCAGGCCAAAGAATCGCTTCTCTCCCAGGAGAAAAATGTCGATGCGGCCAAGGAGAGCGTCCGGGTGGCCGAACTCAACTACGCGGAGGGACTGATCACCATCACCGACGTCGGCTCGGCGCAGGTCGCCCTCAGTGAAGCGAGGGTCAACTACCTCCGGGCCATCTATGAATATGTCATCTCCCTGGCCCAGCTCGAGAAGGCCGTGGGATTGGGTTGGAAAGAGTCGGAGACGATATAAAGGAGAAAGACGATGGAGAAAAGCAAACGCTTCAGTATATTCCTGCTGACGGGATTCGCCCTGGCCCTGCTGCCTTCCTGCAAGCCGCCGCAAAATTCGGAATCCAAGGGAGAGGCCCAAGCTGTCGGCGCGGCGCCGGTCAAGGTCTTCAAGGTTGTCAGACAGAGGATTTCTGAAAAGCTGCTCTATACCGGGACGATCGAAGCCAGGCAGAGCATCAACATCACTCCCGATGTCGGCGGCAAGATCGACAGCATCGCCGTCAACGAAGGCGACCGTGTTTCCAAGGGACAGCTCCTGGCCGAGCTGGATACCCGGGCCATCCGGCTCCAACTCGAGCAGGCCGAGGCCGCCCTGGCGGTCGCCCAAGCTAATTTCAACAACGCCAAAACGAACTGGGAGCGCATGGAGAGGCTTTATGAAGAGAAGGCCGTTTCCGAACAGCAGTCCGAACAGGTCAAACTGGGATACGATTCCGCCAAAGCCCAGCTCAACCAGGCGCAGGCGGCCGTCAACCTGGCCAAGCACAGCCTGGATGTCTCCATCATGAAAGCGCCTTTCAGTGGGATCATCGCTTCCAAGAACGCCGAGGTCGGGGATGTCATTAACCCGCTGATGGGTGGATTTTCGCCCGGGAGCGGCGGCGGTGTGCTCACTCTTGTCGACTTCTCCAGAGTCAAGATCCGGGTGGAGGTCTCTGGGGCAGACATCCCGCTCATCCGGAAAGGACAGGAGACCATCCTGAGGGTCCCGACGATCCCCAAACGAGAGTTCAGGGGAACTGTCCAGGTGGTCAACCTGGCCGCCGACCCCCAGACCAAGAAGTTCGGGGTTGAGGTGGCGGTGGACAACCCGGACCTGGTCCTCCGTCCGGGCACGTTCGGCGAGATCGTCCTCGAGGTCAAGACTCATGAGAACGCCCTGGTCGTCCCCCAGAAGGCTATCCTCGAGAACAAGCATGTATTTGTCGCCCGGGACGGCCGAGCCGTCAAGCGGGAGGTCGTGCTCGGGCTCCAGAACACGATTCTGAGCGAGATCCTGAGCGGCGTCGAAGAGGGAGACCTGGTCATCAGCGAGGGCAACTTCGGCTTGGAGGACGGCGCTCCCATAGAGATAACGGGTGAGGTCGAGTGATGAAGATCCCGGAATTTTCCGTCAACCGGCGGGTCACCACGTCCATGCTGGCCATGATTTTGGTCGTGGTCGGCTTCGTTTCGTTCTCCAGGCTGGGGCTGGACTTTTTCCCCGACCTCGAGTTTCCTACGGTCTCGGTCATTACTACCTACCGGGGAGCCTCTTCGGAGGACCTCGAGAAGGCCGTGACCAAACCTCTAGAGCAGATCGCCAGCTCGATCAGCCGGGTGAAAAAGGTCACCTCGATCACCTCGGAAAGCGTCTCGGCCATCACCGTCGAGTTTGAATGGGGCACCAATCTGGATTTCGCCGCCCAGGACGTCCGAGACCAGATCGCCCTATACAGGCAGTATCTGCCCCAGGAAGCGGCCGACCCTTTGGTCTATAAATTCAACCTGGCCCAGCTGCCCATCGTGTTTTGGGGGGTCATCGGCAACCGCCCCACCTCGGAGCTCCAGAAGATCATCGAGGACGAGGTCGCTCCACGCCTGGAGAGGATCGACGGGGTGGCCGCTGCCCGCGTTTTTTCGACCGAGGTCCGGGAGATCCTCGTCGATATCGACAAGTCGGCGCTGGAGAGCCTGAGCCTTTCTTTGGACCGGATCATCGGAGCCCTGGCCGTCGAGAATGTCAACCTGCCGGCGGGTTTTCTCGTTGAGCGGCATTCGGACCTGCTCGTCCGGACAATGGGCGAGTTCAGGACTCTCGACGATATCCGGTCCGTCGTCATCGGCGCCACGGCCGCCGGAGAGCCGATCTATCTCGGTGATATCGCCGAGATCAAGGACACCCTGAAGGATTCGCGCTACATCGGACGGATCCAGCAGCAGCCCGGAGTCTTCTTGATGATCAGCAAACGCTCCGGGGCCAATACGGCGACCACCGGCGCCCACGTCAAAAAGACGCTGGCAGAAATCAGGGAAACGCTTCCCTCGGACATCCAGTTCTTCATGGCCATGGACCAGTCGGACATGATCCAGATGGTCGCCACCCGGACGGTGGCCAATGCCTGGATGGGCGGGCTCCTGGCCATCCTGATCATCTTTCTCTTCCTGCGCAATTGGCGTCCCACCCTGACCATCGCCCTGGCTATCCCTTTGTCCGTCATCACGACGTTTATCGCCTTCTATGCAGCCGGCTATACCCTCAACCTGCTGACCCTGGGTGGTCTGACCCTGGGTGTAGGGATGTTGGTCGATAACGCCATCGTTGTCATCGAGAACACCTTCCGGCACAGAGAAGAGGGAAAAGACAGGAAGACGGCCTCTATCCTGGGCGCTTCGGAAGTAGGCATGGCGATCACGGCTTCCACTTTGACGACCATCGTCGTCTTCCTGCCGATGATCTTCGCTCAAGGCATCACTGGAAAGATGACCCGCGGCTTGGCCCTGGCCATCACCTTTTCTCTCGTCTCTTCGTTGTTTGTAGCCCTGACGATCGTCCCCCTTCTTTCCTATACTCTTTTCGGCAAAGGGCCGGCCAACGGAGCGGCGCCTCTCCCGGCACGAAAAAGAAAGGAGCCGCAGTTCCAGAAAGCGCGTCTGGTCTACCGGAGATGGCTGACCTGGGCCCTCCATCACCGGCGCACGATGATCTTTGGAGCGATCGGTATTTTCGTCCTGTCCCTGGCCATAGTTCCTTTTTTGGGGACGGAATTCATGCCTGCCCAGGACCGTAATATGATCCTTCTCAAGGTAAAAATGCCCGTCGGGACGGCCCTTGAGGAGACGAACCGGGTCGTTTCTATGGTGGAGAAGATCATGTCCCAGCAGCCCGAGATCGATATCATCACGGCCCAGGCCGGATCGGCCGCCGAGGAGGACGCCAGCGATGCCGGCAGCGCGATGAGCAACGCCGGACCTCATGAAGGGCTTCTTTGGGTCGGGCTCATCAAGCAGAGCCGGAGGAAGTCCAGCGACGTCGAGATCCTTGAAACCATCCGCAGGAAGCTTCCCCGGCTCGAGAATGTCAAGTTCGAGGCTGTCGACATGAGCCAGATGATGTTCGGCGGGGCCAGCGCTCCGGTGGAGATCAAGATTTTCGGAAAAGACATCGACAGGCTCAAGGAGATCGCCGACACCATCGTCAACCGGATCCAGGATATACCAGGGCTCCGCGACCTGACCCATTCGATGAGCCAGGGGAAGCCTGAGTATCAGATATATGTGGACAGGCAGCGGGCGGCCAAGCTCGGCCTGATGGTCAGCCAAGTCGCCAACGCTGTCCAGACAGCGACGCTGGGTCGGGTCGCCACCCGCTACCGGGAGGAGAGCGAAGAAATCGACCTCCGGGTCCGTTTCCAGGAGAAGTTCAGGGACGATATCAAGGAGATCGAGAATATCCCGATCGTGACATCCTTGAACAAAGTGGTCTATGTTGGTCAGGTAGCGACGATCGAAAGAGGTGAAGGCCCCATCCAGATCAACCGGGAAAACCAGGCCCGCCGTGTGACCGTCACGGCCAATATCGCCGGGCGCGACTTGGGAAGCGTGGTCCGGGATATCCGGGGACGGCTGGGGCCCATCGAAAAACAAATGCCGGCCGGCTATTTCCTGGAGTTCGGCGGCTCCTATGAGCAGATGACGGATGCATTCAAAGTCCTCGCCGCCGCCTTCCTGCTGGCCTCCGTGCTCGTCTATATGGTCATGGCCTCACAGTTCGAGTCGTTCCGGCACCCCTTTGTCATCATGTTCGCTATTCCGCTCGGTTTGATTGGAGTGGTTTTGGGTCTCCTGGTCGCCGGGAAAGCGGTCAGCCTGCCGGTTCTCATCGGGTTCATCCTTCTGGCCGGAGTGGCCGTCAACAACGGCATCGTCATGATCGACTATATCAATCAACTCTGGCGCGGGGGCCTGGACAAGAAGGAGGCCATCATCACGGGGGCGGTCACACGGATGCGGGCCGTACTCCTGACTGCCTTGACCACGATTCTCGGCATGCTGCCCATGGCCCTCAGCCGGTCGGAAGGCTCGGAATTCCGGGCGCCGATGGCGATCACCGTCCTCAGCGGACTGATGGCCACGACCTTCCTGACGCTGTTCATCATCCCGGTCGTTTACAGCCTCTTCGAAAGGGTGTCGTTCAAAAGGGCAAAGGTTAGCTAATACCTGAGAAAGGCGCCTATCTTTCCGTAACGGTCGAGCTTCGAGGGCGGGGTCACATACCGGACCCGGACCTTCTTGTCCATGGCCGCGTGGACGCTTTCATGGACGATATCCTGGACCTTTTCAGTTTTCACTTGGCAGACGGGGCAGCGGAGGACGTCCAGGTAAAGGAAATGACACTTCGGGCAGACCTTCCCTTCGCTGGCGAAATTTCGGGTGAGGACCAGCGTTTGGACTTCGGCGGCATTCAGCTTGCGGAGGACTTCCTTTATACCGGAGACTGCCCGACCGCCTTTTTCGAGTTCGCTGATCAAGGATTGAGTGAGATCGTCTTCTTCCTTCACCTCGAGTCTTCTTTCGATCCCCAGCGCCTGATTGAGGACCTTGTCCTCGGCAACACTGGAGCTAGTCTTTAGCCATCCCTTCAGACGTTCCTTGATGTAGGGGTGGAGCAGCGGCTCGAAATCCGAACGGCCTTCTTCTTTGCAGCCGAGAAAAAGCCATTCGAACCGGTTTTTCTTAAACAATTCGAAAGTCCTCCGGGCGGCCTTCTTGAAATGGTCATGGAGATGGGCATCGATGTGCCGCTCGATGCGCTTCGATTCGTACCCCTTCCAGCCGCCCTCGCGAACGCGGCTGGGGACATCGCTCTTCAAGCTATCGATGAGCGCGATTTCCCCCATAAAGACCTCATACCAGCGGGCATCTTGACGGCCGAGAAGAAGGACGCAGATGCGGTGGTACTCGTCCTGGATCGCCAGGAGCGGCCGGATGTGGAGGTTCCGGTCGAAGAAGAGGTGGTTCCGGGGCGCACGGGGGAGCGACAGGTCCTGCCAGAATTTCGCGCCCTGGCAGCTGAAGATGCCCAGGCCGGCTCCGTTGAAGGAAGCCAGCCGCTGCGTTCCGAAACGGCCGATCTTTTCCAGGTCCTGATGAAGCGAATCCTTCCTGGCTCTGCTCAGGTCCATCGTCTCCAGCCGCATCCGGCCCTCGTTGAGGAGGTTCTTGAAGGAGACGGCGATCTCTTTCTTGGTCCGCCGGCTTTTGTCTGTGTCCAGATAGAAAGAGGTAGTCCAGAGGCTGTCGCTCTTGAACCCGGCCAGGGCCTGGATTTGGGATTGGGAAGAGAGTTTCATTCAACCTCCTTGTGGGTTTATTGTTGCCGCGGGATTCGAAGACGGCAGAATATCAAAGTCACTTTTGAGCTGGCTTTATTCCCTTTTCCCGGTCCCCGGTTGAAAACCTTGGTCGTGATAGCCACGCACTTTAATAAATAAGAGCGGAAGCCCTCTTTGTCAAGTGGGGAGGCTCGGGGTATGTGGTTCGTCAGCCCGCTCGTTCCCTCGAGCGAGGAACTTGGCCCTTCACTTTACCTTTAAAGGTGCCCGGATTATAATAAGGGGCGCTTATGCGGAAGTGGCGGAATTGGCAGACGCGTAAGCCTCAGGAGTTTATGGCCGCAAGGCCGTGAGGGTTCGAGTCCCTCCTTCCGCATTTGACGGGAATGGCCCTGACAAAAGGGCCATTCCCTCCCCTACGGTCTAAGGACGATCTCCCCATTTCATCGCCAGGTCATTCTTGAATTTCAGAAGGGATATGGTATCTTAAAAGAAGAGTCATTTGTGCTGGGAATCCCCAGCTCGGGAAGGGTGATATGGACCTGAAAGGAAGACAATGACGGCAAGAATACCGATAGTCCCCCTGGCTCTTGCGCTTATGCTGATCGGCGCAAGCTGGGAAATCGCAGCCGACATCCAGAAACTCAAACCCGAGGACGAAGAATTCCTCTCCCAGGTCAACTACATCATCACCTCGGCCGAGCGGGAAGAATTCCTGGCGCTTGCGGACGCCGACAGGCCGGAATTCATTGAAAAATTCTGGAAGCGCCGTGATCCCGATCCTTCTACCGAGGAGAACGAGTTCAAGGACGAATATCTCGCGCGGCTCTCCGCGGCAGACCGCCTTTTCTTCGGTGAGGGCCGGTCCGGCCGGCTCACCGACAGAGGGAGGATTTATGTTCTCTTCGGCCCTCCGGACCAGCGCTCCACGACCTCTTCCGCCGCTAATCCAGAGGGTCGTTGCCAGGAACTCTGGTACTATCGGGATTTTCCGGTCGTCTTCCTCGACCGCTCTTGCACCGGGACCTTCAGGCTTGCGACTCTGGACCTGAGTCCGATCGCCGACCTGAGCCTGGCTAGGGAGTCGGCGCCCAGACCCCTCTTGCCGTCTGAGGAAAAGGCTCCTTATGATTTCGACGTCCTTCTCAAAAGGAAAAGATCGGAAGTGAGCAAACTGGACGCCTTGGTAGAGATCTCGATACCCTATTCGGCGATCTGGCTGAACCTGGAGGGAGGGAAATTTGTCACCACTTTCGAGGTAGAGCTG
>CAYOZW010000075.1:11195-13186 GCA_964408495.1 uncultured Eubacteriales bacterium
AAAGATAGCCAAGGCATTCTCCGGTGGGGAAAAACCGAAAGCTATGGACTCAGCCTGACGTCGGCAGAGTTAAAAGAAAAATTCAATAGCCGGTATCAACTCAACATCCCCCTCCAGGTCGAAAAAGATCTAGAGGCGCTCGCCCAAGGGAAGAACAAACTCCTGATCGTGCTCAAGAACAAGAAGGTTGGCGAAGAGATCCGAAAGACCGTGGAATTCGGCTTGTAGCTCAGAAGCTCCAGCGGATTCCGATCCGGAAGGAGCGGACGCCGTAAACACTCAGCACATCTCCATAGGTCGATGACACTTCGTAGGCTGGAGGGGTCTGGTCGAAACGCAGACGGGCCGCCGGATCATTGTCCACGATGACGCCGCTGTTACCGCCGACATTGAAGATGTCCAGGAAAAGGTCGAGTTTCCCCCCACCTTTGATGGTGAATGCCTTTTCCACCCGCAGGTCGAGATTGGTGTAAGAAGCCCGCCGCTGCGATCCGGGGGCCTCTGCATTAAGGGTGACATAGGTCTGCTGGACGTCAGGAAAGTCGGCCGGGAAGTAGACGCGGGAGATCGTCCGCCCCCAGGGGATGCCGGAATAATGCTGGAGGTAGGCGCTGATCATGAAGCCATAGGGAAGAATGTATGTCCCCATGACCTTGATCTGCAGCGGCCGGTCGAAAAAGAGCGAGCCGTAGGCATTGGTGATGGTATTCGGATCATTGAACATCGGGCTCTTGCCCTCGGTCGAGAGATAGGTCGCCTCGGTGTTCCCCTTGAAAGAGCTGTAGAGGATGGAGCCTTTGAGCTGCCATTTGTTAGACATCCTCTTGCCGAGGGTTAGGGCTACCGCCCAATATTTCCTCTTCGCCTCCGGGGGATTCATCCCCATCCAGGTGGGGACCGGCCGGTCGGCGCGGAGCCCGTAGGCGGTCAGCGTCTGATCGTCAGAGGTCCCCCACTCCCCATCATAGCCAGGGTCAACAAATTGGAAGGGAAGCCAGATCGGGCCATTCTCATCCCGGGCGTCGGGGTCGTAGGCGTTGTTGATATCGGTGTCCTCGATGATGTTCCGGTTCTGTTTCCAGATGAACTGGAGCCCGAGTTTGAAATCTTGGACGAGCTCATGCTCGATGCCGGCCAGAAGTTCGGTCACATAGGGGGCCTTGAGGTCGTCGACATAGTAATTGAACTCGGGGTCTTGTTCGGGATAAGACTGGAGGACATAGGAATCATCCGGGGGAAGGTCCATCAGCCGGTTGCCGTTGAGGTCGTTCCAATAATAGTCGACGGATCCGGCGCTGAAGATCTGGCTGGCGTTGTATTTGGCGATCCAAATGGGCTCGTAGTATCGGCTGAAGGAGAGCTTGAGGGCTGTCTTGCCGTTGCCGAAGACGTCATAGACGAGCCCGATTCGCGGTGAGAGGGTGAAGAAATCGACGACTTTCTTATAGGACGTGATGAGCCTGTCGAACGGAGAGACCGGACCGATCTCAGCGTGCCATTGGTCAATGAGCGCCAGGAGCAGGTCGTTGACCCCCGCAATGTCCGGATTGAGCTGGTCGGGGCCGTACTGGTAGCGGAGGTCGGGTCGGCCCTGCTGAGGCTCGAACTGAAACGAATAATCAACCCGCAGGCCGAGGTTAAAGGACAACCGACCGGCGGTCAGGCTGTCCTGGATATAGCCGGAAAAACGCCGAATGTGGTCCTGGACATCCCATCCCTCGGCGACGGGCGGACAGTAATGGATGCGGAGCCGACCCTGCTGCAGGGGAGTGGAATAGTAGTAGGGATTTCCGGCCGCGTAATCATCCCAGTAGGAGTAATAGGGGTTTCCTCTGTACCAATCCCGGTGCTCCTCTGACTGTTCGAACTCAAGGCCGGCCTTGAGCTCGTGGCTGGCGCCCAGGAGGTTGTCCTGGAAGCGCGTCACCGAGGCTGAGGCCAGTATCTTCTTGCGCCTATAGATATCGTTATAAGCAGAGGACCCCCAGAAG
>CAYOZW010000076.1:0-6303 GCA_964408495.1 uncultured Eubacteriales bacterium
AACGACGAATCGAGCCCGTTTTCCGCGCTGGGAGAAAACGGGCGCGGTTTCGATGTCACTACCCCGAGCCATTTGATTTGGAGACGGCATTCATGAAAAATGATAGGATAGATAAAGAGGAGAGAAACGCGTGAGAGAAAAACTACTGCTCATTCCCGGGCCCAGTCCGGTCCATCCTCGGATTATCCATAGCCTGGCCCAACCCACCGTCTCCCATGTCGGGCCAGAGATGGTCGAGGAACTGCCAAAGGCTCTGGCCAACTTCAAGAAAATAGTTTTCTGCCGAACCGGCGAGGCTTTTATAATCGCCGGGGCGGGAACCCTGGCCATGGAGATGGCCCTGCTGAATACCATCGCTCCGGGGGAAAAGGCGCTCATTCTTTCGCAGGGGTATTTCGGAAGTCGGATGGCCGAGATCTGCCGAAGCTTCGGGCTCGACCATGAGCTAGTAGAGAGCCCTTGGGGAAGGGCCGTTAGCCCGGAGGATCTGAAGACAAAACTGGCCACAGGAAGCTTTCGTGCCGTCATATCAACCCATGTGGATACAGCGACGGGCGCTTGTGCGCCCATCCGCGACTACGCCGAAGTCATCAGGGGAAAAGACGCCTTGTTTATTCTCGACGGCGTTTGTGCCACCGGGGGCATCGAGGAAAGGATGGATGACTGGGGCATCGATGTCATTCTCACGGCTGCCCAGAAATGCTTCGGTGCTCCCCCGGGGCTGGCCATTCTCGTCCTTTCCGATCGGGCCATGGAAAAACGGAAGGGGATGAAACAGATCCCCGCGTACTATTCCGACCTGATGCGCTGGCTGCCGATCATGAGGGAGCCGGCGCGGTATTTTTCAACGCCATGTGTCAACGAAATCAGGGCCTTCTATGAAAGCACGCTCATTATCCTCGAAGAGGGACTGGAACAGCGTTTCTTGCGCCATGAGCGCTCTGCACGAGCCATCCGGTCGGCAATCGAAGCTCTGGGATTCAGCCTTTTTACCGAAAGGCCTTTCCTTGCCGATACTCTTTCCGTCTTCAGCTATCCAGAGGGCGTTGAGGACAAGCGATTCCGTGAGCTCCTCTATGAACATGGCGTGATCGTAGCGGGCGGACTAGCGAACACAGCCGGCCGGGTTTTCCGGATGGGGCATATGGGCAACCTCTCTTCATCCCAGATTCTCTTCGCCCTGGATGCTCTGGAACAGACGCTGAAAACGATCGGATACGGTTTTGAGCCCGGCGCCAGCCGAGATGCGGCCAAGGCGATCTTAGGGAATTGAGAGGGGAGAGAAAAGATGAAGAGCCGGGTTTACCTAGTTCCCGGGAGCGGCAAGGAAGAAGCCCGGAGGGTGTCCGAGAAAATCGAAAGGCTTTATCTTGCCCTCGGCCTAGATGAGAATATCGAGAAAGACGATTTTGTCGCTTTGAAGATCCATTTCGGGGAGAAGGGAAACACCGGGTATATCAAACCCGCTTGGCTGGAGAACATGGTTTGCCGGCTTAGGCAGAGGACCCGCCGTGCCTATTTCACGGATACGAACACATTGTATGTCGGCCAGCGGTCCAACGCCGTCGATCATGTCCAACTTGCCGCGCAGCACGGGTTTAGCTTGGAGAAATGCGGCTTTCCGGTTCATATCGCCGACGGCCTGATCGGGGAGGATGACGAAGAGGTCAAGGTCGGCCTCAAACGAGTCAAGATTGCTAAGATAGCGGCTGGCATTCTCCACGCCGACTGGCTGGTCTGTCTGACCCATCTGACCGGCCATGTCCAGACCGGGGTGGGGGGGGCGATCAAGAATTTGGGTATGGGTTGCGCCTCGCGGGCCGGGAAGCTCGAGCAGCACGCCGAGGTCAATCCCCGCATAAGTGCGAAACACTGCACAAACTGCGGAATCTGCCTGGATTATTGCCCGGCGGGCGCCATTATCCAGAAAAATGGAACCGCCGTCATCTTGGACGACAAGTGCATCGGCTGCGGAGAGTGCCTGGTCGTCTGCAAAGTCGGGGCCGTAAAAATGCGCTGGGGAAATGATTCTGAACGTTTGCAGGAGAAGATGGCCGAGTATGCTTTTGCAGTCTGGAACCATTTCCGTGGCCAGGTCGGATTCCTGAATGTCCTTTTCCAGATCACCAAGGATTGCGATTGCATGGCCGGTGACCAGCCGGCAATCGTCGACGACATCGGGATTCTGGCGTCTCTCGATCCGGTGGCCATAGATAAGGCGTCAGCCGACCTGGTGCTGTTGCACGGCCGGAAGGATGTCTTTAGAAGAGGGTATGACGTCGATTGGTCGCACCAACTCCATCATGGAGCTGACATCGGCCTGGGTTCGCTTGATTACGACCTGATCGAGATTTAAGGCAAGATCGGGGAGGGGGGATTCGAACCCCCGACCCCAGCGTCCCGAACGCTGTGCGCTAACCAGGCTGCGCTACTCCCCGCAAAGCGCGGATATTATAACCGGAAACAAGGGAATTGGGAAGGTCTCGCTCAAAAGATGAACCTAGCGACATCGGGGGCGGGAAGGAGCTCCCACTTGCCTTCGACTCCTGCCGCCCGCGCGCCGAGCTCGAAGTGGAGCATGGCGATGCCGCAATCCAAGCGCTTGGAGATAGTCGAGGTGCTGAAGGAACGGTCTGTGGTGAGGACGACCGCCTTCGGTTCGACCCGGAACCTCCAGGGCTGTCGGTTTTGAGCGGATGGAGCGAGCCTGGCCGCGGCGAAGGCTTCTGCCAGCCGGGGGGGCATGGTTTTTCCGTTGATCAAGGTGACAACCGATTTTCGGCGATGCGACCTGATCACCCCGGAGAGGAACCTTTCCGTGCGATCCTTACGTGCGGGGGCATAGCCGACAGGAGTGACTGCGAGGACCTTTTCCCCGTCCTCGATCCCGATATGCTGCCTGACGATTTCCGGGCGGAAGAACCCGCCCACCCAACAGGTCGCGAGCCCCAGCGCGGTTGCTTCCAGGACGATTCCCTCGCCGGCATAGCCAGCGGCTTCTTGCACCCGGGGAGAATCCATCCTGCCGAGGAAGGCCACGTACATCAAAGCCCCTTTGACCCGGCCGTAGTTCCCGATCAGTCCCCTGAATACAGCTTCAGGAGAGGACCGGACCAACTCCGAGCGGACTTCGGGAAAAGGCCGGAAGTCATGGCAGACCCGCTCGAGGCGGGTTAGTTTATCAGCCTCGGGAACCTGGACAGAGTAGGTCCGGCGGGAGTGTCGCCTGAAGATGGCTTCATGCCAGCTGGCTACAGGAAGTTCCACGTGTCTTTTTTCTCCTTCCGCCATTATGCCAGATGGCGGCCCTGGGCGGCAATCCAACCGGGTTGACTATAAGCCCTATTCGGGGCAGAATAAAACCGCGAAATTCACTTCCGAAGGAGCGCGAAAATGAAATTCTTGCGTCGCCTAATCGTCTTGGCCCTGCTCTTCACAGTCGGCTTCATCGCCCAGGCCGATGAGGGCATGTGGATGCCTCACCAAATGAAGGCCCTCAACCTCCAGAAGCTCGGATTGCAGATGAACCCGGAGGACCTTTACAAGAAGGACGGAACCGGACTCATGAGCGCGGTCGTCAGCCTAGGAGGCGGGACGGGCGAATTCGTCTCAGCGGACGGATTGATCCTGACCAACCATCACGTCGCCTTCGGCGCTATCCAGAGAGCGGCCACCAAGGAGAAAGATTATATCGAGAAGGGCTTTCTCGCTTCCAACCGCAGCGAGGAAATATCGGCCCAAGGCTATATAGCCGATGTCCTACTTGGCTACGATGAAGTCACCGCGAAAATCATCCAGAGCATAAAGCCGGGCATGACCTATCTCGAGATCTACTATGCGATTGAAAAAGCTCAGAAGGAGCTCATCGCCGCCGCCGAGAAGGAAGGACCGGATATCCGCTGCACTATCGCCGCCATGTACAGCGGCAACCAGTATTATCTCTTTCGCTTCAAGCGCCTCAAGGATATCAGACTGGTTTATTCGCCGCCCCAGGACCTGGGGAACTTCGGCGGGGACATCGACAATTGGATGTGGCCGCGCCACACCTGCGATTTCTCGTTCTTGCGGGCTTATGTCTCCAAAGAAGGCCTGGGAGTCGATCAGAGCCTGGATAATGTTCCTTACAAGCCGAAATCCATAATGAAGATTTCCCTGGATGGGATCAAGCCCGGCGATTTCACCTTCGTCATGGGCTATCCCGGCCAAACGTTCCGTAACTATACTCATTCCGAGGTCCGATTCGGCCGAGAGGTTCTCGAGCGGAGGATCGGCCTATTCCAGGATATAATCGCGTTCTTCGAGGGGGCCGGCCAGGACAACCGCGAGGTCGAGATCAAATACGCCGGCCTGGTCAAGGGCCTTAATAATGCCCTGAAAAACTTTCAAGGAAAGATCGAGGGGATGGACAAAATTTCGCTGACCTCCAAAAAGGAAGCCACCGAAAAGGCCTTCCTGGCATGGGTTTCCCAGGATCCCGGGCGTCATAAGTCCTATGCTGAGATACTGGACCGTGTGGACGCCTTCATGGAGAGATTTGCCGAGTTCTATTGGAAGAATGACTTGATCACCGGATCCACGGGATTCAGAGGTTCGACCATCCTCTCCCAGGCTTATACGATTTATCGCACTGTCGAGGAAAGACAGAAGCCGGACAGCGACCGCGAACCTTCTTTTCAGGACAGAAACCTGCCCTATATCAAGCAGAGGATTCAGTTGGTCGAACGGAGCTATGATCTTCCTGCGGACCGGGCCTTTTTTAAATACCAAATCAAAAAGATGTTGAGTTTACCTAAAGCTCAGGTTCCCGAAGCGTTTCGAGATCTACTGGCCAAGAAGTCGGAGTCGGCTATCGATGAATATGTGGATATCCTTTACAACAAGACAAGCCTGGCCGACCCGAAGAGAAGGCTCGAACTGCTCGACCTCACGCCGGCAGAGCTGGCCAAGCTCCAGGATCCGATGATCTCGCTCGCCGCAGCTCTTGAAAAAGAGCTCAAGAGCCTTCGCGAGGAGGGGAGAGCCCTCGGCCAGGAACGTGCCGAGCTCAAGAAGGCCTATGAAAGAGCGCTTCTCGAGATGAACGGGGGAAAACTCGCGCCCGACGCCAACGGGACCATCCGGTTCACCTATGGACCCGTCGAAGGATATTCCCCCCGGGATGCCGTCCAGTATCTTCCCCTGACGACACTTCGGGGTGTTATCGAGAAAGAGACCGGCGAGTTTCCTTTCCGCGTGCCCGAGAAGATCAAAAAACTCCACCGGGATCGTGATTTCGGCCGTTATGAGGATAAGCGGCTGAGCGATGTGGCCTGCTGCTTCCTGAACACGACCAACGTGACGGGAGGGAATTCCGGGTCGCCGACCTTGAACGCCCGGGGCGAGCAGGTCGGAATCATTTTCGACATGACCTATGAAAGTGTCATCGGAGATTATTATGTTATCCCCGAGCTACAGCGATCGATCAGTGTCGACATCCGCTATGTCCTTTTCGTCACCGAGAAGTTTTCGGAGGCCGGCCAGATCATCAAGGAGCTCGGCCTTTAGGCTAGTTCGCAAGGGCGAAAAGGAGGCCTCTCCCAGGTCGATTCCCCCGGGAGGGCGCCGGGCATGATTTCCGTAGAGAACCTGTCCAAGAGTTTTGGGCCCCAAGCCCTCTTTGATAACGTCAGCTTCAAGATCAACCGGAAGGAAAGGGTGGGCCTGGTGGGCCGGAACGGCCACGGCAAGACGACCCTTTTTCGGATCATCGCCGGCCTGGAGTCGGCGGATTCCGGGTCCGTATCCGTTCCCAAGAATTATCGCATCGGCTATGTGGAACAGGAGCCTATGTTCACGGCCGAGACCGTCCTCCAAGAGGCGGCCCTTGGCCTTCCCCCGGCAGAGCGCGACCGCCTTTGGAAGGCGGAGAAAGTTCTGGCCGGCCTCGGCTTCGTCGCCGCCGACATCGAGCGTCCGCCGGCGGAATTGTCGGGAGGCTTCCAGGTCAGGCTCAACCTGGCCAAGATCCTTCTGGCCGAACATGACATGCTTCTCCTGGATGAGCCCAACAACTATCTCGATATCACCTCCATCCGCTGGCTGGAGCGTTTCCTGCGCGGCTGGCCGGGCGAGTTCATGCTGATCACCCACGACCGCAGCTTCATGGATTCTGTGATTACCCATGTCCTGGGAATTCATCGGAAAAAGGCCCGGAAGATCAGCGGCGACACGGGGAAATATTACGATCAGATCGCCCAGGACGAAGAGACCTACGAAAAAACGCGTTTAAACGATGAGCGGAAGCGCAAGGAGATTGAACTCTTC
>CAYOZW010000076.1:6313-13175 GCA_964408495.1 uncultured Eubacteriales bacterium
GTCCAATCACGCATCAAGACCCTGGCCAAGATGGAGAAACGAGAGAAGCTCGAAAAGCTCGCCACACTCGATTTTACTTTCTCCTGCAAACCGTTCCACGGCAAGTACGCCCTCGATGTCCGCGATCTCTCGTTTTCCTACGACCCGTCGAAACCTCTGATCAGGGACCTGACCATCAGCATCGGGGCGAAAGACCGCGTTTGTGTCATCGGCAGGAACGGCCAGGGGAAGACCACCCTGTTGAAGCTCCTGGCCGGCGTTCTCGAGCCCCAGGGAGGAGTGACGAGGCGTCCCCTCAACGTCGCTGTCGGGTACTTCGAGCAGTCATACATCGCTGGGCTCGACGAATCCAACACAGTGCTCGAGGAGATCGGCCGGGCCGCTTCCGATACGGACCCTCAGCGGGCCCGGGCCATCTGCGGAGCGATGATGTTCTCCCAGGATGAAGCCCTGAAAAAGATCTCCATCCTTTCCGGAGGAGAGAAGAGCCGGGTTGTTCTCGGCAAGCTCATCGCCTCGCCCCTCAACCTCCTCCTCCTCGACGAACCCTCAAACCATCTGGATTTGGAATCGAACGACGCTCTGCTCGCCGCCGTCGACAATTTCGAGGGCGCGGTGGTCATCGTCACCCATAACGAAATGTTCCTCCATGCCCTGGCCGATCGGCTGATCGTCTTTCGGGAGGACGGCATCCTTATCCATGAAGGAGACTATCAGCGTTTTCTGGAAAAAATCGGCTGGCAGGAGGAGGATACAGTCCGCAAGCCAACGAAGGAAAGAGCCGCGAAAAACGGAGACCGCGATCGAACGACGCCGCTGGAGATGCGCCGGAAGCGGAGTTCGGTCCTTACGGAAAGGGCCAGGACGCTGAAACCTCTGGAAAAGAAGATCGCCGGGACAGAAGCGGCCATTGAAACCAAGGAACGGAAGCTGGAGGAATTGAACAAGGCGATCATAGAAGCCGGGCGGAAGAAAAAAGGAACTGAGATCGTTGAGATTTCCAGGGCGATGCATCTCTTGAAGGAAGATATCGACATCCTTTACCGGAAGCTGGAGAAGCTGAGCGAAGAGCACAACCGCATCCAGTCGCGCTTCGACAGGGAGCTTGCTGAGCTGGCTGAGTAGCCGGTGTCGGCCGGCTTAACGGAGCGGGAAGTCTGCAATATAAGCGCAAACGAGAGTGTCGAAAAGGCAATGAGCCAGGTTTGTCATCAGAAATACGGCGTCGCCCTGGCATTCTCTCTGGCGTTTCTCTTAGGAGGTATGAGCGGCTGCGCCCGCGGCTCCGCCCAGCGCGGGCTGGTCGTGGCGGGGTCGACCAGCATCCAGCCGTTTGCCGACCACTGGGCCGAAGTCTACATGAAGGAGAATCCCGGTCGCGTGGTCAATGTCCAGGGCGGGGGCTCGAGCGCCGGAATCCAGGCCGCCCGCGAGGGCGCCGCCGATATCGGCATGTCTTCTCGAGAGCTCAAGCCGGAGGAACACGACCTGCTCGAAGTCATCGTGGCCTGGGACGGCTTGGCCATCATCGTTCACCCTGATAACGGGATCGAAAGCCTCAGCCTGCAACAGGTTCAAGGCGTGTTTTCAGGAGATATCGACGACTGGAGCGCCCTGGGGGCGCCCGAACACGCCATCACGGTCGTCACCAGAGAGGAAGGATCGGGAACACGGGGCACGTTTCAGGAGATGCTGATGAAGAAAAGCCGGATCACCACCCGGGCCATCGTCCAGGACTCGAACGGAACCGTCCGTGAGATCGTGGCTAATGACCGACACAGCATCGGCTACATCTCCCTGGGGTTGGTCAACGAAAAGGTGAAGGCCCTCCGCTTCGAAGGTGTTGAACCGAGCTACGAAAATATCGATCAGAAGAAATACCGCTTGATCCGCCCCTTCCTGTTCCTGACAAAAGGCCCTCCCAACAAAACGGCCCTGGACTTCATCAATTTCGTTCTTTCCAGGAATACCCAGGAACTCATCCGGCATGACGGCTTGATCCCGATCTTCAAGGAAGATTAGACGCGGTGTCCGTAACGCGATTAGAGCGAAAAGAGAGGCTCATCCGGCTGTCCCTGTTGATGATAGCCTTGTCGGCGGTCTCGATCCTCCTCGTCATCACAGTTTATATTTTCAGCGAGGGGACCCCCATTATGTTCAAATACGGGCTCAAGAAATTTCTCTTCAGCCTGGACTGGTTTCCCCTGGAGAAGAGCTTTGGTTTGCTGCCGATGATCATCGGATCCCTGTTCGTCACCGGAGGGGCGCTAGTCATCGGAATCCCCCTCGGCTTGGCCTGCGCCGTCGTCCTCACCGAATTTTCTTCAAAGCGCCTGCGCAGCTTTCTAAAGCCAGTCGTCGAACTCCTGGCGGGGATCCCTTCGGTCGTCTATGGATTCATGGGAGTGGTCATCCTGATCCCGTTTATCCGCGACCGCTTGGGCGGACCGGGTTTTTCCGTGCTGGCGGCTTCGGTCATCCTGGGTATCATGATTCTGCCGACAATCATCAGTATTTCGATAGATTCCCTTGAGGCGGTGCCCAGGAGCTACCGCGAAGGTTCGATCGCTCTCGGGGCGACTCGCTGGCAGACCACCCGGATGGTGATGTTTCCGGCGGCCAAATCAGGGATCATCGCCAGCGTCATCCTCGGCATGGGCCGGGCCATCGGCGAGACCATGGCTGTGATCATGATCGCCGGGAATGCCGCTATGATCCCGCACTCTCTGCTCGATCCTGTCAGGACGCTGACTTCTAACATCGCTTTGGAGCTGGGCTATGCCGCCGGCGAGCACCGCCAGGCGCTCTTCGCCACGGGCGTCATCCTCTTCGTCATCATCATGATCCTCAATACGATCGCCAACCTGGCCTCGAGGAAAAGCAAACCTTGAAAGTGTCCCTCCATCCCCGGACCGAGCAGAGTATCATGCGGGCCCTTCTTTGGCTCCTCACGGCGGTCACGGTTTTCATCCTCTTCTTCATCATCTTTTACGTCCTGAAAAAAGGCTTGCCCGTTGTCTCGCTGGAGTTCTTGACCAGAAATCCTGCCGAAATGGGCAAGGCCGGCGGAATCTTCTCGACGATCGTCGGGACGATGGCTCTAACACTGCTGGCCATCCTCATTGCCACGCCCCTCGGCGTGGGTTCGGCCATTTTCCTGACTGAATACACACAGGAGAGCTGGGTCACCCGGGTCATCCGGTTCGGCTCGGAATGCTTGGCCGGTATCCCGTCGATCATCTTCGGGCTTTTTGGGTTTATCCTTTTTGTGACCAAGCTCGGTTTCGGCTGGTCGCTCCTGAGCGGCGGGCTGACACTGGCCTTCATGATCCTGCCGACGATCATCCGGACGAGCGAGGAAGCCATCCGCTCGGTCCCTTATGCTTACCGTGAAGTCAGTTTCTCGCTCGGCAGCACCAGGTGGCAGACTGTCACCCGGGTCGTCTTGCCGTCCGCACTGCCGGGGATCGCCACGGGTGTCATCCTCAGCATTGGGAGGAGCATCGGTGAGACAGCGGCGGTTATTTTCACGTCGGGCAGCTCGCTCCACATCCCGACCTCGCTGTTTTCCTCTTCACGGACCATGTCCGTTCATTTTTATATTTTGGCGAGAGAAGGCATCTCGATGGACAACGCCTATGGAACGGCGGCCGTCCTGATCATCGCCATCCTGAGCATCAATGTCCTGGCGTATTCGCTGATGAACAGATTCATTCGGAGATACAGCTGAAATGATCGAAGCCGCTGTCCGGGCGAAACAGTTCTCGCATTTCTTCGGCCCGGTCCGGACTCTGAAAGATATCAGCCTGGAGATCCGTCGAAACGAGATCTTCGGGATCATCGGCCCCGCCGGGAGCGGAAAATCCACGTTTCTCCGCGCCCTCAACAGGCTCAACGACTTAGTCCCGGGCTCGAGGACGGAAGGGATTCTGGAGGTCCACGGCAAGGATATTTACGCGCGGGGGACGAGTGTAATCGAGCTGCGGCGGCGGCTGGGGATGGTCTTCGCCACCCCCATACCTCTGCCTCGCTCGGTCTTTGAAAACGTCGCCTTCGGCGCCCGGATGGCCGGTGTAAAGGGCCGGGGGATTCTCAATGAATTGGTGGCGGATTCATTGCGCAAGACGGCCCTGTGGGAGGAGGTCATGGACAGGCTGGACGCGAGCGCACTGAAGCTTTCCGGCGGCCAGCAGCAGCGGCTCTGCCTGGCCCGGATATTGGCCTTGAAGCCGGAGTTCATCATGCTCGATGAGCCCACCTCCGGGCTCGATCCGATATCGACGATGAAGATCGAGGAAACGCTGCGGCAGCTCAAATCTGAATTCACCATCATCCTGGTCACCAACAATACCAAGCAGGCCGCCCGGGTGGCCGACCGGACCGCCTTTTTTCTCAGCGGAGAACTCGTCGAGGTGGACCGGACAGAGAAAGTTTTTTCCGCTCCGTCCGATCCCCGGACGAATGATTACATCTCGGGAAAATTCGGATAGGCGAGAATTTATGGCGATTATCGAAGTTAAGAACTTGGATTTCTTCTACGGTCGATTCCAGGCCCTGAAAAAAATCAACCTGAGCATCGAGCCGCAAAGGATCACCGCCTTGATCGGGCCGTCCGGGTGCGGGAAGACGACCTTCCTCCGGACACTCAATAGGATGAACGACTTGATCGACGATGTCCACCTCCAAGGACATGTCCTCGTCGACGGGGTCGACATCTATAGGAAAGGATATGACCTCCTAAAACTCCGAAAAAAAGTCGGGATGGTCTTCCAGCGGCCGAACCCGTTCCCTCTGAGCGTCCGGGATAATGCAGTTTACGGATTGCGCGCCCATCGCATGCTCAATAGATCCCTCGTCGAGGAGCGTCTTCAATGGAGCCTTGTTTCCGTGCATCTTTGGGAGGAGCTAAAAGACAAACTCGAAATGAATGCTCTCCTCCTCAGCGGTGAACAGCAGCAGCGGCTCTGTATCGCCCGGCTGATCGCCATTGAGCCAGAGATTCTGCTTATGGATGAACCCTGTTCCGCGCTCGACCTCATCGCCACGGCCCGGATCGAGGACCTGATGCGTGAACTCAAGAAACAGTACACCATCGTGGTCGTGACCCATAACATGCAGCAGGCTGCCAGGGTGTCCGACTTCACGGGCTATTTTTTGTTGGGCGAGCTCATCGAGTTCGGCGAAACCACACAGATATTCACAAACCCCGGCGATGCCAGGACGGAGGATTATATTACGGGACGGTTCGGATAGATAGGCTCGGGGCATATGGCTCGTCATCCCGCTACGACTCTTTGATACACTATTCATACCGGAGGCTATCGACGGGATTGGAGGTGGCGGCGCGGAGAGACTGCCAGCTGACCGTCAGCCAGGCGATCAGCAGCGCGGCTCCGCCCGAGAGAATAAACGGCCAGACAGTCAGCGGCGTCCGGTAGGCGAAGTTGTGCAGCCATTCTTTCATCGCCCACCAGGCAGCCGGCCAGGCGAGGAAATTGGCAATCCCAACCCAAAGCAGGAAATCCTTCGAGAGAAGCACCAAGATCCCGGCCGTCGACGACCCCAGCACCTTGCGAATCCCGATTTCCTTTGTGCGCTGCTCGGCCATGAAAGAGGCGAGCCCGAAAAGCCCCAAACAAGCGATCAATATCGCTAGTCCCGTCCCGGCCTGAACGAGCTTCCCGAACCTAGCCTCGGAGCGATAGAGGCCGTCAATCTCTTCGTCAAGGAAGCGGTAGTCAAAAGGAAAGTCCGGAGCGTGTGTTTTGATCGTTTTTTCGATCGCGGCCATGGCTGCGCTCAGATCATTGCCGTCCAGCCGGATGTAAAGGTCGGTATACCATCCTGGAGCGATCACCAGAATCAGGGGAGAGATCGGCTCGTGAAGGGACCTGAAGTGATAATCCTTCACGACACCCACGATCCGGCCTTTGTGGTCAGGATCGAAGGGAAGAGGGCAGTCGAAGCGTTTGCCGATCGGGTCCTCAATGCCCATACGGCGCACAGCCGTCTGGTTAAGCACAACGGCTTCCTCCGCATCGGTGGAGAATTCCGGCGAGAAGAAGCGCCCTTGAGTCGTCTCGATACCGAATACATCATCGTACTCATAATCCACAGAATGTATCGCCATACTCAGTTGTTCCCCTGGTTTGCGGCCCTGCCAATCTGCTTCGTCCGTAGAGAAGCGCTTATCGACTGAGCCGTTGGTGACGCAGACGGCCTGGACGCGGGGGAGGCGGAGAAGTTCCTCGCGAATCGCGCGATAGTTGCGGCGGATCCCGCCGCGGAGCTGCAAGTTGAGGACATATTGTGTGTTAATCCCCCAGTCCTGGTCCCGCATGAAATGAGATTGCCGCACGATCACAACCGACGACGTGATCAACAAGATAGAAACGGCGAACTGAGCCAGGACAAGAATCTTGCGGATAAGAGGGTGGCTTCCGCCGGATGTCGAAGAGCGTGCGATGACCAACGAAGGCCGGAACTTCGACAAATAGAGGGCTGGGTAGATTCCGGCCGCCAGACCGACTAGCGCCCATACAGCGAGAACCTGCAGACCTAACCCGCCGTCCAGGCGCAACGCCAGCGACTTGCCGGTGAAAGAGTTGACTCCGGGAAGGATGAATGAGAGGAGGAGCAGTGCCGCCACCAGCGCGATCAAAGCGATGAGTATCGACTCCCCCAGAAACTGGCCGACAAGTTGCCTCCGGGTCGCCCCGGTCAATTTGCGTATCCCCACTTCGCGCGCCCGCTTAGCCGCCCGGGCGGTCGAAAGATTGACGAAATTAATACAGGCCATGACCAGGACGAGAAGCCCGATCAAAGAAAGAATCGTGACATATGTTATGGCCTTTGCTCCCCT
>CAYOZW010000077.1:0-13113 GCA_964408495.1 uncultured Eubacteriales bacterium
AAACGCGGAAGTCCGGGCGACCACCCTCAGGTTCTTGATTTTGGTCAGCGAATTGATGATCTCTTCGGCCAAACCGTCGCAAAAATAGTCCTGCTCTGGGTCAGGGCTCATGTTGACGAAGGGAAGGACCGCAATAGAAGCCGTCATTTCTTTTGACGTCTTTAAAGCGGAGGGAAAAGATTTGAATTCCGCGGCCACAGGTTCGAGATCAGAAAGCAAGGATTCCATGCTTTGATAGCGATTTTCAGGGAACTTCTCCAGACATTTCAAAACCACGCGGGCTAATCCTGGGGGGATGTCCTTTCTTGATTTCTCCATCGGCTCTGGAGTTTCGTTTAATACCGCATAGAGCGTTGCCTGGTCATGGACGCGTTCAAAAGGCTTCACCCCGGTGAGCATTTCGTAGAGCATGGCGCCGAAAGACCAGATGTCTGTTCGGTGGTCAACCCCTGTTCCTTTTGCCTGCTCGGGTGACATGTAGGCCACTGTGCCCATGATTGTCGAAGGTTTTGTAAGGTCCGCGCCCCAGGTCAGTTTCGCCAGTCCAAAATCTGTGATTTTTGCCCGGCCCTTCTCAGTCAGCATGATGTTGGCGGGCTTGATGTCCCGGTGGATAATTCCTTTCTCGTGGGCTTCTTTCAGGCCTTTGGCGACTTGAATAGCGATGTCTTTCGCTTCATCCATTTCCAGGGGCTCAGACTTTAACTTATCCTTGAGACTGTGGCCTTCGACATAAAGCATGACAATATAGGCCTGACCATCAACTTCATCGACTTCATACACGGTGCAGATGTTTGGATGATCGAGTGATGCAGCGGCCTTGGCCTCCTGGATGAAACGCTCTTTAGCCTCTTTATCGAAGGTCAGCTCAATTGGCAGGAACTTCAAGGCCACGGTCCGCTCAAGCCTGGTATCCATAGCTTTGTACACCACTCCCATCCCGCCCTTTCCCGACTCCTCCAGGATTTTGTATTTTCCTACGGTGACATTCTTTTTTCCAGGTTGAGGGGTCATCAATGTCTTGGTGCGGGATAGGGAGATGTCCTTTAATGGTTGAAGGAGAGCGGCGCACTCTCTACAAAACTTGGAATCAGAAGGATTGTCAGTGTTGCATTTAGGACATTTGAGGGCCACAATTTACCCCGAAGGTGTTTTTCAAAAGATACCAAGGAATGTGAAGAGAGTCAAATTAAAGTATCGAAGTTGAATTGGGGGGAATAATCAAGAAACTCCTTCGCCTTTTTTATAGAGTACACCCTATCGATGCTTTTGGGGAGCCTCCAGCCTTTTTTAGCAAATACCTGTTCAATATTGGGAAAATGCCGCAACAAAACGCCGGGCGCATCATGATAGAGTTCATGGATCTCATCTTCTGAAAAGGGCGGTTCCGCCGAGATATTGAAAGCCTCACAGCCAGCCATTTCTTTTTCCATCGCCAAAATATGGGCATTGGCAGCATCCCGGACATCGACCCCTCGATAAAGCCGATAGATAGCCGTCAGATAATCCGGCTCCGGAAAGTACCGGGAAACCCGGAGGCTGAGGCAGGCCAAATCATGATGCTGAGAATATATCTCGCAAAGACCCTCTGCAGCGATCTTTGTGACATCATAAATATCCCGGGGTTTCGGCGACAAGTCCTCGGTGACCCAGACGGCCCGGTCCGTTGAAACCATAGCGTGACCGTAAAGCGATGTCGTACTGGTGTAAATGAAGCGTCTGACACTGTTCTCGACGGCGCCCTTCAACAAATTGAGAGTCCCGTTGATATTGGTACTGATGAATTCTTCGCTAGAGTGTGTCTTCAAGTGAGGAGCGTGCAACGAACAGGTGTGAATGATGACTTTAACATCCTTGGTGATGGAGAGAATAAATTCTTGATCGGTGATATCTCCAAGACGAGATGTATATTCGCCGGGGGCAAAATCGACCCCGATGATAGAATGCTCCTCAGAAAGAAGGGAACAAATGACGGCCCCCAGTTGTCCGGACGAACCCGTCACGCAAATCTTCATGGTTTTTCTTTTCTAGAATGCCAGAAACCGGCCGCCTTTTAAAGCCGGAATGATAGCCCCAGCCTGACCTGAGCCCCGGAAAGGTTCAGCTTGAAATTTGGCGCGTTCTCGGTCCCGGGCTGACCGGTCGGGTAGGCATAGGGGAAGCTTCCCCATTCATTCTCCAAATATCCCTCGACCATGGTCCACTGCCCGTCCCAGGAGGCGGCGTCCGTGTAGCCGGCCATGTTCGAATCCCGGGTCGTCGTTTCAGCGCTTCCCGGCCCTGAAACCCGCCCGGCCATTTGATAGGCATAGCCTCCCTCTATCAGCAGGTAGACTTGCTTAAGCAACCTCAAGTTGATCTGCAGTCCGGCTTCCAGAGCCAGTCCGGTGCCCTTGCCTTTCATCTCCAGCGAAGAATCAAGTTCCGTCAGATAGTCATAGGAATCCAGAGAGCTGGCATAGCGCCGGCGCATGAAATCACACTCCGCAAACATGGGCCCGGCGGCCAGAAAGGCTTCCAGGTTGAAGGACCGGATTTTGCCGAGTTTATAATGGATCCCCACCATGGGAACGTACGCTTTAGCAGAAATCGAGTAGGGGTCGTTTTCCTGGAACAGAGTGAACTCATCGTAGAATTGAAATGCATCCGGCGCGACCAGACGAACATCATACCGATAGGTCACACTGGAATCCCTTCTATTGGACAGGTATTTGAACCCGAGGGAAACAGAAAGGGCCGGAGTCAGCGCGTATTTGAGACGCAATCCGACGGGCAGCGCCAGCTTTATTTTGTTGAACTCGCCGCCCACCGTGCCGGAATACGTGGCAAAATTCCCGTAGGCATTATGATAGTAGCCGTACCTGAGTTCCGTATAGAAATCCTCGTAGAGCCGATCGTACTCCGCTCTTCCATTCAAATCCTTCGGGTTCAGCGTGGAAAACCCGCCGAAAACCTCGACCTGGAGCTTCTTTCCATTCTCCTGAGAAGCCGATGCGGCCGGCACCGCGAGAAGTAGCGCGCTCAAGAGACAAACAAAGCGAAGACGAAACGCGGCAGGTCTCATCGAACCCTCCTTTTCCAGGGATTGTATTTCTGGAGCACCGGGCCCGGCGGAGCCAAGTCTGACGACTGAAGGGTATGACGAGAGGTCCATCCATCCACTATGGGTGTCTCTGTGCCCAGGAAAAGCCAATTGTTGAACCGGTCCCTCATATCCAGGCCTGAATAATCTTCCAGGAAATTCAGGAAGTCCCAAGTTGTAAAGGGCATGAACTGTTTGAGCTGATTGACGTACCGAAGGAAGCCGATCATGGCGGCTCTTCCCCCGAGCTCGCGAGCGACCGCCTCCATCATCCGGGCCCCCTCGTCGTAGGCGCGGCGGTCGAACCCGACCGCCACCGGTGAGCGGCCGGAGACGATGTTGGAGCGGTAATCACTGTTGATCGGCGGAAAGGAGGGATCCCTTGAGTATGAGTACCACATATTGATCGCCTCATCCATCCAGGAATCACGGTAGGTGGACATAACGGCGCTGCATCCGTAGTACATGTGGAAGACTTCGTGCTCCATGGCCCAAAGAGAGGTGATGGTCCCCCCGAAATACTCCATCCCCCCGCCGGAGCTGACCAGGAATAGGCTGATCCCCCGCGGCATCGGAAAAGGCCCCAGGTTCGCCTGAAGTTCGGTCAGCCAGGGATCCAGCCGGGCAAACGCCTCTGAGACGGAGGCCCCGCCAGCGAAGGCCAGGACGCGGACGTCCACCCCGGCGATATTCCTTTCCTCAAGGACGGTATCGTCCTCGGGAACAAGGACGAACATCAGAGTATAAGAGGCGACTTCCCGCTCCGTATCCAAAACCCACTCTTGGGGCCCGTCCCCGGTCTTGAGGACATGACCCGACCCGATGCAGCGGAAAGCCCGGCTGCCGTGCACCCGGAAGGTCAGCCTGTGCCGGGCCAATTCGTGGGGGGCGTTGATGGTCGGGAAGATCTCCTCGTTTCCCCTGCCCTCAAGGTCATTCACCTCAGTTGAAAAACGCGGATAGAGCTCCGAAAGAGGCAGACGATAGGAAATCTCCAGCCTATGCAGCACTCCGGTGGCAAGATCGCGCTGGAACTCGAGCGCGTCTTGAGTCGTGTCCGTATATTCCAGGATCCGAACATCCGCAGTGCTGGAGACATTCAGTTGCTCGCCGTTTATAGAAAGGGCGCTGACAGTGTTGTGCCGGATCGCCGGATCAAAATGGATCACAGGCCGGCTCTCGCCGGGACGCATGAAAAACTCCACCCGCGCCGAAGCATCGACATAATGGGAGTCTGGATAATAATCGAAGATGACCATGATATCCTTGATGTCGATACGGTACATGCTGTCCATGAGCTGGTCTGCGGCTCTTCCCGAACGGAACCGGAAAGCCCGGTCCTTTTGGAAATCCTGGCCTTGGGTATTTCTGCCGGCCGTCGATAAAAATATCAGCCCCGCCGCCGCAGCGGCCAGTCCCAAGAATGAATGCCTGCGTTTTTTCTTTCGATCCATCCTGTCTCCTCCTTTTAAGACCGCCCGCTCATCGAGCAGCGATCTTGTCTCTCTGGCGGGCCCAAAAAGGGGGCCTGATTCATTCTACGTACAACGGGTTGGCGGGTTATGGATGAGTGAATAAAACCTGCTGGAGGCCAGCGACGCATAAAAGGAAAGTGTGCGGTTTCAGGAAAAGCGGATAGATGAACTGACCTGAATTGGGTATAATAGGGGATTGTATTAGACGAGCCATGGACGAGAGAATCAGCCTCCGCGGCGTGCGGGTTCACAACCTGAAAAACATCGACCTCGACATCCCCCTCTACAAGCTCATCGTCGTCACCGGGGTCAGCGGCTCGGGCAAATCCTCGCTTGCCTTCGACACCCTCTACGCCGAGGGTCAGCGCCGCTACATCGAATCGCTCTCCGCTTACGCCCGCCAATTCCTGGAGCGTATGGACAAACCCGACGCCGACCTGATCGAAGGCATCACCCCGGCCATCGCCATCCAGCAAAAGGCGGCCACGAAGAACCCCCGCTCGACCGTGGCCACGGTCACCGAGATCCATGATTTCCTGCGCGTCCTTTTCGCCCGCATCGGCACGGTCCACTGCCTCGAGTGCGGTCAGCCTGTCCGCCGCGATACCATCGACGCCGTCGTCGAGACGTTGTTCGGACTCCCCCCCCGCAGCCGGGTGACGATCTCCTTCTCCTGGCCGCTGGAAAAGGGCACGGCCCTCCTCAAGAAGGAGGGGTTTTTCCGGATTATCAAAAAATGCGAGGTCCTCGAGCTCGAAAAGGCCCGGCTCTCCAAAAAGGGCAACCTCGACGTCTTCGTCGACCATCTCGCCCTCAACCGGGAGGAGCGGGAGCGGCTGGTCGATTCCCTGGAAATGGCCTTCAAGAAGGGCGGCGGACGGATCAAGGTCCGGGCCGAAAACGGACGGGAATTCCTTTTCTCGGACAGGCTCGAATGCAAGACCGACGGGATCGTCTACGAGGAACCGTTCCCCAACCTCTTCTCCTTCAACAGCCCCCAAGGGGCCTGCCCGGAATGTCACGGTTTCGGCGACCTGGCCGTGCTCGATGAAACGAAGATCATCCCGAACACGAACAAGAGTCTCGAGGATGGCGCCGTTGAGCCCTGGACGAAACCCGTGTCGCGTTGGTGGATGAAAGGGCTGCTCCGGGAGGCCAAGAAGAGGGGTATCCCGACGCACCTTCCCTACCGGTCACTCAAACCGGACCAGCAGCGCTTCGTCATGGAAGGAGGCGGTAAGTATGAGGGGGTCAATGGGTTTTTCGACTGGCTGAAGACCAAGAACTACAAGGTCCAGGTCCGGGTCTTCCTGAGCCGCTACCGGAAATACGTCCCCTGCCCCGCCTGCGGAGGGAGACGCCTCAATCCGCATGCCTTGAGCGTCAGGGTCGGGGGGCTCTCCATCGGCGACGTCACCCGCATGACTGTCAAGGAAGCCGCCGCGTTCTTCCGCGGCCTCACGCTCACTCCCTACGAGCGCCATGTCGCCGAGAAACTCGTGGCCGAAATCAAAGGCAGGTTGAAGTTTCTTCTCGAAGTCGGCCTCGATTACATCGCCCTGGACCGGATGACCTTCACCTTGAGCGGCGGCGAGGCCCAACGGATCAACCTGGCCGCGGCCCTGAGCGCTTCGCTCGTCGGGACCCTGTTCGTTTTGGACGAGCCGTCGATCGGCTTGCACACCCGCGACAACCGCCGGCTCATCGAAATCCTCAAGTCTCTCAAAGAGATAGGCAATACCGTCCTAGTGGTCGAGCACGACCCGGAGATCATCCGCTCGACCGAGCAGATCATCGACCTGGGTCCCAGGGCAGGCGAGCACGGGGGAGAAGTCCTGTTCTGCGGCCCGATGGCCGATTTCCTGAAAAAGGAGAATTCAGTCACGGCTGAATACCTCAGGGGAGAAAGAGAGATCGCCGTCCCTTCAAGGCGGCGTCGAGGCGCAGGCTACATCGCCATCCACGGCGCCTGCAAACACAACTTGAAGCATATCGACGTCCGGATCCCTCTCGAAACATTCACCTGTGTCACCGGCGTCTCAGGTTCTGGAAAAAGCACCCTTCTCCACGATGTCCTCTATCTCGGCTGGATCGGTGAGTCCACGAACGGGTTCAAGGCGATTAATGGCTTCGAGCTCGTCGACAAGATGATCATGGTGGACCAGTCGCCGCTGAGCACATCGCCCCGCTCTATCCCCGCTACCTACACAAAGGCTATGGACGGCATCCGCGACCTCTTCAGCCAGACGCGCGAAGCCAAGGCGCTGGGATATCCAAGAGGTTTCTTCTCCTTCAACACGGCGGGAGGGCGTTGCGAGGAGTGTAAAGGAGCGGGACAGCAGATCGTCGAGATGCAGTTCCTTTCGGACGTCGTCCTGACCTGTGACGCCTGCAAGGGGAAGCGTTTCAGGAGCGAGGTCCTCGAGATCAAATACAGAGGAAAGAATATCGACGAGGTCCTGAGCCTGAGTGTCAGCGAGGCGCTCGATTTCTTTTCCGACCGGGCCGATATCGAGAGGAAGCTATCTCCCCTGGAAGAGGTCGGGCTCGGCTATCTGCGGCTGGGGCAGCCCACGACGACCCTTTCGGGCGGGGAGCTCCAGCGCATCAAGCTCGCCTACCACCTCATCCACGAGCGGGAAAAGCGAATCCTTTATCTCTTCGACGAGCCGACCATCGGCCTCCACACCGAGGACGTGGCGGTGTTGCTGCGCTGTTTCCAAAGGCTTGTCAACGAGGGCCACTCGGTGGTCGTCATCGAGCACAACCTCGATGTCGTCAAGTGCGCCGACAAGATCATCGACCTCGGCCCGGAGGGCGGTGAGGACGGAGGAAGGATCGTCGCCCAGGGGACGCCTGAGGAAGTGGCCAAGTCCAAACGTTCGATCACGGCCCGCTACCTGCGGGCCTATCTTCGCTAACCCCTTAGTGAACGGCCGGCCAGTCTTTTTATCCTGGTTTTTCTCTCCGGATGTTGAGCTCCCGGTTTTATCCCTCCATGAATTCCGGCTTGAGTTCAGTTTAAAGGAAAGTTAAAATCAGAGTCAAATCGTAGCTTGTGAGTTTTTGCCAGGGAGTGTTTGATCATGCGAAAAGTTGTCTGTTTTTTTTCGCCGGTCATCCTGCTGATCTTCGGCTCCATCCTGGGCCCCCGCCCCGACGTCCAGGTGGGTTCACCGGTTGACATCGGCACCCGGTTGGAGCTTTTTGTCGATGACTTTCTGGTCGAGCGGCTGGAGGGGACAACGCTCCTTCTCCATCATCCCGTTCCCCAGGAGACGGCCATCGAATTCGACAAATATTGGGAGGGGAACACGAGCGCTTATGTCACCGTCTTCCCCGACGGCGACATTTTCCGGATGTACTACCGTGGCTCTCATTGGGATCCGGAGTCCGATATCTACAGCGATCAGGTCGTCTGCACCGCGGAGAGCGGGGACGGCATCTCCTGGAGAAAGCCACAGGTCGGCCTCTATTCTTACGAGGGGTCGAAAAGGAACAACATCGTCTGGGAGGGCATCGGCGCCCACAACTTCACGCCCTTCAAGGACACCAACCGCGCCTGCCCTCCTGAAGAACGCTACAAAGCTTTGGGGAGTCAGGGGGACCGGCTTTTCGCCTTCAAGTCCGCCGACGGTCTGAGCTGGTCGCTCCTCAGGGAGGAACCGATTTTGGCGGGATATGCCTTCGATTCTCAGAACCTCGCCTTCTGGGACCCGCTCAGGGGCATGTACCTTCTGTACCACCGCGGCTGGCGGGACAAGATCCGGGATGTTCTCCGATCGACCTCCCCTGATTTTCAGAATTGGACAGCGTCCGGCTGGCTCGACTGGGGGGAGGCGTCGGTCGAGCATCTCTACACCAATGCCATTATCCCCTACTTCCGGGCGCCCCATATCCTGCTCGGGTTTCCGAAGCGTTTCCTGCCCGAGCGGACAACCGGACGCCACAAGTTCGGGGGGCTCTCCGACAGCCTGTTCATGTCCAGCCGCGACGGGCTTCATTGGAAGAGATGGGGGGAAGCCTTCCTGCGGCCGGGTCCCGAGCCGGAGCGCTGGGTCAACCGGAACAACATGATCGCCTGGGGCCTGCTCGTGACCGAGTCCGAACTGCCGGGCGCTCCGGACGAGATCTCGCTATATTCAAGCGAAGGATACTACCAGAAGGACTCCCGTCTGCGACGGCATACCCTCAGGATGGACGGGTTTGTCTCCGTTCGCGCCGATGCCAGGGGGGGTGAGATGATCACCCGACCGCTCCTCTTCAACGGCCGCGAGCTCGTCATCAACTTTGCCACCTCGGCGGCGGGATCGGTGCGGGTCGAGGTCCAGGATGGGACGGGAACACCGGTCGAAGGATTCGCGCTCGATGATTGCCCCGAGATCTACGGCGACGAGGTCGAGCGAACCGCCCAGTGGAAGCAGGGCTCGACCCTGGAGAAGCTCGCGGGAAGGCCGGTGCGCCTCCGCTTCGTTATGAAGGACGCCGACCTCTATTCGATCCGCTTCCGCTAAGCCGACTCGGAGGGAGTTATCCAGAGATTCCCTTCTTGAGGGCTTTCACGACGTATGTGTTCAAGCTCTCGCCTTTGATTTTGGCCCTGACCCACAAGGCTTGATGCAGTTCGGGCCCTGTCCGGAGGACGAATCTCCCAGAGTATTCTTTCTTGGCGGTGGGAGGAGGCAGAGGCCGCCCCTCTTTCTCGTAGATTTCGATCCACTCTTCGACAACTTCGCAAAGCTCTTTATAAACCTTCGCCTCATCGTCCCCGTGACAGCAAGGGCCGATCCAGCCCGGCACCGACCCGACATAACAGTGGTCCTCTTGGGACCACTCGACGATCTTGAGGAACCTGTCACTGTCCTTCATTTTTTTGTTCCCTCGATTTTTTGGCGGACGGCCTTCTCTTGATAGGGCTTGGCGTCGTCGCCGAGATTGCCCGAGAGCGTGACCACGATGCCCGATTCGTGGATGAAATTGCGATGACTTCCTCTGCCTCCGCGATTGACAAACCCGGCCATCTCGAGATCCTTGATCAATTCCCTGATTTTCCTGCGCATAATTATAGTACTATAATGATACTAATTATTCAAGAAGACCAAATCTTTTTCCTATGGGATTAGACGATTCGTTAAGGGGCTTGATCTCATAGTCGGGAGGCGATATTCTCAGCCCGTCCTGACTCTCGGTCTTCTAGGGCCACCGTTTGGACTCACCTATCAGAAAGCACAAAGGAAGTGTTTCGCGAATATGTGCAGGGTTACACGGATGAAGATAAGAGACAAAGAGCACAAGGGCTTTTTCATGGCAACAAATAGAAGGATGGCACCTTTTCACTGAATTCGGGTTAGTGTCCCCGGAATTATTCGGAATTGGGGCAGGCCCTAGAGTGCCTCAGACTTTCCTTGACTGGTTTCGAGTCGTAACTTATATTCCCCTATAATGCTGGCAGCGTCAAAATATCACCAAGAGGCTCGGTTGGCTGAAATATCCAAAAAGAAATTTCCTGTCCGTTGAGGAGATTGGGCCATGGAATGTCCGAATTGTCACGCCCAGAATAGAGACGACTCCCGTTACTGCAGTCACTGCGCTACACTGTTGAATCTGGGGGGCTCCGAGGGGGCCTCCCTGACGAAGACCTTGGCCATGCCACTTCCCGCCATCAGGACAGGTGCCCTCATCGCCGGGAAGTATAGGATCATCGAGGAGCTGGGCCGAGGGGGCATGGGAGTGGTCTACAAGGCCGAGGACACAAAGCTCAAAAGGAGGGTGGCCCTTAAGTTCCTGCCCCCAGAGCTGACCCATGTCCCGGAGGTCAAGGAGCGGTTCATGCGGGAGGCCCAGGCGGCCGCCGCGCTCGACCATCCCAATATCTGCACGGTCTATGAGTTTGACGAGGCCGAGGGGGAGAATTTCATCTCCATGGCCTACATCGAAGGCCAGAGCCTTGCAAGAAAGATTGAAGCGGGGCCTCTGGGGCTGGAAGAGGCCTTGAATATCGCCGAGCAGGTCGCTGAAGGACTGCAGGCAGCTCATCAAAAGGGTATTGTGCACCGCGACATCAAAAGCGCCAACATCATGATCGATGCCAGGGGTCAGGCCAAGATCATGGATTTCGGGCTGGCCAGGGTCGCGGGAAGCACGCTTTTGACCAAGGACGGATCGACCATGGGAACTGTCGCCTACATGTCTCCCGAGCAAGCCCAAGGCAAAGAGGTCGACCACGGCACGGACATCTGGTCATTCGGCGTGGCCCTTTATGAGATGCTTACCGGAGAACTGCCTTTTAAGGGAGAACATGAGCAGTCTGTCATCCATTCCATCCTGGATAAAAAGCCCAAGCCGATCACGGATTTAAAAGCAGACATTCCTGTTTCGATCGAGCAGGTGGTGTACCGGGCTCTCGAGAAGGACCCGGACAAACGGTATCAGCAAATTGATGACCTTTTGGATGACCTGAAATCCATCTCCGCGGGAATAGTACCGGAAGAGATAAAAGCCAGGTTGAGAAAGACCAAGCTGCGCAAAAGAAATAGGGCCTTCCTTTACGGAGGAGCGGCGGGTTTGGTTATAGCCGTGGTTGTAATAGCGTTTCTCTTTTTTACCGGTCCGGCCGAAGCCATCGATTCGATCGCGGTCCTGCCGCTTAAGAACCTTACGGGGGATGTCGAGAAGGACTATTTTGTCGATGGAGTGACTGATGAATTGATCGGGCGGCTGGGCCAGATAAGCGCACTTCGGGTGATTTCGCGTCAGTCCGTGATGCGGTACAGAGAATCGAACAAGCTCTTGCCGGAGATAGCCCGGGAGTTGAATGTTGATGCCGTCGTAGTGGGTTCGGTGCAGCAGGTCGGCGAAAGCGTGCGGATTCGGGTTCAGTTGATCGATGCTTTCCCTGAGGAGCAGAACCTTTGGGGAAAGACGTATGAGCGGCCTGTGACCGAAATATTGGCCATGTACAACGAAGTGGCACGGGCCATTGTGGACGAGGTCCAAATCACACTTGCGCCGAAAGAAGAGACACGCCTCGCGAGTGCCCTCCAGGTCAATCCCCAGGCCTATGAGGCCTATCTCAAGGGCATGTCTCACCTTTACAAGCTGACTCCACCGGAACTCGATACCGCGCTGTACTACTTTGAACAGGCTCTGGAGATAGATCCAGATTACGCTCTGGCCTATGCAGGTATTTCTTACGTCTGGGCTGCCCGCCAACAAATGGGATTGGTCATCCCCAGCGAGGCGACGCCAAAAGCGAAGGATGCAGCACAGAAAGCCCTCGATTTGGATGACACCCTGGCGGAGGTCCATTACACTTGGGCCTGCATCAAAACATGGAGTGACTGGGACTGGGAGGGGGGAGAGCAAGCATTCAAACGGGCCCTCGAACTCAAACCCAACTTTCCGGAGGCGCTCGCGTACTACTCGAACTTGTTGTGTTATATGGGTCGTCTGGATGAAGCGCTGGTAATGGGTGAGCGAGCCATGCAATTGGACCCGCTCAATTCAATTATCCTGACTATTTCTGGCTGCTCCTTATCGTACCTGCGCCGCTATGATGACTCCATAGAGCGGATGCAAAATGCTCTTCAAACATCACCGAATGATCCCGTAGCATATAATTCACTCTGGGAAACCTACTACAAAAAGGGAATGTATGAGGAATCTCTAGAATCAGCCATGGCATTTTTTACAGGGCTGGGCTTCGTTGAGATCACGGAAGTCATGGCACAGGGATATGAGGAAGATGGCTACAGTGGGGCAATGACATCCGCGGCTGAAACCATGGAAGCGTTTTCGCAGCAGACATATATTTCTCCCTATTCCATTGCTATGATGTATGCTTTAGCTGGGGATAAAGAAAAGACTATTGAATGGCTTGAGAAAGGATATGAGATGAAGGATCCCATGATGCCTTATGTGAGTATATTTACTTTTGATCTCCTGGACGACGACCCGCGGTACCAGGACCTGCTCCAGCGGATGAACCTGCCGGTGGGAAAATAACAAGAAAACCAATAAAAAATTCAAAGATCGATGCGCACAAATACCATAACGTCTACACAAAACCGATTGGTTGAAATACTCGGAACGATCCCTCCTGAAACCTGGCAGCTCATCGTAAAAAAAGATCCGCAGTGGCAGCATCTGGATCCTCTTCGCAAAATATTTCCTCTGGGTTCCTTTTCTGTCTTCCTGATGGCAGTGGGGCTGAATGCCTTTCAACTCAAGGGAAAGGCAGAGACCGCATACTGGGCCAAACTGTACGAACTGCTGGAGGATTGCGAATCGATCCCATCTAAAGAAGCTTTGGCCGAACATTTGACCGAATTTTATCAGAAGGAGAGGCTTTACAATTCGAAGCTGGAACGGCTTGCGCGGTTTATGAGCAGTCCTCTTGCCACGAAATTATGGACAAGATCCCCCAAAGAAATTTCCTCGATGACGGCGGATATATGGCAAGAATTAGGGAGCGTCATGAATCAAGCTTTGCACGAAAAGACGATCTGTTTCGCCATGAAATGCCTGGGAGTTTCTTTGATTTTGGCGAGCGAATAC
>CAYOZW010000078.1:0-13073 GCA_964408495.1 uncultured Eubacteriales bacterium
ATGCGGAGAGGTTCCTGGGCGTCGCAAAGCGCGCAGTCGACTCCATCATCGAGTTCATGGGGCGCGGCATTGCAGGCGGGAAGTTCGCGTACGGCGCCAACGGCAAGGCGATGGTGGGCCAGAGCGAGCCGATATCCGGAATTTCCGCTTCGAACTTTCCCGAAAGCCGCCCGGCCGCGGACTGGAAGGTTCCTTCCAGGAATGCCGCCCCGCCGAGAGATACCCCGTCAAGGGCCAGCCTTATTTTGCCGGCGCCGGCTTCGAGTCCGACCTGCCCCGAAAGAGGAATCGTTGCGGCGGCTAGAAAGGCTTCCCGGGGAGAATCGAACTGGATGTCTGCCCGCCCGGCCAGCGAGTCTATCGTCGGCTCGGTCCAGGATAGCCGGAGCGAACCCGAGCTGCGGGTCGAAACGTCGACGGGCAATCTCAAAGGCTGCAGCAGAGGAACAGGGTCAATATTTTTCCATCTCAAATCGGCCTGGCTGGAGGAGGTCTTATCAAAAGGATGGAACCGGCCCGCGCCCTCGACCTCGCCTCCCAGAATGGACATCTGCATCGCGGACACGATCAGCGTCCCGTCCTGCCAGATCAGGTCCGACTGAACCGTCAGGTTCCGGAGTCCTTCGTAAGCCAGGTTATCACCCCGTAGCTCGGCCCGCGCTGATACCGCCCGGAGAGGTCCTTCCAAGTGCGAATCGATCTCCACTATTCCAGAGATCTCCGGCCGCAGATGTAGCCAGGTCCTTAGATCGTCGAGGGAGACGCGTCCTTGGAGGCTGAGATCCAACAGCGGATGGAAATAATCCTGGATTTTGCCGGCAAGGGAAATCTCACTCCGGCCGCTCCGGAGAGTCGCTTTGTGGACCGTTGCCTCATTCCTGTCGATGTCGGCGCGGAGCGCGAACACTTCGACGGGAATTTCCTTCCCGCGGTAATCGATGCTCCCTCCGCTCCCTAGATCGACAGCCAGAGAGTGCGTGTCTCGTCCGAGCCAACGGACATCGATCCGGCCGCCTGTCAATTCGATCTTTGTCCCGCCGGCGGGGCTCCAATAAACAAAATCGACATCCTGAGCCAGGAAACTGTCAATGATAATCTCGGGCAAGGCCCGGCGGGCGCCGGCCGGGTTTCTCTCTCCGGGCCGGGACGGAAGGGGAAGATTGGTCCGGCCATATTCATCCCTGAAGATGTTCAGTTTCGGCCCCTGGATACTCAGTTCTTTGAGATGGGTCTTCTTTCCGAGCAAGAGCGAAAGCGGAAGGCGGACGTAAATTTTCTCGGCTGTCAGAAGCGGCGGAAGGTCGGTCTCTCCTGGCCTGCCCATTGAAATCCCGCTAAGGGTGAACTCGAGCCGGAAAAGATTGTAGCGAAGGGAAGAAACTTCGATCTCGACCCCGAAGCGGCGCTCAGCCGCCCGGACTGCCCGGTCAAGAGCCGCTTTCCGGACGAACGGCAGATGAAGAAGGAGGACGAGCAGTCCAAGGAAGAGAACGGCGAAAACGATAATCCGTCGCGCCTTCTTTTTCATCGGGGGGACTTTCTCCGCTCGTCGAAAAGCCGCGTATCGCGAAAAAGGAATCAGTCTCTAAATATAGCCTCTTTCAAGTAGTATATCAGATAGCCGGCTGGTGAGGTATCAGTAGGTTTTCCAGCGCGGCCAGACGGGAGCGTCGGCCTGAATGTCCTTCCAGGCCGCCTCAAGTTTAGCGGCCAACTCCGCCGTCTTCTCCGGCATCGTCTCGGAGAGGTCCTCCCGCTGGGCGATATCCCTGCTGAGGTCGTAGAGCTCGAAGCGCTCGGGCCGAGCGGTTTTGATCCAGTTCATCCAGGTCTGCTCCTGGTTCTTGTCATTGAAATAGGCCACAAGGGAGTACGCACCATCCCTTAAGACCATCGGGGGAACGAAGGAGTACTCGTGGGTCGGAAAATTCCAGCAGACGGGTCGGCGACGGACAAATTCCTTTCCGCCTAGGGCTCGGACGATGCTCTCGCCGTCGATGGTCCGGTCGGCCGGCGGACGAGCGCCGGACAGCTCGCAGAGCGTCGGCAGAATGTCCGTCCCGTTGACGAGCGCGTCGCTCGCCGCGCCGGCAGCGATGCGGCCCGGCCAGCGGGCGATCGCGGGCACCCGGTGCCCTCCCTCGGTCGTGAAGCGCTTCATCCCCCGGAGCGGCCCCGGCGTCCCGAAACAGCGGTCCCGGATAGGATCGTCCCACTCTCCTTTCGATTCCAGCCTGTTGACGGGATATTCAGGGCCGTTGTCGCTGGTGAAGAAAACCAGGGTATCCTTCCGCAGGCTTGAGGAATCCAGCTCGTCCATCAAATGTCCAAACGCATTGTCGAGCTGGGTCACTGTCCCGTAATAATATTTCTTGTTGGGCCCGATCCCTTCCTTATCGCGCGGGACTCCGCCGTAGCCGATGGTCTTTTCCAGCCAGTCCACCTCATCTTTATCATACATGTCCGAGTAGCTTTCGGGCGGCGCGATCGGAGTATGGGGCTCGTGGCTGCAGACAAGGAGGAAGAAAGGTCTCTTGGTTTCGCTCCGGCGTCTCAGCCAGGAGACCGCCTCCTCGATGATGACATCGCAGTACCAGCCCCGGACGGGCCCCACCTTCTCGCCGTTCCGGATGAACTTTTGCGGGTTCTCCGGCCCCTCGAAGGCGTTCTGGGTGGTGGCGAACCAGTGGTCGAAACCGTGGTCGCCGGGCGTGGGCTGCCCAGCCTCGGGATCGTCGAGCCGGCTGAGGTGCCATTTGCCGACAAAGCAGGTATCATAGCCGGTCTGCTTGAGGAGGGTGGCGATGGTGACCTCTTCCCGCCGCAAATGGGCGCCGCCGCCAAGGAGGTAATAAATCCCGGCGCGGTAGGGATGACGACCGGTGAGAAGGCCCGCCCGGGAAGGCGAGCAGACCGTCCCGGCGGCATGGCAGTCGGTGAACCGCAGACCTTCCGATGCGAACTGGTCAAGGTTCGGCGTGCGGTTGATCGAATTCCCGTAGCAGCCAAGGTCGCCGTAACCGAGGTCATCGGCCAGAAAGAGGACGACGTTCGGCCGTCGGCTGCGCGTCGTACAGGAGGTGAGGAAAATGGAGGAAGGGAGGGCCGCTGCCACTCCACTCGCCGATAGCAACCGCAAGAAATTTCTTCTCTCCAAATTTTTCTCCTAAAATAATGACGGTTCTGTCTTTTTCACCCTCTCCCACCCCCTCCCCCGTCAAGGGGGAGGGGTGAGCATATTATTTTCCCAGCAAAAAATGAGGACGATCCCTTTTCTTCACTGCCGACCTCCGACTTCATGAAAATTCAATTATAAGTATTATTTTGACGAGGCACAAATAAAAGTCAGGAACAACCGGGACGGACCTATTTATTTCACCCTCTCCCAAACCCTCCCCCATCAAGGGGGAGGGGTAGAAAAAAACGATATGCGAACACGGCACCGTTTAGGTTTATAGGAGAGGCAATTCCAGGTCTTGCCTGCCGCGGGGGTGACGGATCTCCGGGTCTCCAGCCTCTAGCCAGGGGAGAATGAAGGGCCCATGAATTCCCCCCCCCGGTGGGGGAGGAAAAAGGAGAGGGGGGAAAGAGAGCAAAAAAATCAGAAAAATCCGGCCCTGAGGAAACTACATTAATTGAGATTTCTGCCAACATGAATATACGGTTGTATGCCCCCGCTTTTCTGTGGCATAATCCTTTTCAGAATCGTTGTGCGCATGAAGGAGAAAAGGGATCGGCCGCCGGCCTCTATTTTTTTTCTCTCGGCGCTTTTTGCCTTCGCCGCCACGGCGGGACTCGGGATTGCCAAAATGAAGACAGCCAAACCGGAACTTCCCCGGACGGTGGGTCCTTGGGTCCGGAACGAAGCGATCCGGACGATCAGCGCCGAAAACATCTTCGAGTACATGGACGGCGCGGGTGAGCTTTACATCGGCTACCGCTTCGACCGCCTCGAGGTGACCGAATACACGGCGCCTGACGAAAAGAATATTCTGGTCGAGCTCTATTTCATGAAGACTCCAGACGATGCCTTCGGGCTCCTCTCTCTGGACTGGGGAGGAGAGCCGGTCGACCTGGGGGTCGCCCGGCAGAGCGCGGAAAAACAACCGACCTGGCCGAACGCCCTCTACGGTGAAGGCCTGTTGCGCCTCCGGTCGGACAAGATCTACGCCCGAATCCTGGCCGAGCAGGAAACGCCGCGCTCGAGAAAGGCGGTCCTGGCTATCGGCGGGGCCGTCGTCAAGGACAGCACCGACTCCTCAAGCCCGACGCTTCTCCGTCAGCTTCCGGAAACTCTCTGGCCCGAATGGAAACAGCGGCGCGGCGTGACGAGCTATTTCCGCTCCCACCTGGTCCTCAATTCTCTCTACTATCTCAGCCAGGAGAATATCTTCGACCTCGGCCACGAAACAGAAGCGGCGATTACCCAGTACGAGAGGGAGTCGCCGCTCGGGATTCAGCGCTTCCGGATTTTGTTAATTCAATACCCGGATGCCGGAGCGGCTGGAAGGGCGCTCGCGCATTTCCAGCGCGCTTATTTGCCCGATCACGCCTCATCTTCGACGGAAACACAGAATACTGTCTCCGTCGAGGACGGCTGGCTGGGCTACAAGCTGAACGGCCGCCGGGCAGTCTTTGTCTTCGAATGCAAGGACAGGGAGATGGCCGCTGCCGTCATCGATCAACTATAAGAATTTCATGCCAATGGAGATGCCGAATGGCTGACAAGAGAAAATCGTTGACGCGGCGGGATTTCCTGCAAGGAACTCTCGGCGCAGCCGTGGGTGCGTCCGTCCTGGGAACAAAGTGGCTCGAACCGGCCCAGAAAGCCGCCGGCTCCAGCCTGGTCGCCGTGGTCCGGGACGCGAAGGCGATGGATTCCGCGAACGTCGTCAACACTGAAGTTCTAAAGACCATGTTGGATAATGTTTTGACCAAAGTAACCGGCAAGACCACCGCCAACGATGCTTGGCACAGCCTCCTCAAAGCGGATGACATCATCGGCCTTGTCCCCACGCCTCACCTGAACCCGACCCATAAGGAGGTCGTCGAGGCCGTCAAGAGTTCGCTCATCTCCGCCGGGTTCTCCGGAGAAAAAATCCTGGACGCACAGGGAGGTCCGGACAAGCCCAAGGCCTGCACCGCCCTCATCGGCCTGCCCGGCCTGAAGGCCCACTGGCTGACGGGCATCGGGACGGTCATGAAACTGTACATCCTCTATTCAGGAAGCGCGCGCAGCTACCACGACGCCAATAGCGCCAAGTTAGGTGGGATTTGGAATCTGCCCTTCGTCAAAGGGAAGACGCGTCTCGTGCTGGTCGACGCCCTTCATCCCCTGTTCGACAAGGGCCCTCAGGTGGACCCCCGGTACAAATGGGCTTACAACGGGCTGATCGCAGGGACGGACCCCGTGGCCGTCGAAACCGTCTGCCTGCGGATCATCATGGAGAAACGGAAGGCGAACAAGGGCGAGCCCTGGCCGTTGAGCCCTCCGCCTCTCTGCGTCGAGGCCGCGGATAAAGAATATGGATTGGGGACGAGCGACTGGAGCAAGATCAAGGTCGACCTTTCGGGCTGGAAAGAGGACGCCCTCCTCGGTTGACGAGAGCGGAAAATAGGACCGTCTTCATGTTTTGATTTATTGCCGCCTTTAATGATAAATTGAGCTAAGGATGGGAAAAAAGCGCTCTTTTACAAAGACTCTGGAGATACCCGCCACCGCGCTCCGCAAGGGTGCGCTCTTCGCCGGAAGATACGAGGTCCTGGAGGAACTCGGACAAGGGGGCATGGGGCGGGTCTTCAAAGTCCTGGACAGGGAGATCGGCGAGACTGTCGCCCTCAAGATTCTGAACCCGGACATTGCCGCGGAGCGAAAGACGATCGAGCGGTTCAGGAACGAACTCAAAGTCGCCCGCAAGATAACTCACCGGAATGTCTGCCGGATGCATGACATCAACAAGGAAAAAGCCACCTACTTCATCACCATGGAGTATGTGCCCGGAGAGGACCTGAAATCGCTGATTCTCAGGAAAGAGCAGCTGACTGAAGATGAGGCCGTCCTGTTGGCCGAGCAGGTCTGCGCGGGCCTCAGCGAGGCTCACCGCCTGGGGGTCACTCATCGCGACCTCAAACCTCAGAACATCATGATCGACGAGGAGGGAAAGGCCCGGATCATGGACTTCGGGATCGCCCGCTCCAGCGAAACAAGAGGAGTGACCGAAGAAGGCTTGATCATCGGCACCCCCGACTACATGTCCCCCGAACAGGTCGAAGGCGGGGAAGCAGAGCCGCGCTCGGACGTCTATTCCCTGGGCGTTGTCCTCTACGAGATGGTGACCGGGAGGGTGCCGTTCGAAGGAAAAACGGCTTTGAGCATTGCTTTCAAACACAAAACGGAAGCGCCTCTCGACCCCAGGAAGTTCAACGGCCGGCTTTCCGACGCGTTCAGCTCAATCATCCTGAGATGCCTGGAGAAAGAGAAAGAAAAAAGATACCAGACAACCGCGGAACTGCTGGCCGACTTACAGAGCCTCAAGGAGGATTCGGCCGCCCCTTCCTGTGTTAGTAGACCCGGACTGCCGTGCTTTCTAGTCGAGGCTGAAGCAGAGGCCCCTGAGAAAAGGCCGGTCTTTGTCGCCCGCGAACAGGAGCTCACCCGGCTTGGGAAGTGGCTGGATTCCAGCTTTGCCGGAAAAGGCCAGGTTGTTTTTGTCACCGGTGAAGCCGGGAGCGGAAAGACCGCCCTCCTCCAGGAATTCTCTCGTCGCGCCCAGGAAGCGGATCCCGACCTCATCGTCGCAGCCGGAAAGTGCAACGCCCACACCGGGATCGGAGACCCCTACTTCCCGTTCATCGAGATCATGGCGCTTCTGACCGGAGATGTCGAAGCCAAGTGGGCCGCCGGCGCCATCTCCCGGGACCACGCGCTCCGCCTCTGGAATCTCCTCCCGCTCTCAGCCCGAGCGTTGCTGGATGGCGGGCAGGACCTGATCAATATTTTCGTGCCGGGCGGATCGTTGGTCTCACGGAGCGAGTTGGCCGCGGAAGGACCGGCCGACTGGCTGGCCGCCTTGAAGAAATTCGTCGAGCGCAAATCCGCCCTGCCTCCGGATTCGACTATTCAGCAGAGCACTCTCTTCGAGCAATACACCCGGCTGCTACTGGCCATCGCCAAACAAAAACCCCTGCTCCTGATTTTGGACGACCTGCAGTGGGTCGATGCCGGCTCGGCCGGCCTACTCTTTCACCTGGGCCGCCGCCTCAGCGGCAGCCGGGTTCTGGTATTGGGAGCTTTTCGGTCTTCGGAAATCACCCTCGGCCGCGGCGGAGAGCGTCACCCGATGGAGCCGATCCGGAATGAATTCAAGAGCGCCTTCGGTGATGTCGAGATCGAAGTCGGGAAGGCCGAGGAGCGCCGGTTCGTGGATAATTTCATCGATTCCGAGCCCAACCGGCTGGACGAAAAATTCCGCCGAAAGCTCCATCATCAGACCAAAGGGCATCCCCTTTTCACGGTCGAACTGCTGCGCACAATGCAGGAGAGGGGGGCCCTGATCAAAGATGAGGAAGGGCGCTGGGTAGAGGGGCCGGAATTCGACTGGGATACCCTCCCCGCCCGGATTGATGCCGTCATCGAAGAGCGGGTCAACCGGCTCGGCGAAAACCTAAAGGAGACGCTCACCATCGCCTGCGTTGAAGGTGAGGAGTTTACCGCCGAGGTGATCGCCCGGCTCCAGGACGCCGAGGTCTTTTCCCTGATCAGGATGCTGAGCCGGGAGCTGGAGAAGCGTCACCATCTGGTCTCCGCCAAGGGCATCCGGCAGCTCACCAAGCAGCGTCTCTCCCTCTATATCTTTCAGCACATCCTCTTCCAAAGATATCTCTACAGCAGCCTGGACGCGGTCGAGAGAGCCCACCTCCACGAACAGGTGGGAAGCGTCCTGGAGAGTCTCTACGGCGACGAGACGGAGGAAATCTCCGTCCAGCTGGCCCGGCATTTCCTGGAAGCGGAAAACGCGCCCAAGGCGATCGAGTATCTGCAGAAGGCAGGGCAAAGGGCGGTGAAGCTTTCGGCCAATGAAGAGGCCATCGCGCATTACCGGAAAGCCTTGGACCTTCTCTTGAAGCTTCCGGAAACACCCGAGCGCGACCAGCAGGAGCTGACCCTCCAGCTTGCCCTATTCGTCCCGGAATCAGCGGCCAAGGGATTCGGCGCACCGGGAGCAAGCCTGGCAGTTCTCAGGGTTCGCGAATTGTGCGAAAAGATCGGCGAATCCCCGCAGCTTTTTACGGCCCTCGTCCAACTGGCCTTTTATTACGGTTTTGCGCGGGCGGATTACAGGAAGACACTCGAGCTCCAGGAGCGCATCGTCCGGATCGCCGACGAGACAGGAGATCCCCTCCAGCGGGCGATCTCTTCCTATGTGACGACCTGGCCGCTCTTGAACGTCGGAGAGCTGACCAAGACACTGGAACATGCACAGCAGATGAACGCGGTCTATGACCCGGTCAAACACAGCTTTCTGGCCCACATTTTCAGTTTTGACCTGGGCATCATGAACCGGGGCTTCGCTGCCTTAGCCCTGTGGTTCATGGGCTATCCCGATCAAGCACGGGAAGAATACAAAACAGCCCTGGAACACGCCCGGCAATTGGGGCATCCCTTTACGCTGGCTTTTGCTCTGGTCGGAGCATGCGAGTTGTACTGGTTCCTGAGAGAGCCGGAAAATATCGCGCGGCATGTCGAAGAACTGGCGGCGGTCTCGGAGGAGAAGGGGCTTGTCTACTGGGAGGCCCATGCCGTCTTCTACAAGGGAGAGAAACGGGTTTCTGCAGGAAAAATCCAGGAGGGGCTCGCCGAGATGCGCCGGGGCCTGAACATCATGCTGGCTACGGGAACCTTGACCTGCTTCACCCGGCTTCTGGCCAGGATGGCCGATTTCTGCCTGAGGGCGGGTGAGCTCGAAGCGGGACTGGCGGCCGTCAACGAGGCCGATGAGGTGAAGTGCAAATTCGACGAAAGATACATGGAGGCCGAGATCCACCGCCTCAAGGGGGAGCTGCTGCTCAGGAAAGGAGAAGATCCAGAGGCCGTCAAAAAGCAGTTCGAGCAGGCGCTCGAGGTTTCGAGAGCCCAGAAGGCGAAAACGCTGGAACTCCGGGCGGCCATGAGCATGAGCCGGCTGCTGCAAAAACAAGGGAAGGCGGCGGAAGCGCATAAGCTCCTTGCTGAGGTCTACGGCTGGTTCAAAGAGGGGTTCGGCACTGCGGACCTGAAAGACGCCCGGGCCCTTCTCGACGAGCTCAAGGCCGCGGCCGGCAACAAATAAATGGGGACGGTCCTAATTTGGGACCCGGTCCTTATTCAAGATGCGTGTAAACGCAGTAAAATAGTGAATATAATAAATAATAATATGGCGACGGTCCCTTTTTTTGGATCTCTCTATCATTCATGATGAGTGAAAACAAGAGTCTGAATAAATGGGAGAGTGTTCTTCTTTTAGAATCCCCCTCGGAATCAGAATCGGGAAGAATTTTCTTCTTTCCCTCTCCCTTGACGGGAGAGGGCGGAGGGAGAGGGTGAAGAAAAATAGGACCGTCCCCATTTTTATTATCTTTCTCTGCTTGTCGACGACGGCGGAGGTCGCCATGGCATTCCCGAATGAAGATTTCTATTCTATCCTTCCGGCCGAGGTCGGCGGCTGGAAAAGGGCCGAGCCCCCGGAAACGTACGACAGGACCACCCTCTATGACTATATTGACGGCGGCGCGGAACTCTACATTTCCTACAACTTTCAGAGTCTCCTGGCCGTCCGGTATGAGGGCGAAGACGAGGAGGAGATCGTTATCGATATCTTTGACATGGGGAATTCCTTCAACGCGTTCGGCGTCTTCTCCCACGGCCGGGAACGGGAGGACGGCCTTGCCGGCCAGGGCTCAGAGTATGGCGGCGGCCTGCTGACCTTCTGGAAGGACAAGTATTACTTCTCCATCATGGCCTATCCAGAGACGGAAAAGAAAAAGGACCTCGTCCTGGAGCTCGGACGGAAGTTGGCTGCGGCCATCCCGGCAGAAGGAGCGCTGCCTCCTGTCCTGGCGCTTCTCCCCAAGGAGGACCTCGTCCGGGACAGCATCCGCTATTTCCATCACTACGTTTGGTTGAACAGCCATTTCTTCATCGCCAGCGAAAACATCCTCCACATCGACGACGAGACCCAGGCCGTCCTGGCCAAGTATAAAAGGGGAGACAAGACATTTCATTTTTTGGTCGTCCTATATCCGGACCCGGAGAGGGCCGAGAAGGCCGGCGAAAGTTTCCTCCTCCACTACCTGCCGGACGCCCACGACGGGATAGACAGGCTTCCCGACGGCCGCTGGACGGGCTCCCGGCGGGAAGGCAAGAAGCTGGGCATCGTCTTCAACGCGCCGGACAAGGCGACCCTGACTTCTTATCTCCAGATGATCGAAAAACGCGGCAGCTAATTCGGGAGACGCGATGCCGGATTGATTCATAATTGAACCCTAATGAATAAAACTCCATGGCTCATCTTCCTCAGCCTTGTCTTTTCCGCCGGCTGGCAACAGGCAGTCGATCAGCCCATTCCCCTTCCGAGCCTCGAAAAACCCGAAGCGATCGTCATGAACGACGCATATGTAGCCGTCGCGGATGGCACTTCGGTCAAGCTTTTCGACGGCCGCACTTTCCGGCTCATTAGGACAATCGGTCGGGAGGGCCAAGGGCCGGGAGAGTTTCAGGATTTCACCCATCCCCAGCTTCTTAGGGACCATGTCCTGGTCAGCAGCACGAACAAAATCTCCTATTTCACCTACGGCGGTGAGCTGATCAAGGAAAAAAAGCACGACCTGATGGCCTCTAACGTTTTGGCCATCAAGGACAAGTATGTGGCCTTTGTCATCATCCGGCCCGTCGACCGGTCGGAAGATTTTCAGCTGGCCTACAACCTTTATGACTCAGATTTCCGGAAGATCCGGGAGTTGCACCGGGGTGAATGGCTCATCAAGAAAAACAGGCGCCGGGGTTTCTTCGAAATATTTTTTTACGAAACCTGCGAGGATAATATCGTCTTGGCCCATCGCCAGGGTTTCGTTATCGAAGTTCTCGATGCGAAAGGAAACGTCGTTCACACCATAAAGCCGGAATTCCAGCCCATCCCTTTCACCGGCAAGGATAAAGAAAAGGTTATCCAATACTGGCGGGAAGAAAGAGGCTATAATCGGGAGCAGGTCGAGTCCCTGGAAAAAAGGACGGATTTCCCAGATCACTATCCCCCTCTTCTCACCGGGCGGGTGGCTGACGGAAAGATCTATGCCGTGACCTATCGACGGGATGACGGGCGGCAAGAATGCCTGGTCTATGAGCTAAACGGACGGTTTATCAAACGGACGTGGCTCGTCCTGACCATGGCGGCGCCCAACTCCGCCGGCCCGTTCGCTATCCGGGGCAACACCCTTTACCAACTCCTCTACGATGAAAAAGGCAGCGTCTGGAAGCTCCACCGCCACCCGATCGATTGAGATTCCGGAAAAATTCTAGGGACACGATACCGAATCCAGAAATTCGGTTCATGTCCCCGAATTTTCCGCCTGCGCCCAGCAGAGTCAAACAGACAGAGAGCACGCGATTAATAATCAAACTAAGCCAAAATCTATGAATTTCCGTATAATGAACCGGAGACAGGAGAGAACCGACAAGTTCTGGAAGGAAGCCCAATGAGAAAAAAGAACCCGATCACCCGCCGCGAGTTCATAAAAAAATCATCCCTGGCTGCCGTCGGTGGGGCAGTTTTCTTGACCCGTCCGGAATTGGCGAAACTGAAGGCCGAGGGTATTGCCGAGACCGTAGGGACGGCTGAGAAGACTAAGGTCGTCCTTGTGCGGGACAAAAGCGTCCTGGATGAGAAAGGCCGGCCCAAATACGAGGTCGTTCAGGAGATGCTGGATGCCGCGCTGAAGGAACTGACCGGAAAGCCGGACCCCATCGCGGCCTGGAAAACCATCATCAAGCCAGAAGACATTGTCGGTATCAAAACCAACGTCTGGACGTTCATCCCGACGACCGCCCAGGTAGAAAACGCCCTGAAACAGCGGGTCCTGGACGCCGGTGTGGCCGAAGCAAACATCGCCGTCAGCGACCGGGGTGTTCTGAGGGACCCGGTGTTCCAGAAATCCACCGCCCTAATCAACTCCCGCCCGATGAGATCCCATCACTGGTCGGGCGTCGGGACGCTGATCAAGAACTATATCATGTTCGTCCCCGACCCCTTTAATTACCACGACGATTCCTGCGCCCGCCTGGCCGTGATCTGGAATAACCCGCTGGTCAAGGGCAAGACGCGTTTGAATGTCCTGGGTATGCTGACCCCCCAGTTTCACGGCGTCGGCCCGCACAACTTCAACCCCAAGTACGTCTGGTCTTACTACGGTTTTATCGTCTCTTTCGATCCGGTCGCGGCGGATGCCACAGGGCTGCGCATCATCCAGGCTAAAAGGCAGGAATTTTTCGGGGAGGACCGGCCGCTCAGTCCGCCGGCCAAACACATCTTCACGGCCGACACCGAATACGGCCTGGGCACCGCCGATCCAAACAAGATCGAGCTGGTCAAGATCGGTTACGACCGGGATTCCTTCGTCTAGAGGAAGATCAGCTTCTTGTTCGCGGAAGCCTGTTCGACGACCTTGTCGATTCTTTTTTTCCGGGTTTCCTTAGTCTTGGCGCTGACGACCCAGCCGATGTACATGTTCCTGTAGGTGTTGGCGAACTTCCGGAAATTGTCCCAGGCCTCCCCATTTTTCAGGAGAGCGGATTTGAGGTCGGACGGCATTCTCTCCCGAACCTTGTTGGTGTAGGCCCGCTGCCAGAGGCCTGACTTTTTCGCCTCCTCAATCCTGGCTAGACCGGCCGCTACCATTTTGCCGGACCGGATCATCCTCTCCGCTTTTTCCCTGTTTATCCGCGACCAGGGACTTTTTGGCCTGCGGGGGGAATACCTAAGTTTGAATTTCTCATCGTCGACCTTCCTGAGCTGTCCGTCAATCCAGCCGAAGCAGAGCGC
>CAYOZW010000079.1:0-13052 GCA_964408495.1 uncultured Eubacteriales bacterium
ACATGGACAAGGAGAGGGCCAGAGTCTTGGGACTCACCGCCGCCGCCCAGAAAAAGGACATGCCTATTCTCTGCCTGCACCTTGGGGGCGAAGCGAGGAGGGGGCAGCAGACCGATGATCTTGTCACGGAGCTCCTCCCCCTGGCCAGGATGCTCATCATTGTCAAATCGGGCAACACCGACGGATTTTTCAGCCGGCTCTGTCACGAGAAAGGTGTTCGCCTGATCGAGGTCGAAAAGACAGTCGAAGCCCAGACCCCGCTGCAAAAAGCATTTCGATAGGTTTTTGACTCGATGGGAAGCCGACAATCATGCCCCATCGGGAGCTAGAAGATGCCGGAATGGCTCGTCTTCCTTTTCATGGTGGCCGTGTTCATTGTCTTGGCCATGGCCGCCAAGTTTCCTATCGGCGGCGCCCTGGCCCTATCCGCCCTGGGCGGCGCTCTTTTTGCCGGTGAAGGTCCCAGTCTCCGCCATCTCGTCGAGGGGGGATTCGGCTACTTCGACACCATCCTGATCATCCTGACGGCGACAATCTTCATCAAAGTCCTGCAGGATGCCGGAATCCTGGACACGATGACGGCACTTATGCTGAAAGCATTTTACCGCAGTAAAGCGCTGCTCCTTCTGTCCGCCACGCTTATCCTGATGTTTCCCGGGATGCTGACGGGTTCTTCGACAGCGGCCATCCTCAGCTCCGGCCCACTGGTCGCACCCGTAATGATGAAGCTCGGGCTGCCCCGCCTCAAGACGGGCGCCCTAATTGCCATGGGAGGAATCCTGGGAATGATCGCCCCTCCAGTAAACATCCTGATCATGATCATGGGGGGCGGCGTTGACATGCCTTACGTCGGCGTCACTCTGCCGCTTCTGATCCTCATCGTCCCGCTGACCATCGTCATCCCGATGGTTATCGGTTATAAAGACATAAAGGTCATCAGCCGGACCGAATTGGAGGCCATTCTGCCGCCCTCGTTAGGTTCGAAGTATCGCCTCCGGCTGACCGTTCCTTTCCTGGTTATGATCTTCCTGATGGTCGCACCCGGAGCGACGGCGGGCAGAATCCCGGACGTCGGCATTCCTGGCGTCTTCCTCGTCGCCGCCTTGGCCGGCCTCTTTTGTGGACGGCCCGTCAATATCCTAAAGGTCACCCAGAAGGCGATCGACGAGTCCCTGCCCATTCTGGCCATCCTGGTCGGCGTGGGCATGTTCATCCAAGTCATGACCCTGACGGGAGCGCGCGGCTGGACCGTCATGTCGATCCTTTCGCTCCCCTCGGTCTTCCTCTATCTCGGGATTTCCCTGAGCCTCCCGGCCTTTGGCGGCGTCTCGACATTCGGTTCGGCGTCGATTCTCGGGATCCCGTTCATTCTCGCCCTGATCAGCAAGAACGCGCTGCTGACCTCCTCTTCCCTGTCCGCGATCGCCAGCCTGGGCGACCTCGTTCCCCCGGCTGCCATCTCGGCCCGGTTCGCCGCGCAGGTCGTCGGCGAGCCAAATTTCTTCAAGCTCTTACGCTATTGTCTTTTCCCCGCGCTGCTCCAGCTGGCCGCAGGAATCGGGATGTTGCTCCTGGCGCCGTTTCTGGACAAGGTGATTTGATGGCCATCATTTGGCTCTTCTACCACTTCATCGTCCTCTACCTTAGCCTTCATCTCGTCTGGTATCTCCTCCGTCAGAAAAGATTTTGGAACCAGGTGGGGGCCGCCCTCGTCCTGACACTTTTTCTCCTCCGGCTCTTTTTGATCAAGTGACGCAATGAAAAGAATAAAGGGCACTCCTCTATCGGCCGCCCTCGTCCTCTTCCTGACCGGGCTCCTCTGTGTCCTCTCCGGGAAGAGCTTCTTAAGCATGCATCGGCCTGAACCGATCTTTCCAAGTTCCCACCTAAGCCAAGTCAAGAGGCTGAGCGATTATTTTGCGGAGCTCAAGAACTCGCCCGGGGATACGGAGATATACATTTTTAGGGGAGAGGAAAAAGGCGGGAATCTTCTGGTCCTGGGCGGAACCCATCCCAATGAGCCCGCTGGGATGGTGACAGCCGTCCTCCTCATCGAGACCCTCCGGGCGAGACGCGGCAGCATCTTCATCATCCCCCGTGCCAACGCGAGTGGATTCACCCACAGCGATCCCCAGGAAGGAAACCCGCAGCGCTTCTCTATCCCCACACCGTCCGGCTCGAGGCTTTTCCGTTTGGGCTCCCGCCTGACCAATCCGGTCGATCAGTGGCCCGACCCGGCGATCTACATCAATCCACCCGGACAGAAGCTTTCCGGCATGGAAGCCAGGAACCTAAACCGCTGCTATCCCGGACGCGCCCACGGCAATCTCACCGAGAAGATCGCTTTCGGCATTATGGAACTCATCCGCAAGGAGCGCCTTGACATCGCCATCGACCTTCATGAATCGGCTCCCGAGTACCCGGTTATCAATGCCATCGTCTTCCATGAGAATAGCGCCGAGCTCGCCGCCCTGGCCGTTCTGGACCTCCAGATGGAAGGGTTTGAAATCCGGCTGGAGGCCTCGCCGTCCAATCTCCGCGGACTGAGCCATCGCGAATGGGGCGATAACACCGGGATCAAGGCCCTTCTTCTTGAAACGCCCAACGCTTCCCATGGAAGGCTTAAGGGCCGTCCATCCTCATCACTGATCGTCGACGGCCGGGACAAGTTCTATGCTAGAGCCGCCCGGTTCGGCTGGCTGTTCGTCCCCTACGGCGAGGAAGGCATTCCTCTCTCCCAACGGGTGGCCAGGCATTTGGCCGCCCTCGGCGCCCTGCTTGGGAGCTTGGCCGAGCTGGAACCGGACAAAACGATCGAGCTCGAAAGGATGCCGCCCCCGGCCGAGGTCCAAAAAAAGGGCCTGGGCGCCTTCCTCCACCCCCCGGACTAGTCCTCTTCTTTTTCTTTTCCTTCCCCCAATAGCCTCAGAAATGGGAATGGGTGGCGCGGCGTCAGTCCCCGTCCGCCCGCAGCAAAATGGGGCGGGTGGGCGGGTCCTAAAGCGAGGACGGACGGGGACGCGCCGCGACAGGACCCATTCCCACAAAAATCCCCTAAGTCCAGATATTTCCTATACTTAGGGTTGACAAAACGTGGCCCTTCGGATAGTATATGGCACTGCTTTTCCGCCGAGAATAAATGGAAATCTTCGTCGCTGAGAATACGGGACTTTGTTACGGCGTCAAACGGGCCCTACAGATCGCCCAGAGCACCCGGCGCCGCAAATCCGGCCGGGTCCTGACCCTTGGCGAGATCATCCACAATCCCAGGGTCATCGCAGATCTGCATAAAAAAGGGATCGAGGCGGAGGAAGACCCCGAGGCGATCCATGGAGGGACCGTCATCATCCGTTCGCACGGGGTGGCCCCCGAGGTCTACAAGGCCCTGAAACAACAGCGGCTCGAGGTCATCGACGCCACTTGTCCCATCGTCAAGAAGATCCAGAAACTCGTCGCCGTCCTGACCAGGCGGGGCGAGGAAATCATCATCGTCGGCAATCCGGGACACCCTGAGATCAAAGGGTTGATCGGCTACAGCCGCGGCCGGGGAAAAATCGTCGAGAGCGAGGACCAGGCCCGCTGTCTGCCGTCAAGGAAAAGGCGAAGCGTCCTGGCGCAATCGACCCAGGACATCCACCTCTTTGGCCGGGTCGTAGCTGCGCTTCTGGAGCGGACAGGAGAGCTGACTGTCCACAACACGATCTGCAAGTCCACCCAAACCCGGCAGAGGTCGACCTCCGAACTGGCCGCCCGGGTCGACACTCTTTTTATCGTCGGCGGCAAGAACAGCTCCAACACCAACAGGCTATTCCAGGTATCAAAACGGGTGTTGCCGAACACCCATTTCATCGAAAACGCCAGCCAGATTACATCGCGCCTTCTCAAAGGGGCGAAGAGAATCGGCATCTCCGGCGGAGCATCGACTCCGCCCGAGGCCATCGAAGAAGCCGTGGCCAGGATCAGAGAAAGCATTGAACGCCAACCGCACAGGGAGATCATCAGCCAATGGCAGAGCTAAAAAAACAGGCGGACAAGGAAGAAAAAATCTCCTCCGAAGATTACGAACATCTGCTCGACAAGTACCAATTCAGCGCCAAAGAGTTCACGCCCGGAAAGTTCATCAAGGGTAAGGTGATCAGGGTGACGCCGAGCGGCGTGCTGGTGGATATCGGATTTAAATCCGAAGGGGTCATCCCGGTCGAAGATTTCGTCGACACCGACCTCGAGAAGCTGCAAGCCGGCGATGAGGTCGAAGCCATCCTGGAGAGAACGGACCCCAAGGAAGGCTATCTTCTCCTCTCCAAGAAGAGGGCGGACCGTCTGCGGGCGCTCGGCCATCTGGAGAAAGCCTTTAGTACCCACAGCTTTATCAGCGGGACAATCTCCGAAAAGATCAGGAACGGCTACACCGTCAACGTCGGCCTTGATGCTTTCCTGCCGGACTCTCACGCCGACGTCAGACAGGTCAGGGAGCCGAGCAATCTCCTCGGTCAGACTTTCAAGTTCAAGGTCATCAAGTTCGACCGCAAGACCGAAAACGCCGTCCTCTCCCGAAAGCTCTTCTTGCAGGAAGAGCGGGAAAAGAAGAAAAAGAGGGTTTTCAAGCGTTTGGTCAAGGGGGAGAGGATAAAAGGGCATGTCCGGTCGTTGACCAGCTTCGGCGCTTTCATCGACCTGGGCGGGGTGGAGGGGCTCCTGCATATCTCCGATATGTCCTGGGGAAAGATCGGGCATCCTTCTGATCTCTTCGAGAACGGCCAGGAGGTTGAAGTCGTCATCCTCGATTTCATCGAGAAGGACGAGCGTATCTCTCTGGGCTATAAGCAGCTGACCGAAGACCCGTGGAAGACAATTCTGGACAGATTTTCTGCCGGCCAGAAGGTCAAGGGGAAAGTGGTCAGCCTGACAGATTTCGGGGCCTTTGTCGAGATCGAGAAAGGAGTCGAAGGCCTGGTCCACATATCGGACCTGTCCTGGTCTAGAAAACTCGTCCACCCCAAAAAGCTCCTTTCCATCGGGGAGGAAGTCCTGGTCTCGATACTCGATATCAACCCTGAGACGAAACGCATCTCTCTGGGCCTCAAACAGACCGTCCCCCATCCCCTCGAGCTTCTGCGCCAAAAATACAGCCCCGGGGCGAGGGTGACAGGGAAGATCACCAGCATCACCGATTTCGGGGCCTTCATGGAAATCGAGCCTGGAGTAGAGGGCCTCATTCACATTTCCGACATTTCCTGGGAAAAGATCAAACACGCCAAAGACAAACTCGAGGTCGGTCAGGAGACGGAGGCCGTGATCCTGAACATCGACGTCGAAAAACAGAAGGTTTCCCTGGGAATCAAGCAGCTCGAGGGGGACATCTGGGAGGATTTTTTCGAACGCCAGAAGGTCGGCGACCTGGTTAAGGTCAGGATCGTCAGGATCGCCGATTTCGGCGTCTTCGTCGAGATCACTCCGGGCATCGAGGGTGTGGTTTTCCTCTCCGAGCTCGATGAAAAGAAAATCGAAAACGCAGCCGAGGCCTTCTCGGTCGGAGAAGAGAGAAACGCTAAGATCATCAAGATGAATCCCCGGGGGAAAAGGCTCTCTCTCAGCTTCCGACTTGCCCAGCTTGAGATGCAGAAACTCGAATACCAGAAATTCATGAGCACCCAGGATAAGAGGCACACCTTGGGCGACATCATGAGGGACCAGCTCAAGAATATCAGCGCTCCTAAAAAAAGAGAAAAAGGAAAAGGAGGAAAAAAATGATTAAGGCGGACTTGATCACCAAGATCGCCAGGGAAATGGACATCCCGAAGCAAGAGGCCGAAGACGGAGTCAATCTTTTTTTTCAATCGATCAAAGAGGCCATCTTGCGGGGCGAGGAGATCGAGATCCGGGGCTTCGGCAGCTTTCGCTTCCGGAAGCGGACATCGCGGGCCGGACGAAACCCCCGGACCGGGGAGCCGGTCAAAGTTCCTCCTAAAAAGGTCCTCTATTTCAAGCCCAGCAAGCTGCTTAAGCAGATGCTCAATTCCTGATGGATTACATCGTGGCCCCCTGGAGAGGTGAATACGTGAGGACGGTCTGCCGGATGAGAGGCTGCATCTTCTGCCGTGCGCTCAAAGTCCGGGACGACCGCGCCGCCTACATCCTCCTCCGCGGAGAATATAACTTCATTATCCTCAATAAGTTTCCCTATACACCCGGCCACCTGATGATCGCCCCCTTCCGGCACACCGCCGCCTTTGAAAGGGCGTCACCTCAGGCTAACGCCGAACTGACCGAGTTTCTCCAGCTAAGCCTGGGGGCCTTGAAGAAAACCTACCATCCCCACGGCTTTAACGCAGGCATGAATCTCGGCCAGAGCGCCGGAGCCGGGGTGGTCCACCACTACCATCTCCACGTCATCCCCCGCTGGCACGGCGATTCGAATTTCATGCCCCTGGTTTGCCAAACTCGAGTCCTGACCGAGGACCTGGAGGGCACCTATGGTCGGCTGTGGCCTCTTTTTCAAAAAGCCGGCCGGCGGCCCGGGAGAAAACGATGAACTTCGAGCTGAACGAAGACCAGCTCATGCTCCGGGAGCTCGTCCGGGATTTCGCTCAGAAGGAAATCGCGCCCAGGATCGGGGTTTGCGAGGACCAACACGCATTCCCCCGGGAGATCATCACTCAGTTGGCCGGGATCGGAATCTTGGGGATAACCGTTCCTGTGGAGCTCGGGGGCAGCCGGACCGACTATCTTTCATTCATCTTAGCCCTGGAAGAGCTGGCCCGGGTTTCGGCGACCGTCTGTATCATTGTCAGCGTTCATGCCTCTCTTTTCTGCGGATCTATTTTGAGGTTTGGCTCGGACCTGCAGAAGCAGAAGTACCTTCCCCCGGCCGCCCGGGGTGAGATCATCGGCGCTTTTTCCCTGACCGAACCGGAAGCCGGGTCGGACGCTATCAGCCTCAAGGCCAAGGCCGTGAGGTCGGGCGATGAATATGTCCTCAACGGGACCAAGGCTTGGGTCACCACCGGAAACGATGCCGATGCTCTGATCGTCCTCGCCCAGGTCAAGGGCGCCGACGGGAAGGCGAAACTGAGCGCTTTCATCGTAGAGAAGGGCTTTCCCGGTTTTAAGATATCCAAGATCGAAGAAAAGATGGGGCTCCACTCCTCCCCGACCGCCATGGTCGCTCTGGAGGATTGCCGGGTTCCGGCAGTGAACCGGCTGGGGGAAGAGGGCCGGGGTGTGACCATCGCCCTCTCCGGGCTCGACCGCAGCCGCATCGGGGTGGCCGCTCAAGCCGTAGGGCTCTCTCAACAAGCCCTCGATCTGGCCGTCGGCTACGCCAAGCAGCGCCAGGCCTTCGGCAAGAAGATCGCAGAATTTCAAGCCCTCCAGTTCATGATGGCCGATATCGCGACACAGATCGAGGCTGGCCGCCTCCTCACCTACCGCGCGGCCAACCTTTATGACCGGGGACTGCCTTTCACCAAGGAAGCCGCCATGGCCAAGCTCTTCACCTCCGAGGCGGCCAATAGGATCGCTTACCTGGCCTTGCAGATTCATGGCGGCTATGGATATTCCAAGGAGTACCCGATCGAGAGGGTCTACCGGGATGCCCGAGTCCTCTCCATCTACGAGGGGACCTCAGAGATCCAGCGACTTGTCATCGCCCGGAATCTGTTGAAAGAGTCCTGAGCTCACCAACCGATGGAAAATCCGAGCGTGTGTTTGAGGTAAGATCATGCTAAAGACGATGAGAAAGAACGTCAAGGCCCTGGCCCCCACTCTGTGGATCGTTATCGCCACCTTCATCATTTCCATCTTTGCCATCTGGGGCGGAGCGGGCCGGCTGGGAGAAAAGGCCCAGGAGGATACGATCGCCTTTCTGGGCAGGGACCGCATTGCCACTGAATCCTACTATCAAGCCTTGCGCAACCGACTGGAAGCCCTGCAGAAAGAATTCCGGACCTTGAATAAGAGTTTCATCCAGCAGTTGAATATCCCCCAGCAGGTCCTCGAGCAGATGGTCCAGCAGAAGCTGCTTCTCCGCAGGGCCCGGGAGATGGGGATCAGCGCTTCCAATCAGGAAATCCGGGACCGCATCGTCTCCCTCTTCCAGCGGGACGGGAAGTTCATCGGCTACGACGAATACCGCCGCATCCTAGATTACAACCGGATGTCCATCTCGGAGTTCGAGGAAAACCTGAAGGAGGAGATCGTCCTGAACAAAGTGATCCAGTTCCTCACCGCCGGATTGACCGCCACTCCAGAAGAGATCTGGGAGAACTATCGAAAGCAGACAGAGAGCGCTAAGATCGAGTACCTTCTGCTCGAGGAAAGCAAGGTTCCCTTCGAGCAGGAACTCCAGGCGGCGGATGTCCAAGCCTATTTCGAGAAAAACAAGGAGCGCTATGCCTTGCCCGAAAGGCGGACGGGATCCTACGTTTTCGTGCAAACCGACGAGCTCAAGAAAGAGGTCGAGGTCAGCGAGGCGGACATAGAAAAGTACTACCGGGACAACCTCGACCAGTTCAAGGAACCTGGGAGGACCAGGGTCGGCCGGGTCTTTCTTTCCGCCGCGGCTAAGGACCCGGCTGTTCTCCGGCAGGAGGCCGAGGCCATCCTGAATCGTCTAAAAGCGGGAACCGACTTTGCTCAGGTCGCAAGAACATCCTCCCAGGACGAAAAGGCCAAGGATGGCGGGGACTGGGGCACCGACGAATGGCGCCGCCTCACTTCCAAGGAGAGGGAGGCCGTCGATAGCCTATCCGCTGGCGAGCTCAGCGGAATCATCGAAACAACCGACGGTTTAGCCATCCTTATGGTCACTGAAAAGAACCCTGAAAGGACCCCGACGCTGGACGAGGTCACGGTCCGCATCAAGGGCATCCTCGAGGACCAGAAGGCCAGGGACTTGGCCGCCCAGAGGATCGGCCAACTCGAAAAAAGTGCCCGCCGAGAAAAGAGCCTGGACGTGGGGGCTCAGAAGATCGATCTTAAAATCAGGGACACCGGCCTATTAAAACAGGGACAAGCGCTGGGGAGCATCGACCCGGCGGGCTCGATTGCCCAGGCGCTCTTCGAGCTCAAAGACAGAGAGATCTCTTCTCCGATCTACACCTACACGGGAACCGGTATCGTCCAACTGGAGGCGGTCGAAGCCCCGAGACAGGCCGCGCTAGAGGAAGTGAGACTGGACGTCGAGAAAGATTTCCGGACCAGCAAACAGAAGGAGCTCACTCTTCAGAAAATCCAGGAGGCCCGGGCCAAGCTGGACGGCAAGAACTGGGACGAGATGGCTTCCCAGCTCGGCCTTGAATACAAGTCGGTCGCCGAGCACAAGAGAGAGCAGTACCTCGGCGTCATCGGAGAAAGCCCGGAGATCGACCGGCTCTCTTTTTCGCTTCCCCTCAACCAGACAAGCGAGCCTATCGATTTCGCCAGCGGATACGCCCTGCTCCGGGTCCTGGAACGAAAAGAGGTCGACCGCGAGGAATTCGAGAAGAACAAGCAGACCGAGCTGACGAACTATCTCGAAACCAAAAAGAATAGATTCCTTCAGGCCTACATCGGAAAACTGCGGGAAGAAAAAAAGGTCAAGATCAACTATAACCTGCTCATGCAGATCAATAACGATATCCTCTCCCGCTACGAAGCCCGGGAGTAAGCCCGCTCCGTCGGGACCTCGCCCCCAGAGGAGGAGACCATGGATAAACTCCATCGGGCCGCCGGGCGGGCGATTCGGCAGTCACTCAAAGTGCGGAAGGGCGAGAGCGTCCTGCTGGTCACGGACGAGCCTAAGCTGGATATCGCCAAGGCATTGGCTTTCTGGATCCGTCGGGCCGGCGCGGAAACGACCACCTACCTGATGCCCGAAACGCTCCGACCGGTCACCCAGCCGACCCGGCTGCTCCGGACGCTGGCCGAGAAGGCCACCTGCATCATCTACACCCTCGAGGCGCGCCTGAAAGAGAAGCCTTTCCGCAGTTATCTTGTCAAAACAGGAATGTCGTCCGGGCGGATTCTGATGATGCCGGGTATCAGTCGTGACATGATGGAGCGCCTGATCGACATCGACTACGAAAAACTGCATCTCTTCACCAAAAAGGTTATCCTTCGCCTGCGCGGGGCCGCCGCGGTCGAGGTGGAAAATCCTCTGGGAACAGCCTTGCGGTTCAGCGTCAAGGGGAGAAGATGGGTGGCCAGCAGCGGAGATATCAGCCGCCGAGGGGCTCACGGCAACCTCCCCGCCGGAGAATGCTACACGGCCCCGGTGGAGGAGAGTTTCGAGGGAAGAATCGTTCTCAGCTTGATCGACGACAAGCTCGGCCGAGGCGCCCTGGAGTTCCGGCGCGGCCGGCTAACGAAATGGAGCGGAAAAGGAGTGGCGGCCGTTCTGCGGAATATCGGGAGCGACGAGACGGGAAAGGTCATCGGAGAGTTTGGGATCGGGACGAACCGGAAAGCCCGCCTCTCGGCCGATATGCTGGAAGCGGAGAAGGCCTTCGGGACAGCGCATTTCGCCATCGGCGACTCCTACGGACTCGGGCGCAACAGCAGCCGGCACCACTACGACGCGCTCGTGGAAAAAGTCACCATCCGGGCCGATGGCCGGATAATCATCAAGGATGGACGGTTTTGTATTTAAGCCTTTATCAACTCGTAAAAAAGGGACTTCACCCGTGATTCGAGAGCGTTCTTGAATTCCTCGACGGTCCGGCCGAAATCGCCGCCCATATAGGGGCGGATAAACATCGGCTCCACCACTCTCACCCGGATCCGACTCGGGATCCCCCAGGGCTTCTGAGTGCCGAACATGGCCAGCGGAGTGACCGGAACGGAGATGCCGTGCTCGCTGTAAAGGAGATAGGCCAATAGCGAGGCTCCCCGCCGGAAGGGGGTGACATAGGGATGGGGAGCACCGGGGACAACCCGTCCTCGGCCCTGGAGGGCGATGATCGCCCGGCCTTTCAACAGATAATTCACGCACAGCTTCATGGCTTCGCGCTTGCTCGACTCCAGGTCGACGGGGATGGTCCCGACCCGGGCGATGTTCGAAGAGACGAAGCGGATGAAGAGGTATTTGATCGGCCTCAGGACCGAGTTCGCCATGCCGCCGAATTCCTTGAGGTGGCGACGCAAATGCTTGCGGATCAGGGAGTCGAAATCCTCGCGGTTGAAGATGGCCTTGTTGGCGGTGAAATAGACCATGCGTGGCCGGATTTTAAAGACTGTCCCAACATCTTTGAAGGCCCCGCAGTGGTTGCCGATGATGATGTTGGGGCCCTCGCGGACGAAATTCTCCTCCCCCCTGACCTCGATTTTCTTCCCCAGCATGGCAATGGCCAGCCAGCGCTGGATGGTGGGCTCGATGCGTCTCAGTTCTTCTTCGAAATTGGTCATGATGAAGGCATTTTGTATTTTATCAAATGGTCTCCGAATTGAAAAGGACCGCCCGTTCCTCCTTCCGTTCCGGGAGCTTCGGGAAGGCACCCCGTGCTTACCATAAAGAGCACATATTTTTCAATGCATCCCAAGTTGGCTTGTCATCGGATAGGTATCATGATAATTTAGGGCCGTTTTTTCACGGGAGGATCGCATGATCACGCTCATCAAGAACGGCAACGTCTTCGGCCCCGAGCCTTTGGGACAAAGGGATATCTTGGTGACCGGTCGAATGATCGCCGCCGTCGAGGCCCCCGGTAGAATCCGGGTTGACGGAGTGCCCTGTACGATTATCGAAGCCGCGGGCAAGCCGGTATTACCCGGCTTTATCGACAGCCACGTCCACATCCTGGGCGGCGGAGGGGAGGGCGGTCCGGCGACACGGGCTCCAGAAATCCGGATCGAAGATATCGTTGCCTGCGGCGTGACCACGGTCATCGGCTGCCTGGGGACCGATGGAGTCACCCGGCACATGGAATCCCTGCTGGCCAAGGCCAAGGCATTGGAGGCCGAAGGGATCACGACCTTCATCTTTTCCGGTTCCTACGAAATCCCTCCCCGGACCATCACCGGCAGCGTCCGCTCCGACCTCGTCCTCATCGACAAGGTGGTTGGGGCGGGAGAGATCGCCGTCTCCGACCACCGTTCCTCCCAGCCGACCTTCGAGGAGATCTCCCGGCTGGCCGCCGAGTGCCGGGTCGGCGGGATGCTCGGAGGGAAGGCCGGAGTCCTTCATCTCCATCTGGGCGACGGACCGCGGCGGCTGGAGATTCTGTTCCGGCTCAGCCGCGAAACCGAGATTCCGCCCACCCAGGTCATCCCGACCCATGTTAACCGGAACCCTGAACTGTTCGAGGAATCGATCCGTTGGGCGGCGGCCGGGGGATATCTGGACCTGACCGTCGGTCCAGACCCTGATCCCGAAAGCACCGACGTCAGTGTCGAGAAGGCTGTCGCGCTTTGTTTGAAGCGTCAGGTCCCATTGACCCGGCTGACCATCAGTTCGGACAGCAACGGGAGTCTGCCGGTCTTCGGCCCCGACGGCCAGCTTGTCCGCTTGACCATCGCCACGCAGCAGGACCTGATCAGGACTTTCCGCCTGTTGGTCCAACAGAAGATCGTCGGCATCGGAGACGCGGCCAGACTCTTTTCAACGAACGCCGCCGCATTCTATAAGCTCACGGGCAAAGGAGCGATCCTTCCGGGGAATGACGCCGATTTGATCATCTTCAATGATCAACTCGAGCCCATGGATGTCCTGGCGCTCGGCCGGCGGATGGTGGCCGATGGGAAGGTCATCGCCCTGGGCACCTTCAGCCCTGCCGAGAAGAATTGACCATGAGCCGGCCGAAGACTCCATCCCTGGGCGTCGCCATCCTGCCGATCATCGCCATGGCCCTCCTCCTCGGTGTCGGCTATGGTGTCTACCAGATCCGGCCCCAGGTTTTACTGATCGCGGCGGCCTTCCTGACCGGCTGTCTGGGTGTCCTCCTGAAATTCCGTTGGGAGGACATGCAGAAAGGCATCGTTGACAGCATCGGCAAGGCCATGCCCGCCATCCTGATCATGCTCTGTGTCGGCGTTCTCATCGGCGCCTGGATGGCCAGCGGAACGATCCCGATGATCAT
>CAYOZW010000080.1:0-12946 GCA_964408495.1 uncultured Eubacteriales bacterium
AGCCATCCGGCCGGGCCGACTGGGACCGGGCCTATAGGAGATTCCGAGATATCACCGCCCTTTAAGACGGCTGAGCGCCGGGGAGGATGGAACATGAACACAGCGATTATCGAGAAAACTTTTTCCATGGCCGGAGAAAAATATGCGGCGCTGGGAGTCGACCCGGAAGCCGCCCTGAACGCCTTAGGTTCGCTGGCCCTCTCTCTCCCCTGCTGGCAGGGGGATGACGTCCGTGGCTTCGAAAAGACAGAAGGGCCGGTTTCTTCCGGTGGTATCCAAGCGACCGGAGACTATCCCGGCCGGGCCAGAAACGTCGGCGAGCTCCGCCAGGACCTCGAGAAGGCCCTGGCCCTGATCCCTGGAAAGCACCGCGTCAACCTCCACGCAATCTACGGCGAGTTCGGCGATAGAGATGTGTCCAGAGATGAAATCGAGCCGGCCCATTTCCACGGTTGGCTGTCCTGGGCGAAGGACTCGGGCGTGAAGCTAGATTTCAACCCCACTTGTTTCGCCCATCCCCAAGCGGCTGCCGGCTTCACCCTGAGCAGCCGGGACCGAGGGATCCGGGAGTTCTGGATCGAGCATCTCAAGCGCTGCCGCAAGATCGCCGCTTTCTTAGGCCGTGAGCTCCAAGCGGCCTGTATTCACAACATCTGGATCCCCGATGGATCTAAGGATGAGCCCTTCGACCGCTGGACTCATCGCGCTATCCTCAGAGAATCCTTGGACGAGATCTTCCGGACCGAATACAGCCCTTCCCAAATCAAGGATTCCTTGGAAAGCAAGCTCTTTGGGCTCGGGAGTGAAGCCTATGTCGTCGGATCCCATGAATTCTATATCGGCTATGCCCTTTCCAGGGGAAAAATGGTCTGCCTGGACCTCGGCCATTTCCATCCCACAGAATCCGTCTCCGACAAGCTTTCGGCCCTCCTCCAGTTCTTCGCTGAGCTCGTCCTTCACCTCAGCCGGCCTGTCCGCTGGGACTCCGACCACGTCGTCATCCTCGATGATGAACTGAAGCGGATAGCCGCGGAGCTCGTCCGCGGCGGGGCCCTGAAGAAGACCCACCTGGCCCTTGATTTCTTCGACGCTTCGATGAACCGAGTCGGCGCCTTGGCTGTCGGAGCGCGGGCAACCCTTAAGGGCATCTTGCTGGCTCTCCTGGAACCCGAAAAGAAACTCCGGGAAGCCGAGGCGGACGGTGATTATTTTCGCCGACTGGCTTTCTTCGAAGCGGCCAAGATGCTGCCCGGCGGAGCCGTCTGGGATTATCACTGCCTCCGCCAAGGTGTTCCCACCGACGAGGAATTGTCCGGCCTGGTCAAGGATTACGAGAGGGCCGTCCAGAGCAAGCGTTGATCGATTGTCGGATAGCGGTCGTCGCCGATGAATTGACCTGAGCGCGACTAAATGACTAGAATGGGCAACGATGGCTAATAAAAAGACGTTTTCCGTCGATCCCGGCCAGAGGGATAAGGCCAAAGAAATTTTCCTCGTGTTGGTCAATGCCATCTCTGCGACCAAGCTCTTCCCCGCGGACCATCAGACGGTCGTTAATTTTGTTTCCGAGCTCCACGAGCGCCTGAGCAAATACCTCGACGAATACGGAAAACTGGAGCTCGGCATCGAAGAATACGCCTTCACCCTGGGAGGAGAGATCATCTACGAGGACCCCCATCCGGTGAAGAGCCTTCCCTTCTTTTTCTTCAAGGACGGCATGCAAAAGCTCTATTTCTACAAAGGGCTGACCAGGGAGGAGATCAGTGAATTCCTGGAGACGATGCGGGCCGTTTCCCAGCTCCCTCCGGAAGATGGCGATATCGTCACCGCCCTCTGGGAGAAGGATTTCGCCAACATCCGCTACCTCGCTCCTGACGATTTCTTGGAGACAAAGATCGGCGTCGGCCGCCCCTCCCTGCGGCCAAGGATTGATAAGACCAGTCTCCGCCAGGGCCGGATCGAGCTCGACGCCGAAGACCTGGAGGACATGAAGAGTCAGGGCAAGACTTTGTCCGCGTCCGAGACGAAGCCTCCTGAAAACCTTCCCGAGGAAGGAATATCGAGCCAGAGGGCTTCTTCTGAAGACGCTAGGGTCAAGGAAATCGAGGTTCTCCTCCAGTCCAGCCGTCAAGCCTCCCCGGAAGATGAATATCTCAACCTGATGGTGGAGCTGATCTATCTCGAAGAGCGGGCGGACCAGTTCCCGGCGCTTGTCGATGTCCTGGAGCAATACCACCAGAACATCATGGCCAAAAAAGATTTCGCCAAAGCGGCGGCCCTGATCCGCGCCCTCTCCGAAATCAGGGACCGCTTAGCTAATAAAGACAAACCCAAGACTGAGCTGATCAGCAGTGTCCTCAGCATGTTGAACAGAAAGAGCGTTCTGGTCGAGCTTCAGGCAAACCTCGACCTCAGGTCGCTCAAGGACCTGGACGGACTTTTTGCCTACTTGAAATTATTCGGTTCAGAAGCCGCCAATCTCCTCGCCGACATCTATGAGAAGCTCCGGAGCGTGGAATGGCGCGAGAATGCCATGGAGATACTGATCAATATCGGGCGGGATGATATCCAGAAACTGGGCACTCTCATCCAGGAATCAAGACCGGCCCTCAGCCAAGAGATCATCCGCTTCTTCAGAGAGAGCCATGATAGACGGCTCATTGCTCTGTTGGCCAATGTGGTGAGCTATAAGAACCCGGCCATCAAGCTGGCCGCCATCAGAGCGCTCGGAAAGATCACCGACGAAGCGGCCAACAAGGTCCTGCTGGGATTCCTCTCGGACCCGGGCGAGGACATCCGGATAGCCGCTATCGATAACTTGAAAAAGACTGAGGATGGATCGGTCATCTCTCATATCACTGGGATTATCTCCCAAAAGACGTTCTCCAAAAAAGGGGCCGCCGAGAAAAAAGCGCTCTTCGATTTTCTCGGCCGGAGCGACAGCAAAGAGGCTTGTGCATTTCTCGCCCGGATCCTTAAGAAGGTCCCGTTCCTGCCGAGCCCGAGACATACCGATCTTTGTCTCCAGGCCGTCTCCGCGCTGGCGAAGATGAAGCGACCGATGTCGCTGGACATCCTGAAGGAAGGGAGCAAGCGCCGCAACCTAAAGATCCGCACTGCCTGTCTCCATGTTCTTCAGACCAGGTCTGAAGTTCCCGTCACCTTCACAGGAAGGATGCCGCAATGATCCCCCCCCACGAAGACCGGACCGATGCTGAAAGGATCAAAGCTCTCCACAATCTGGCTGTGGAAATGGTCACCCGTCTGAATGTCATCCTCAAGGGGGCCCGCATATATGAGCCGAACAACCTTCTTTTCCGGCGCCAGGTGACGCGCCTCCTGACGCTCCTCAGGGAAGCCCTGAGGGATTCCGGAGAAGCATCATTCACGGTCCGGGGGAACACCCTGTTCTTCAATAACATTCGACTCAAGTACGGATTTGCCAATTACCATTTTTTCAAGTTCGTCCTCGAGGAGTTTCGCCAGAATCAGATGGGAGCGATTAAATTCGAACCCGAAGTCACCGAAAGTGAACTCGGGGCCATGATGGTCATTTGGGCAAAGGCGGATTCTCAAGCCGGCCATCCCTATGATGCCTTGATCGCCGAGGCCCGGAAAAGGGGTGTGCAGCACATCGTTGTTGATAAAATGCTTCCTTCCGACCTGAACAGAAGCAAGGAGGAATCCGCCGCCAAGGTTTTTTTCCTCGGGATGACCCACCTTGAAGAAGCATTCGAGAGCGGGATCGGCAAGGACAAGATCCACCTGGGCACAACCCGCCGTCTGATGCAGTCGATTTTCAACCACATTTCCGATCATGAGTCCTTCCTCCAGGGCATGACGAATATCAAAAACTTCCATGAATACACCCTCAATCACTCCATGAACGTTTGCATCCTCTCTGTGGCTCTGGGAAAACGGTTGGGGTTCGACCGGAACGAGCTCGTCGACCTGGGGATAAGCGCCTTCTTCCATGACTTCGGCAAATTGGATACCCCGAAGGAAATCCTGGATAAACCGGGGAAGCTCGATGAACGTGAGCGCGGAATCATCGAAAAGCATCCCTGTCAGGGTGCGGGAAAGCTAGTCCGATTCAAAGAATTCAAGAATCTTCCCATCCAGGCGCTTCAAGTCGCCCTGGAACACCACATCAAGGAGGACATGACCGGCTATCCCCGCTATTTCAAAAAACAGTCGATCAACCTGTTCAGCAAGATCGTCAAGATTGCCGATGTTTTCGACGCCGTCACCACCCCGCGAGTCTACAGGACCAAGCATTTTAAGAGGGACGAAGCCTTAGCCATGATGCAGGCCCAGAGCGGCAAGGAGTTCCATCCTATTCTCCTTCGGGAATTCATCAAGATGATGGGCGTCTATCCCGTCGGCTCGTTGGTTGGCCTTGACAGCCTGGAACTGGCCATCGTAGTCGATAATGATCCGGATAGCGCCCTGCTGCTGCGGCCGAGAGTTAAGCTCATTACCGACGCTTCGGGGAACAAGATAGACGGCAAAATCGTTGACCTGAACGAAGTCGACCCGGAGACCAACAAATTCCTTCGGACCATCGTCAAGGTCCTCGACCCGGATAAATACGGCATTCGAGTGGCCGATTATTTCCTGGCCCGGGCCATCTGAACCGGCGCTCCCGGCCGAGAGGAGGCCTGTTTCTGAAAAATTCTCCCGGCAGTTAGCCTGAAAGGACAAAAGAAAATGAATCCACTCCCTCCTCTGCGCTTGCGCTGTGAATACCTGGAAAATCCGATCGGGCTGGGCACCGGGACGCCACGGTTTTCCTGGGTGCCAGAACATCCCCGTCGCGGAGCCAGACAGGCTGCCTACCAGGTCATCGTCTCCCCGGAGCGAGATTTTCTGCAGAACGGAGTGGGGGATTACTGGGACAGCCAAAAGGTGGAGTCTCCGCGGAGTTCAGGCATCGTCTACGATGGGGCGCCGCTATGGAGCGGAAAATCCTATTTTTGGCAGGTCCGTTGGTGGGACGAGGAGGGAAACGTCAGCCCCTGGAGCGAAACGAGTTGGTTCGAGATGGGCCTGCTCCTGGAGAGGGACTGGAAGGCCAAGTGGATCAGCCGGAAAAAGCTGGCGGAGTTCACTTCTCGCGGGAATGTGATGCAGGGAGTGTATTCCGGTGATTTCGTCCAGAGCCTTGCCGTTTACCTGCGCAAGGAGTTCGAGCTCAGGGGGCCTGTCCGCCGCGCCCGGGCGTATGTCTGCGGGCTCGGCTATTACGAGCTCCGGCTCAATGGGAGCAAGGTGGGAGATCATGTCCTCGACCCTGCCCAGACTGATTACCGGAAGACCGCCCTTTATTCTGTTTTTGATGTCACCGCTCAGATCCAAGGAAGGAATGCCGTGGCCGTCATCCTCGGCAACGGCCGGTACATCAAGAACTACGGCTATGGCAAGCCCCGGCTTCTCCTCCAGCTTCATCTGGAGCTGGAGGATGAGTTGACCGACCGCGTCGGCAGCGATGAAACCTGGAAAGTCAATTCGGGACCGCTTCTTGAGAACGGCCTCTACATGGGAGAGCGCTATGACGCCAGGCTTGAATGGGAGGGCTGGGACGCACCGGGATTTGATGACACGACTTGGGAAGAGGCGGAGGTCGTTTCCGGCCCCCCCCTCGCCCCACAGGTGCTTCCTCCGATCCGCCTCACTGAGACGCTTCGACCTGTCCGGATGTGGAACTCGCGTCCGGGCGCGTATGTCTTCGATTTCGGCCAGAATTTTTCGGGCTGGGTTAGACTCAAAGCCCAGGGACAGCGGGGACAGGAGATTCGGATTCGTCATGCTGAACTGCTCAAAGAGGACGGCACGCTCAATGCCCTGCCCAATCAGAATGCCGAAGCCACTGACATCTTCATCCTGAAGGGCCAGGGCCGGGAGGTCTATGAACCGAGGTTCACCTACCACGGATTCCGGTATGCCGAGGTCGAGGGCTTTCCCGGAGAGCCAGAGCCTGACGCCCTGGAGGGATGCTTCGTTCATAGCGATGTCGAGAGGACCGGGGAGTTCCGTTGTTCCCATCCTCTTCTCAATAGAATTCATCAAAACATCATCTGGGGTCAACTTTCCAACCTGATGAGTATCCCGACGGATTGCCCTCAGCGAGACGAACGGCACGGCTGGCTGGGGGACGCCCATCTTTCGGCCGAGGAGGCTATTCTCAATTTCGACATGTCCTCTTTTTACAGCAAGTGCCTGGATGACATCGGCTTGGCCCAGAAAGAGGACGGCAGTCTCCCGGATGTCGTCCCGCCCTACATTGAGCGACTTTACCCGGCCGACCCAGCCTGGGGGATCGCTTATCTGGAACTGGCCTGGCTGATGTTTTTATACTTCGGGGACGAACGTGTCCTTCAAAAGCATTATGCGGGGATGAAAAGATATGTTGATCATCTCCGCGCGCACGCGGAAAACTCGATCATCCTGAATCTCGGCAAATACGGCGACTGGTGTCCGCCCGGCAGTGTTGTTCCCAAAAAAACTCCGCTCGAACTGACTTCGACCTGGTGCTATTATCGGGCGGCAGTTCTGTTGTCCGACATCGCCAGGATCTTGGGCCGGACGGACGACCACCGGGACTATGCCAGGCTGGCCGAAGCCGTCAAAATCGCCTTTAACGCCAGGTTCCTGGCCGACGATCAATACGCTGCTTTCCGGGTCGGGCCGGCCGACAAAAGCCCCGACCAATCCTCGAACGTGCTGCCCCTGGCCCTGGATATGGTCCCTGAAGACAAGAAGAGCAAAGTCATCGCCCGCCTGCTCGACAGCGTTGTCACGGAGTGGGATTATCACCTCGACACCGGGATCCTTGGAACACGCTACCTGCTCGACGTCCTGACCGACAACGGCTACGGGGAGACCGCCTTCCGGGTGGCCACCCAACGGACCTATCCAGGCTGGGGTTTCATGGTCGAATCCGGGGCCACGACCCTTTGGGAACGCTGGGAGAATCTTACCGGCGGCGGAATGAATTCTCACAATCACATTATGCTCGGAAGCATCGATGCCTGGCTCTACCGCGCCGTGGCCGGGCTGAGGTGTGTCGCTCCAGGGTGGATGAAGATGGTCATCCTCCCCTTGCTCTGCGCCGGACTCAACGAAGCTTCGGCCAAAGTCCTGACCGTCCGGGGGATGGCCGAGGCCGCCTGGCGGAAAACGGAGAATCGCTTCGAGCTTGCGGCGCGTATCCCCGTCGGCACCCGGGCGGAGGTCCATATTCCCGGAACGTCCAGCGGAAGCCTGGTTAAAGAAAGCGGCACGGTGATCTGGAGAAACGGCCAGGCGCAAAACCTTCCGTCCGAGATTTTGGGCCCTAAAGAAGCCGGCCCCTATATGGTTTTCACCGTCGGCAGCGGCCGCTACTTTTTCTCCAGCGAATCGCCCGCGGTCCTTTGATTTTGCCCCTCGTTGCGTCTAAAATGGAAAAAGAGAAAGGAGAATCCTTATGGATATGCTGAACAAAGAGGTCCGGGAGGCGACCCAGAAAAAATTCGAAGCGGAACTCGCCAGTCCGGTCAACCTCATTTATTTCACCCAGGAGGCCAGTCGCCTCATCGTCCCCGATCATCTCAAGGGACAGGAATGCCTTTTTTGCAAGGAGACCAAACATCTTCTGGAGGAGGTCAGCCGTCTCTCGGAAAAGATCACCCTGACCGTTTATGATTTCACGGCCGACGAGGACAAAGTCAAGGAACACGGCATCGACAAAATCCCGGCGCTGGTTATCAAGAATGGGAGTGATTATGGCATTCGATTCTACGGGATTCCTTCCGGATACGAATTCATGAGCCTCATCGAAGCCATCAGTGATGTCTCTAAAGGCCGGACAGCCTTGAGCCCTAAGACACGCGAAGCCCTCCAGGCGCTCCAAAAGGATGTCCGGATCCAAGTTTTCGTCACCCCCACCTGCCCTTACTGCACAATGGCCGTACGACTGGCTCATCAGTGCGCGATGGAAAGTCCCCGGGTCCGCGGAGAAATGGTCGAATCCACAGAATTTCCACACCTCGCCCAGAAATACCACGTCTTCGGCGTGCCCAAGACGGTCATCAACGAGACCGTCTTCGTCGAGGGAGCTGTGCCCGAAGACGTATTTCTCGAGCACATCCTCAAAGCCGTAGGTCTGGATCAGAAATAGGCTATGACCGGTCTCGATTCGCTCTTCTATCCAAGATCGATTGCCGTTATCGGCGCCTCCCGCCGGCCCGGAAGCGTCGGGCATTCCCTGCTCGCCAGTCTCCTGATGAACCGCTACCAGGGGATCATCTTTCCGGTCAATCCCCAGGCCTCGAGTGTCCTGGGGTTCAAGTGCTATCCCCGTGTTCTCGAGATTCCTGACGACGTGGACCTGGCGGTGATCATCGTCCCCAGCCGGTTCGTCTCCTCCGTACTCGAAGACTGCGGAAGAATGGGGATCAAAGCCGCCATTGTGATCAGCGCTGGCTTCAAGGAGAGCGGGGGGAGAGGTGTCGCGCTGGAAGAACGCGTACTGGAGGTCAGCCGCAAATATGACATCGCGCTGGTCGGGCCGAACTGCCTGGGCATCATCAACACGGACCCCCTGTCCCAGATGAACGCGACCTTCGCCACCGACATGCCGAAGGTGGGAAACATCGGCTTCATTTCCCAGAGCGGTGCGCTCTGTGTGGCCGTGCTCAACTACGCCCAGGAAGCAAATATCGGCTTCTCCAAGTTCATCAGCATGGGGAACAAAGCCGGCGTAGGAGAGAATGAACTCCTCACCTACCTCAGGTCCGACCCCAAGACCGATGTCATCCTGATGTACCTCGAGGACCTGGTCGACGGGCGCGAATTCATGCGGATTGCCCGGGAGACTACCGGCTCTGCCAAGAGGCCCAAACCGATCATCGCGCTCAAGGCCGGACGGACAATGCCGGGCGCCCGGGCTGCCTCCTCTCATACCGGCTCGCTGGCCGGGTCAGACAGAGTTTACGACGCTATCTTCGAGCAGTCGGGTGTTCTGCGCGTGGAAACGCTCGAGGAGCTCTTCGATTACGTCAAAGGATTCTCTCAACAGCCCCTGCCCGAAGGCCTCAATGTCGGGATCGTCACCAACTCCGGCGGGCCGGGGATCCTGGCCACGGACGCCTGTATCCGCCATGGGTTGAACATCTCTCCCCTGAGCCGGCTCACCGTTTCGAAGCTGCGCCGGGTCTTGCCCAGGACCGCCAGTCTTAACAATCCCGTTGACCTGGTCGCCGAGGCCCAGGCCGAGCAATATGAAACCGCCTTGAGGTCCGTCCTCATGGACCGGCAGATCCACTCGGCCATCGTTATCCTCACCTCCACGGCCTTTACCGAGGTGGAAAAGATCTCGGCGGCGGTGGTGAAGGTTGCCGGCGAATTCGAGAAGCCGGTCGTCTGCAGTTTCCTCGGGGTCTTTGATGTCTCCAAGGGGATCGAGATTCTCGAAGGCGGCAGGATTCCCAACTACCGCTTCCCCGAATCGGCCGCCCGGGTCCTCTCCGAGATGGCCAAGTTCACCCTCTGGCTCGGCCGACCGAAAACACGCACCCGGGGCTATCGCGTCGACAAGACGAAGGTGAAGAGGATCTTTGCTGCCGTCAAGAAAGAAGGGCGGAGGTTTCTGCTCGAGCAAGAAGCCTATGACGTTCTCCGGGCCTATCGCTTTCCAGTCATCGAGTCGCGGCTTGCCAGGAGTGAGGCTGAGGCCGTCGAAGCCGCCGGCAAGATCGGCTTCCCGGCTGTCCTGAAGATCGCCTCGGCGGAAGTCGTCCACAAGTTCGATTTTAACGGTGTCAGGCTCGACCTCAAGGACGAGGCGGAGGTCAGGCGGGCCTACCAGGATATCCTAAAGAGCGTCCGCCGTCACAAAAGGGACGTCCGGATCGCTGGGGTGACCGTCGAGAAAATGGCTCACCCGGGAAAAGAGATCATCCTGGGCATGAGCCGGGACCCCCAGTTCGGACCGGTCCTGATGTTCGGCTTGGGCGGCATCTATGTCGAAGCCCTCGAGGATGTCTCCTTCCGTTTAGCGCCCATCCGAGAATATTCGGCCCTGGCGATGATCAGAAAGACAAAGACCCATAAGATCCTGGAAGGATTCCGGGGCGGTCCCGTCTATGACCTGGAATCCATCGCCGAATGCCTGAAAAGATTGTCCCAACTGGTCGTCGACTTCGAGGACATCCAGGAGCTCGATATCAATCCACTGCTTGTCTACGAGAGAGGACAGGGCTGCAGGATCGTCGATGCCCGGATTGTCATCGGGGACGACCCCGTCAAGCCGTAGCCCTGCTCGATCGATATTGTGGTATAATATCTTCCTTTGGCCATGGTCCTATTCAAAAAAAAGAAAAAAACGCGATCCTGCGTCGTCGGCCTGGACGGAGTCCCCTACTCTCTCATTCTCGAGCTGGCCGACCGGGGGATCATGCCGTCACTGGCTGAACTTTTCAAGACCGGCCACCTGCACAAGATGAAGGCCAGCCTCCCCGAGATCTCGGCCGTATCCTGGACGGATTTCATGACCGGTGTAGATTCCGGATCCCACGGCATCTTCGGATTCACCGACCTCAAGCCAGACTCTTACGGGATGCGTTTTCCAAATTTTTGCGACGTCAAAGGAGAAACCATCTGGGACATCTTGGGGAAACAAGGCCGGAAATCGATCATCATCAACCAGCCCTCAACCTACCCGGCCCGCCCCCTCAACGGCGCTCTGATAGCCGGGTTTGTCGCCCTCGACCTCGCTAAAGCCGTCTTCCCCCCTTCCCAGAAAAACGTTCTTGAACGGCTGGGCTACCGCATCGATATCGACACCATGAAGTCCCGGGAGGACCATGCCTTTCTCTGGCAGGAATTGCAGTCGACCCTGGAGGGCCGGGAAAAGGCGCTCGAGCACTTCTGGAGAGAGGAATGGGACTATTTCGAGTTCGTCATCACCGGAACCGACAGGCTCCATCATTTTCTCTGGAACGCCTATGCCAGTGAGAAGCATCCCTTTCATGCCCGATTCTTGGATTACTACCGTCGGGTGGACCGGATCATCGGCTGGATTGTCCGTTCCTTCCGCACCCTGACTGGAAGCGTTACCGGCCTCTGTTTCCTTTCCGATCATGGCTTCTGTCAAATCCAGCAGGAAGTCTATCTCAACGTCTGGCTCCAGGAAAAAGGATTTCTTCGCTTCAAAAGCGAGACGCCCGGGGAACTCGGTGATATTGCCTCGGGCAGCGCCGCCTTTGCCCTGGACCCTAACCGGATCTATATCAACCTCACGGACCGTTTTCCTCAAGGCGCCGTGACTGCGGCCGAGCGGCCGGCGCTTAAACAAAAAATTGCCAGGGAACTCAAAGAGTTGACCTTTGAGGGTCGCCCGGTCATCCGCCAAGTCTTTGATGCGGAAAAGACCTATTCCGGTCCGTTTGTCTCCTCGGGACCCGACCTGCTTGTTTTGTCCGAACCCGGTTTCGACCTCAAGGGTTCGGTCAAGAAGAAGGCCGTTTTCGGCCGGACCAACCTGGAAGGGATGCATACCTGGGATGACGCCTTCTTTTGGGCAGACCGGAAAGTGGCCGATGACCTGAGGATCAGTCAACTTTCTTCCCATCTTTTGAGCCATTTTCCATGAACAAAAACCTCCAATCAAAAATGTTCTTTATTGTGATCGGGCTCTTCTTTTGCCTTGGCCTGCCCGCCCACGCTTACATCGGGCCGGGTGCAGGGTTTGCTTTCCTCTCCTCGTTTCTTGTCCTCTTCCTCACCTTTTTCCTGGCCGTGTTTTCTTTCCTATCCTGGCCTTTTCGCTTGCTCATCCGGATGATCAAAGGACGGAAGACGATCAAGGGAGCGCTCGTCGACAAAGTGGTCATCATCGGACTCGATGGGCTTGAGCCCACCCTGGCCGAAAAATTCATGAGCGAGGGGAAGCTGCCCCATCTTTCGCGACTCAAAAAAGAGGGGACCTACGCCCGCCTCCAGACAACGACCCCGGCGATCTCGCCGGTGGCCTGGTCGTCCTTCATGACCGGCTCCGAGCCCTCCAAACACAATATCTTTGATTTTCTCAGCCGCGACCCACGAACCTACCTCCCCAACTTGTCTTCGGCCTATATCGGCCGTCCTAAAAGGGTTCTTTCCCTGGGCAAGTACGCCATCCCTCTATCCAAACCAGAGATCCGGGGGATGAGGAAAAGCGTGCCCTTCTGGAAGATCCTGGGAAATGCCGGTATCTTCAGCACCGTCCTTCGCGTGCCGATCACCTTTCCCCCGGAAAAATTCTCCGGTCACCTTCTTTCCGGGATGTGCGCGCCGGACCTCAAGGGAAGTCAGGGAACGTTCGCTTTTTACACCACCGACCACGCCAAGATAACGAAACACGAGGGCGGAGTGGCCATCCCCGTCGAGGTCAAGGATGATCGGGTGGACACCTATATATCCGGGCCGGAAAATTCCCTCCTCAAGAACGCTTCGGAGATTCGGATCCCACTCAGAATCGAACTGCACCGGGAGAAGCGGGAAGCCAAGATTGACGTTTCCGGACAACAGTTCAGCCTGCGGATCGGTGAGTTCTCTCCCTGGACCCGGGTCGACTTCAAGCCGGGACTGGGGATGAAGGTCAGGGCGGTGGCGCGTTTCTACGTCTCTTCACTCGAACCCCACTTCGAAATGTATATGACCCCCCTGAACATAGACCCGGAGAAACCGGCCCTGCCCATCTCCCATCCGTTCATCTATTCCGTCTACCTCAGCAAGCTCCTGGGCAGTTTCATCACCCTCGGCGAAGCCAACGACACCTGGGCCTTAAACGAGGGTGCGCTCAAGGAAGCCCCCTTTCTCGATCTCACCTATTCCAACCACAGGGAATGGGAAAAGATGCTTTTCAATGCTCTGGCTAAGACAAAAAAAGGCGCGGTCATCTGCGTTTTTGAGACAACCGACA